>NZ_FMXH01000009.1:134750-289355 GCF_900103575.1 Pseudomonas sp. NFACC51 | reverse complement strand
ACTTAACTCATTGAATCTCAAGGAGTTTTCCGTTTCGACTGCGCCGGAAGTGGGGCGAATTATAGACTTCCAGAATCTGCCGTCAACCCTTAATTTCGCTTTTCTATCAATAAGTTGCGCAACACTGGCAAACCCACTGCTTTCGCCCTTATGAATCGTCCTCTATATAGAAGAGAAGACTCATAGAACCCCCGCCTCTCTGAACGCCGTCACCGCGACTTCGTCCAACCCCAACACTCGCTGCAAGACCTCCAGCGTATGCTCCCCTAATAAAGGGGGCGCATTGCGATATTCCACCGGCGTCTCGGAGAGTCGAATCGGACTGGCCACCTGCGGCACGCTCCCAGCCAATACGTGAGGCAATTCCATCGCCAATCCACGCGCCTGCACCTGAGGATCGGCAAACACCTGGGCCAGATCGTTGATTGGCCCACACGGCACACCCGCCTGCTCCAACTGAGCCACCCACTCGGCGGTAGTCTTGAACACCGTCGCCTGGCGAATCAACGGAATCAACACCGCCCGATTCGCCACCCGCAGCTTGTTTGTGGCAAAACGCGGATCGTCGGCCCACTGCGGCTGACCTGCAACCTCAGCGAATTTTCGGAACTGGCCGTCGTTACCCACCGTAAGGATGAAATCGCCATCGGCCGTAGGAAAATCCTGATAGGGCACGATGTTCGGATGAGCATTGCCCAACCGCTTCGGCGCATGACCTGTGGTCAGGTAATTCATCGCCTGATTGGCCAGGCAAGCCACTTGGACATCCAGCAAGGCCATATCGATGTGCTGGCCGCCGCCGGCATGATCCCGATGAGCCAGCGCCGCCAAAATAGCAGCAGTCGAATACAGCCCCGTGAGGATATCCGTCAGCGCGACTCCCACCTTCACCGGCCCCGCCCCCTCATCGCCCTCTGGGCGGCCGGTCAGGCTCATCAAGCCCCCCAACCCCTGAATCATGAAGTCATACCCGGCACGCTTGGCATAAGGGCCCGTCTGGCCAAACCCAGTGATTGAGCAATAGATCAATTGCGGATTGATCGCCTTTAGCGACTCGTAGTCCAGACCATAAGCCGCCAGCCCGCCAACTTTGAAGTTTTCGATCAGGATATCGGACTTAGCCGCCAGCTCTCGCACCAGCCGCTGCCCTTCTGGACGCGTGAAATCGATGGTCACCGACTGTTTGTTGCGATTGGCCGACAGATAATAAGCAGCCTCGGTCGTGTTCTCGCCTCGGGCATCCTTAAGGAAGGGCGGCCCCCAGGCGCGCGTATCGTCACCATTGCCGGGACGCTCGACCTTGATGACATCAGCCCCCAGGTCCGCCAGGATCTGTCCGGCCCACGGCCCGGCCAGGACTCTCGATAAATCCAATACCCGCAGATGTGAAAGCGCGCCCATGACCGTTCTCCTATTAATAGAACGCCTGGATACCGGTTTGCGCACGCCCCAGGATCAGCGCATGAACGTCGTGGGTACCTTCATAGGTGTTTACGACTTCCAGGTTCACGAGATGACGAGCAATGCCGAACTCATCGGAAATACCGTTGCCACCCAGCATGTCCCTCGCCATGCGAGCGATATCCAGGGACTTGCCGCAGGAGTTGCGCTTCATGATCGAGGTGATCTCGACCGCCGCCGTGCCTTCATCTTTCATACGCCCCAGGCGCAAGCATCCCTGCAAGGCCAGGGTGATTTCGGTCTGCATGTCGGCCAGTTTCTTCTGGATCAACTGATTGGCAGCCAGAGGACGCCCAAACTGCTGTCGGTCCAGCGTGTACTGGCGAGCGGTATGCCAGCAGAACTCAGCTGCCCCCAAAGCCCCCCAGGAGATGCCATAACGCGCCGAGTTCAGGCAGGTAAACGGGCCCTTCAGGCCGCGGACATCGGGAAAAATGTTCTCTTCCGGAACGAATACGTTGTCCATGACGATTTCGCCAGTGATGGAGGCGCGCAGGCCGACCTTGCCATGAATAGCCGGTGCACTCAGACCCTTCCAGCCCTTTTCGAGAACGAAGCCGCGGATATCGCCAGCGTCATCCTTACCCCAGACGACAAACACATCGGCGATCGGACTGTTGGTGATCCACATTTTGCTACCCGTCAGGCTGTAGCCGCCTTCCACTTTGCGCGCACGAGTAATCATCGCACCCGGGTCGGAACCATGGTTCGGCTCGGTCAGACCAAAGCAACCGATCCATTCACCAGACGCCAGCTTTGGCAGATACTTCTGTTTTTGCGCTTCGGTACCGAATTCATTGATCGGCACCATGACCAGCGAAGACTGCACGCTCATCATTGAGCGATAACCGGAATCGACGCGCTCGACTTCGCGAGCGATCAGGCCATAGCTGACGTAGTTCAGCCCACTGCCGCCGTACTGTTCAGGAATGGTTGCCCCCAGCAGGCCCACTTCACCCATCTCGCGGAAGATCGCCGGGTCGGTCTTCTCATGGCGGAACGCTTCCAGCACCCGCGGCGCGAGCTTTTGCTGGGCGAACTGCTCGGCAGTGTCGCGGATCATGCGTTCTTCTTCGGTGAGCTGCTGATCCAGCAACAATGGATCGATCCAGTTGAAGCTCGCTTTACCGGCCATGAAAGAGTCCTCGCCAATTAGATGAAAATCGTGGATTGATCCTAGGCGCGCTTTCCTACAAGGGCAAACGAGGATTGCGCACTATCTTGTGCTAATTTCTCACTCCGTAAACGCCATAAACCCCGTTTATGTCGATATTGAGTGAGGCTTGTGTACATGCGCCGTAAAATCCCCAGCACCACCGCCCTGATCAGTTTCGAGGCTGCCGCACGTCATGAGAGCTTCACCAAGGCGGCGCACGAGCTTTCTCTTACCCAAGGCGCTATCTGCCGACAAATCGCCAGCCTGGAAGACTTCCTCAGCGTGGAGCTTTTCCGACGCTCACGTCGAGGCGTCAAACTGACCGAAGCCGGCCTTTCCTACAGCCGTCGAGTTGCCACCCAACTGGATGCCGTCGAGCGCGACGCTCTTTCGGTGATGGGGCATACCGGTGCGAACGTGATCGAACTGGCCGTGGTGCCAACTTTCGGCACTCAATGGCTGCTACCACGCCTCAAGGATTTCCAGCAGCAGCATCCGGAAGTCACCGTCAACCTGACCAACCGCACACGGCCCTTTCTCTTTGCGGACACAGAGTTTGACGCCGCTATCTATTTTGGTGATGCGGACTGGTCCGGCACCGAATCCCACAAGCTGATGGGCGAAAATCCGATGCCGGTATGCAGCCCTACCTTACTGGGAGGCCGGACGAGCCTGACACCAGAGGCCATCGCCGAATTGCCCTTGCTCCAGCAGACGACTCGCCCGTATGCGTGGCGCCAGTGGTTCAACGCCCAGAACCTGAATATTGCGCGAGACCTGACAGGGCCGCGTTATGAACTATTCTCCATGCTCGCCCAAGCGGCTATGCACGACATGGGTATCGCGCTGATTCCGCCCTTTTTGATTCAACGCGAACTGGCAGAGAAACGACTGGTCGTGGCCAACCGTAACGCGCTGTCGAGCATCAAGGCCTATTACCTGATGATTCCGGAGCGAAAGGTCGAATCCGCCTCCCTTCGGGCTTTTCGTGACTGGCTCGTGAAACAAGCCAACGGCTATCTTATTGATTATTAATAAAAAAACAAAAACAGACTTAGGTAGTAAACTAACAGAGGTCGCTACAGATATAAGTTTATGTCGCATTCAGTCAATCTGTTACCGACCCCGTGCAGTAGTCTCCAAAGCGTCTAAATACATGGCCTGGAGCCATATCGCGCAATGCATCAGCGCTTATTCATCTGGCCGATGGGAAAAATTGTCAATTTGAACCTGAATCCTTGGAAAGCACGGCCCACAAGGGCTGCCGTTCGATAATTGCGACATTCGGTCACAGGGTGACTTGTAGTTAATTTTCCGTCACCCGTCATAATCCCTTGAAGGGCTGAATTTTCGCCTGCAAAATGCCGCGCCCCGCCTAGTTTGGCGGGATCGTGCTGATCGGCCGCCCCAGCCGCACCATCCGAAGTGCCTGGGTTTACTCAATAAGATCACGCAGGAGATTTGACGTGCACATTGGTGTTCCCCTCGAAACCCAAACGGGTGAAACACGGGTTGCTGCTACCCCGGAAACCATCAAGAAGTTGATCGGCCAAGGCCATAAAGTCACTGTCCAAAGCGGCGCCGGTATCAAGGCCAGCGTAATTGACAGTGCCTATGAGGCGGCGGGCGCAACCATTGGCAGCGCCAGTGATGCATTCGGGGCCGAACTGATCCTCAAGGTGGTGGCCCCCAGCGACAGCGAACTGACGCTGATCAAGAGCGGCACCGTTCTGGTGGGCATGCTCAATCCGTTCAACAACGAAACCATCGCCAAGCTGGCCGAACGCGGCATTACCGCTTTCGCCCTTGAGGCTGCGCCACGTACCTCCCGTGCCCAAAGCCTGGATGTGCTGTCGTCTCAAGCGAACATTGCCGGCTACAAGGCCGTGCTGCTCGCCGCTCATCACTATCCGCGCTTCATGCCGATGCTGATGACGGCAGCGGGCACCGTGAAAGCGGCGCGCGTGCTGATTCTCGGCGCGGGCGTGGCGGGGTTGCAGGCGATTGCCACCGCCAAGCGCCTGGGCGCAGTGATCGAGGCTTCGGATGTGCGTCCGGCGGTCAAGGAACAAATCGAATCCCTCGGCGCCAAATTCGTCGATGTGCCTTACGAAACCGACGAAGAGCGTGAATGCGCCGTCGGCGTCGGTGGTTACGCCCGGCCCATGCCGGCCAGCTGGATGCAGCGCCAGGCCCAAGCGGTGCACGAGCGCGCCAAGCAGGCGGATATCGTCATCACCACCGCACTGATTCCGGGCCGCAAGGCACCGACGCTGCTGAGTGCCGAAACCGTCGCGCAGATGAAACCTGGCTCGGTGGTCATCGACCTCGCGGCAGCCCAGGGCGGTAACTGCCCGCTGACCGTGGCCGACCAGGTCGTGATCGAGAATGGCGTGACCATTTGCGGCCCGACCAACCTGGCCGGTGAAGTCGCGGCCGACGCTTCGGCGCTGTACGCCCGTAACCTGCTGGACTTCCTGAAGCTGGTCTTCACCAAGGAAGGTCAGTTCGACGTGAACCTGGAAGACGACATTGTTGCCGCGTGCCTGATGTGCCGCGACGGCCAAGTCATCCGTAAAAACGCCTAAGCAGGGATTCAGACAATGGAAGAGCTTATCTCCCCCGGTATCTACAACCTGATCATCTTTGTGCTGGCGATTTATGTCGGTTACCACGTGGTCTGGAACGTGACACCTGCACTGCACACGCCGTTGATGGCGGTGACCAACGCCATTTCGGCGATCGTGATCGTCGGCGCCATGCTCGCTGCCGCACTGACCGTAACGCCTCTGGGCAAGACCATGGGCACCCTCGCCGTGGCCCTGGCCGCGGTGAACGTCTTCGGTGGCTTCCTCGTGACGCGCCGCATGCTCGAGATGTTCAAGAAAAAAGCCCCGAAAGCCGTAAAAGAAGAGGCGCCCAAGTAATGAGCATGAACCTGGTAACGACGCTCTACCTGATCGCGTCAATCTGCTTCATCCAGGCCCTCAAAGGCCTGTCCCACCCCACCACCTCTCGCCGTGGCAACCTGTTCGGCATGCTCGGCATGGCGCTGGCGGTGCTCACCACTGTGGGCCTTATCTATAAGCTCGGTGCTGAGCTGGCGACTGCCGGCATCGGCTACGTCATCGTCGGCCTGCTGATCGGCGGCACCGCGGGCTCGATCATGGCCAAGCGCGTCGAGATGACCAAGATGCCGGAGCTGGTGGCGTTCATGCACAGCATGATCGGCCTGGCGGCGGTGTTCATTGCCATCGCCGCCGTCGTCGAGCCGCAGTCCCTGGGTATCGTCAAGCAGCTGGGTGATTCGATCCCCGCCGGTAACCGTCTGGAGCTGTTCCTCGGCGCAGCCATTGGTGCAATCACCTTCTCCGGTTCGGTGATCGCGTTCGGCAAGCTCTCGGGCAAGTACAAGTTCCGCCTGTTCCAGGGCGCACCGGTACAGTTTGGTGGCCAGCACAAGCTCAACCTGATCCTGGGCCTTGCCACGCTGGGCCTGGGCCTGATGTTCATGTTCACCGGCAACCTCGGCGCGTTCGCCTTGATGCTGGCCCTGGCGTTTGTTCTGGGCGTGCTGATCATCATCCCGATCGGCGGCGCGGACATGCCGGTTGTGGTCTCGATGCTCAACAGTTATTCCGGTTGGGCCGCAGCGGGCATTGGCTTCTCGCTGAACAACTCGATGCTGATCATCGCCGGTTCGCTGGTGGGTTCGAGCGGTGCGATCCTGTCGTACATCATGTGCAAGGCGATGAACCGTTCGTTCTTCAATGTGTTGCTCGGCGGTTTCGGCAACACCGCAGATGCTGCTGGCCCGGCAGGCTCCAAAGAAGCCCGCCCAGTGAAATCCGGCTCGGCTGACGACGCGACCTTCCTGCTGACCAACGCCGACACGGTGATCATCGTGCCGGGCTACGGCCTGGCGGTGGCCCGGGCGCAGCACGCGTTGAAAGAACTGACCGAGAAGCTGACCCACCACGGCGTAACCGTCAAATACGCGATCCACCCGGTGGCTGGTCGCATGCCCGGGCACATGAACGTCTTGCTGGCCGAGGCCGAAGTGCCTTACGACCAAGTGTTCGAGATGGAAGACATCAACTCCGAGTTCGGCCAGGCCGACGTGGTGCTGGTGCTCGGCGCCAACGACGTGGTCAACCCGGCGGCGAAGAACGATCCGAAGTCGCCGATTGCCGGCATGCCGATCCTCGAGGCCTTCAAGGCCAAGACCATCATCGTCAACAAGCGCTCGATGGCCAGCGGCTATGCGGGCCTGGACAACGAGCTGTTCTATCTCGACAAGACCATGATGGTGTTCGGTGACGCCAAGAAAGTCATCGAAGACATGGTCAAAGCAGTGGAATAACGCTCACGGCTTCGCCATCAACGCCCCGACTCGTCGGGGCGTTTTGATTTGTATCAAGGCCGAACGTTACCGATCCGGTAATAATGTTTTGCCTGAAACGCCCGTAATAGAGGCCTTAAATGCGACCTTTGTAGCGGGTCGGGCACCGCGCGAATTCACTAGACTGCGCATCTTGCTTTCCAGCCCGAGATAACAACCTATGTACCGTGATCGCATCCGCTTGCCTTCGTTATTGAATAAAGTGATGAGTGCTGCCGAAGCAGCCTTGTTGATTCAGGACGGCATGACCGTCGGCATGAGCGGCTTTACCCGCGCCGGAGAAGCGAAAGCAGTGCCCCACGCCCTGGCTGAGCGCGCCAAGGTCACTCCGCTGAAAATCAGCCTGATGACGGGCGCGAGCCTGGGTAACGACCTCGACAAGGAACTCACCGAGGCCGGCGTGCTGGCGCGGCGCATGCCATTCCAGGTCGACAGCACGTTGCGCAAAGCGATCAACGCAGGCGAGGTGATGTTCATCGACCAGCATCTCTCGGAAACCGTTGAACAACTGCGCAACGGCCAGCTCAAGCTGCCCGACATTGCCGTGATCGAAGCGGTGGCCATCACCGAGCAAGGGCATATCGTACCGACCACATCGGTAGGTAATTCGGCCAGTTTCGCCATCTTCGCCCGGCAAGTGATCATCGAGATCAACATGGCCCACAACCCGAACCTGGAAGGGCTGCACGACATCTATATCCCGACTTATCGCCCGACCCGCACCCCCATCCCCCTGGTGAAGGTCGACGATCGCATTGGAAGCCCTGCCATCCCGATCCCGCCGGAAAAAATTGCCGCCATTGTCATCACCAACCAAGGGGACTCGCCTTCCACCGTCGCGTCACCGGACAGCGACACCCAGGCCATCGCCGATCATCTGATCGACTTCTTCAAGCAGGAAGTTGCGGCCGGGCGCATGACCAACAAGCTCGGGCCGTTGCAGGCCGGGATTGGCAACATCGCCAACGCCGTGATGTGCGGGCTGATCGATTCCCCGTTCGAAGACCTGACCATGTATTCCGAGGTCCTGCAGGACTCGACATTTGACTTGATCGACGCTGGCAAGCTGAGCTTCGCCTCCGGCAGCTCTATCACGCTGTCGAGTCGACGCAACGCCGATGTATTCGGAAATCTGGAAAGGTACAAGGACAAACTGGTCCTGCGCCCACAGGAGATCTCCAACCATCCCGAGGTCGTACGCCGCCTGGGCATCATCGGTATCAACACCGCGCTGGAGTTCGACCTGTACGGCAACGTCAACTCCACCCACATCTGCGGCACTCGGATGATGAACGGCATTGGCGGTTCGGGGGATTTCGCCCGCAACGCCCACTTGGCGATTTTCGTGACCAAGTCGATTGCCAAGGGCGGCGCCATTTCCAGTGTCGTGCCGATGGTCAGCCATGTGGACCATACCGAGCACGATGTCGACATCCTGGTGACCGAGATCGGCCTGGCCGACCTGCGTGGCCTGGCGCCAAGGGAGCGGGCACGAGTGGTCATCGACAATTGTGTGCACCCGTCCTACCGCCAAGCGTTGAATGATTATTTCGAAGCAGCGTGCGCCCTGGGTGGGCACACCCCGCATATCCTGCGCGATGCACTGAGTTGGCACGTCAACCTAGAAGAAACCGGGCGCATGTTGGCCGTCTGATACAGCTGGATCACCGCTATCGCAAATACAGTTTTGCTTGAAGGCCCTCACTCGAGCCTGATGCAACAAAAACTGTACTGCTGTACCGGTGTTTTCTTACAGTCTTTTCCCACAAAACATCAAACAATCACCTAAAACGCACCAATAACGTGCAGACAGGTACAGTTGCCTCAATATTGACCAGTACACCGCTCTTTAACAGTTAACTGGTCTCTCACAATACAGGTGAACTGTATCTAGAGAGACTGGCCAAACGAGAGGATCATGGGCACCAGTTAAACCACTACCTAATCCCGCCACAAGCGGAAGGATGTCAACCATGGAACGTACACTCAGTTCCGAGCTGTTTTTCGAAGACAAAGCTGAAAAAAACCAGGCTTCTCTGCCTCTTCGCGTTATCGCTAACCTGATGTTGTGGCAGCGCCGCATCGCCAGCCGCCATCAACTGGCTCGTCTGGATTCGCGCCTGCTGGCCGACGCCGGTATCAGCGAAGCACAACGTTACGAAGAGCTGAGCAAGCCGTTCTGGCGCTAACTCAGCGTCGCTGGCCCTGACCCACCGGGTCCACCGCCAGCACCGAATTGAACAAACAAGACCCGTCGCGGGAAACCGCGACGGGTCTTGTCGTTTCCGGGCCCGTTTTTTTTGGAAGACCTGAAGACACAACAGTTCTGCACAATCAAAAAACATACCAGTACAGTTAAGCTTGAACCGTAGCGCCCAATGCGGGCATCATCCTGCCGGTGACCGTCGCAAAGGGCTGTCAGCCAACGCTTTCTGTCCTAATATCGATGCGAACGTGGCGAAGCGAGTCGAGCATGCGTCTCCTCTTCCAGCTACACGCACCGGTATCACCCCATCCTTCAAGGAGTTTCCTCATGATCCGTCTCCGCCTGCTCAGCGCAGTTGCCCTGCTGGCCGTAGCCGCCCACTCCAACGCCAGCAGCTTCATCGTCACCACCGACTCCATCGTCGGAGCACTCAAGGCCACCTCCGACGTGACCTCCGATGCAACCTCATCCCTGCGTGACAACAAGATCGTTCAAGCCGCCCGTGACGACGCTGCCAGCTTCGTGGCCAGCGAAGGCGCCATCCGTGGTGTGAAACTGGAAAGTGCCCTGGACTACATCCGCCAGCAGGCACCACAGCTCAACGCCACCGATGCACAGCTGGCCCAGGCGATCCTGGTGATCTGATGCAACATGAAACATCGGGCGCCAAATGGTGTTCCGATGTTTCAACGCTGGCTCTGGCCCGCAGGTTTGCGCTAGCCTTCAGGCTCGCCATCAACCGTCGAGCCCCATGCGTTTTTACTCAGATCTGTTCATCGCGTCTTTCTTCGTAGTTTTTTGCTGGTCTGTTCCGGCCCATGCTTTCGATGTGTCCACCCAGCAAGTGGTGGTCAGCGGCTATGCCACGAGCATGGTGACCTCTGCGCCCTTCGACCATAAACTGATCGTCGCCGCTCACGATGACGCCGCGGCATTCGTCGCCAGCGACGGGCAACTGCGAGGTGCACAACTGGAATCGGCCTTGGATTACCTGCGCCGAACCCAGCCAAAACTTCACGTCAGCGACCTTGAACTGGCACAGGCAATTCTCGTCCAATAGTTATCCTTATTTCTCCGGAGTCGTTCCATGCGTAGCCCGCTGATTGCTGCCGCCCTAGGCCTGCTGGTGTTGGCCGATGTGGCCCAGGCACATACCCTGGTAGCCACCAGTAACATCATCGTTCGCGCTTCCCAGCGCACGATCGATTTCACTTCCGACACCACCACCTCCATCCGTGATTCGAAAATCGTCCGCGAAGCCCACGACGATGCGGCCAGTTTTGTCGCCAGCAATGGTGAAATTCGTGGCGCTCATCTCGAGGCCGCCTTCGACACCTTGCGCACCCGCGTGCCGGAAGCCCGCGACGCCAGTGACCAGGTTCTCGCCGAAGCCATCCTCGCATTGTGAGGCGGTTCGCCGCCTGGCTGGCGGCCGGGGTCTTGCTGCTCACGAGCAGCCTGGCCCAGGCCGGCTTGCAACTGCACCTCAACGTCGAAGGCCTGAGCCCGGCGCAACAGCAGGCCAGCCAGGCGCTGCTCGATGAAGCCATGCAGGCGCTGCCGCCGCGCTTCATCGAGCGACTGGACCGACGCATCGATGTCGGCTGGACCGACCAGATGCCCGCCAACGCCTACGGCCAGGCCTCGCTGGTGTCGCAACTGGACCTCAACAGCAACCTGCTCGACAGCCTTGTCGACGGCAGCGCCGCGAGGCAAAAGACCCATCGCCCCCACGGCACCGTGCGACGGGAAATGCTCGCCACCGTCCTGCACGAACTGACCCACATTTATGACCGCTCGCGTCTATGGCCAGATGCCGAGCGTACGCTGATCCAGCGTTGCACTCGACGCAACAGCAGCGCCGGCTTGATCGGCCTTCCCGATGAATGCCGGGGCCAGAACGACCGCCGCTTCACCCTCAGCGATGATCCTCGCTTGCTGGACCTCGCCGGCTGGCCACAATACGTTGGCCGGCGCGGTGAGCGGGAACAGCACAACCGCCAGGTCGCCCGCAGCCCGGACCTCTATG
This sequence comes from Pseudomonas sp. NFACC51, assembly GCF_900103575.1. Lineage (NCBI taxonomy): Bacteria > Pseudomonadati > Pseudomonadota > Gammaproteobacteria > Pseudomonadales > Pseudomonadaceae > Pseudomonas > Pseudomonas sp. NFACC51. The sequence goes on along the minus strand of NZ_FMXH01000009.1, from coordinate 278,101 downwards.
AAACGAGCAGCCCCAAGGAGTTCGTCGCGGTCAACATGGAGTACTTCCTCCTCGACCCAAGCTACGCCTGCCGACGCCCCGCCCTGTATCGCTATTACCAGGCACACTTCGGCTGGGCACCTGCCGCCAAGGACACCTGCGCCCAATCGTTCGCGTTCCTCAACGCCGGCAATGACTTCGCCAAGACCCCACTGGGCAAAGTTGATCCAGAGCGGGTCTATGCCATCGATTACCTGCTGGCCGAAGCCAACCAGAACTGGGTGAGCCGCTGGGGCCACAGCATGCTCCGGCTGGTGATCTGTGCACCGGGTCGCCCACGTGGCCCGGACTGCCGACTGGATCTGGACCAACACCTGGTGCTGTCGTACCGCGCCTTCGTCGGCGATGTGCAGCTATCGAGTTGGGACGGGCTGGTTGGCAAATACCCGTCGCGCCTGTTCGTATTGCCGTTGGCCCAGGTGATCGATGAATACACCAAGACCGAGCTGCGCAGCCTGGCGTCGGTGCCGCTGAACCTGTCGCGCACCGAGATCGAGGAGACGGTCGAGCACGCCGCCGAAATGCATTGGAGCTACGACGGCAACTATTACTTCCTGTCCAATAACTGCGCAGTGGAAAGCTTGAAGCTGCTGCGCAGCGGCAGCAACAACGCGCAGCTCAACGGCCTGGACAGCATCATGCCCAACGGCTTGTTGGAAGTCCTCAAGGGCCGGGGCCTGGCGGATACCAGTGTGCTGGATGATCCCAAGGAAGCCTTGCGCCTGGGCTACCGCTTCGACTCGTTCCGCGAGCGCTACCAGGCGATGTTCGATGTGCTGAAGAGGTATCTGCCGATCAAGCAGCAAACGGTGGAAGACTGGCTGGCCCTGGATGCCGCCGAACGCCGCGTCTGGTTCGAACAGGCCGACCTGCGCACCAGCGCGGCATTGTTGCTGCTGGAACAAGCCAGTTATCGCCGGCAATTGTTGTTGGCGCAGGATGAAGTCAAACAGCGCTACCTCGGCGCCCGTGAATTGCAAAACGGCGGAATGGAAAGGGCTAACGCGACGCTGCAGCAGATCCTCGCCAACAGCGGCTTCCTGAGCCGTCCGGCCGAACTGCTGGGCAGCAGCGGCTACGGCTTGCCACAACCCAGCGAGTGGCAACGCCTGGAATCGGAAAGCAGCTTGCGTCAGAAACAGCTTCAAACGCTGACAGGCGACCTGGACAAGGAAGTCCGGGCATTGCTTGAGCCGAGTCGCGCCGCTGAAATTGCTGCCAGCGAGGCCAATGTGAAAGCGATCGGCGAGCATTTGCGCAAACTGCACAAGGCCGGGGGCGGGTTGGAATTGCCCTGACGAGCACTGCTTGAAGCGATAACAAAAAGGGGTTCAGAACCAAGCTCTGAACCCCTTTTTTCGTGCTGCGGGTCGAATCGACAATCAGCTGACACGTGCCTTGCGCACACCATCAGCCAGGGCGGCACACAAACTCAACACGCCATCAATCGCCTGTTCCGCCGTATCGGCATTGGCGATATGGTCGATCAGCGCCGAGCCAACCACCACCCCATCAGCCAATCGTGCGATAGCCGCAGCCTGCTCCGGCGTACGAATACCGAAACCAATGCTGATCGGCAAATCGGTGTGGCGACGCAAGCGCGCCACGGCTTCTTCCACGTGCTCCAACGTCGCGGCACCGGCACCAGTCACACCCGCCACCGACACGTAATATACAAAGCCCGAACTGCCGTTGAGCACCGTCGGCAAACGCACGTCGTCGGTGGTTGGCGTGGTCAGACGGATGAAATCCAAGCCAGCTGCCTGGGCCGGTTCGCACAGTTCACTGTTGTGCTCGGGCGGCATGTCCACAACGATCAGGCCATCCACGCCGGATTCCAGCGCCTCGCCAATGAAACGCTGCACGCCATAACGGTGGATCGGGTTGAAGTACCCCATCAGCACCAGTGGTGTCTCGCTGTTGTCTTTGCGGAACTCACGAACCATCTGCAGGGTTTTCGCCAGGTTCTGCTGGGCGCCCAAGGCACGAATATTCGCCAACTGGATCGCCGGGCCGTCGGCCATCGGGTCGGTGAACGGCATGCCCAGCTCGATGACATCGGCACCGGCTGCTGGCAGGCCCTTGAGGATTGCCAGCGACGTGTCGTAGTCCGGGTCGCCAGCCGTGACGAACGTCACCAGGGCAGCACGGTTTTGTTCCTTGAGTTCGGCAAAACGGGTTTGCAGGCGGCTCATCAGTGTTTCTCCTGCTGGGACTGTTCCATGTGATGCATCACGGTTTGCATGTCTTTGTCGCCACGGCCGGACAGGTTGACCACCATCAGGTGATCCTTCGGCAGGTTGGGTGCGCGCTTGAACACTTCTGCCAGGGCATGGGCGCTTTCCAATGCAGGAATGATCCCTTCCAGTCGGCAGCATTTGTGAAAGGCTTCCAGGGCTTCGGCATCGGTCACCGAGGTGTACTGGACGCGGCCAATGTCGTGCAACCAGGCGTGTTCCGGACCGATACCGGGGTAGTCGAGACCTGCGGAAATCGAATGGGCGTCGATGATCTGACCGTCGTCGTCCTGCAACAGGAAGGTGCGGTTGCCGTGCAATACACCGGGGACGCCGCCGTTCAGGCTCGCCGCGTGCTTACCGGTCTCGATGCCATAACCGGCGGCTTCAACGCCGATGATCTCGACACTCTTGTCGTCCAGGAACGGGTGGAACAGGCCCATGGCGTTGGAGCCGCCGCCGATGCACGCCACCAGGCTGTCCGGCAGGCGACCTTCCTGGGCTTGCAGTTGATCGCGGGTTTCCTTGCCGATCACGGCCTGGAAGTCACGCACCATCGCCGGATACGGATGCGGGCCTGCCACGGTGCCGATCAGGTAGAACGTGCTGTCAACGTTGGTGACCCAGTCGCGCAGGGCCTCGTTCATTGCATCTTTCAGGGTACCGGTACCCGCGACCACCGGGATCACTTCGGCGCCCAGCAGCTTCATGCGGAACACGTTGGCCTGCTGGCGCTCGATGTCGGTGGTGCCCATGTAGATCACGCAATCGAGGCCAAAACGCGCGGCCACGGTGGCGGTCGCCACGCCGTGCATGCCGGCGCCGGTCTCGGCGATGATGCGTTTCTTGCCCATGCGCCGCGCCAGCAGGATCTGGCCGATGCAGTTGTTGATCTTGTGCGCGCCGGTGTGGTTCAGCTCTTCACGCTTGAGATAGATCTTGGCGCCGCCGCAGTATTCGGTCAGGCGCTCGGCGAAGTAGAGCGGACTTGGACGACCGACGTAATCGCGCTGGAAGTAGGCCAATTCCTCAATGAAGGCAGGATCTTCCTTCGCCACTTCATATTCGCGGGCCAGATCAAGGATCAGCGGCATCAGGGTTTCGGCCACATAGCGGCCACCGAACGCACCGAACAGGCCGTTGGCGTCGGGGCCACTGCGCAGGTTGAAGGGGGTCGTGGACTGGGTCATCGGGCGCTCCAAGCAAATGCGTTGAAAGACAATGAGGTTCACTCTACCCCTGACATCCGCCACTGAAAACCGATAAGATCGCCACAACCTGTCAGAAAATCTCACAGATCACATGAGCCACGACCTTCCCCCGCTCAACGCCTTGCGCGCCTTCGAGGCCACCGCCCGCCTGAACAGCGTAAGCCAGGCGGCCGAACAGCTGCACGTCACCCATGGCGCTGTAAGTCGACAGCTGAAGGTGCTGGAAGAACATTTGGGTGTCAGCCTGTTCATCAAGGATGGACGCGGCTTGAAACTCACAGATGCCGGCATGCGCCTGCGTGATGCCAGCACTGACGCGTTCGAGCGGTTACGCAGCGTGTGCGCGGAACTGACGCAAAGCACCGCCGATGCCCCGTTCGTCCTGGGCTGCTCGGGAAGCTTGCTGGCGCGCTGGTTTATTCCCCGCCTGGGCAGGCTCAATGCCGACCTGCCGGATTTGCGCCTGCACCTGTCCGCCGGCGAGGGCGACCTGGACCCCAGGCGACCGGGACTGGACGCCTTGCTGGTATTCGCCGAACCACCCTGGCCGGCCGACATGCAGGTGTATGAACTGGTGAGCGAGCGGATCGGCCCCGTGATGAGCCCGCACTACGCCGGATTTGCCCGCCTGCAGACCGCACCGGCCAGCGCGCTGCTGGACGAATCGTTGCTGCACACCACCTCCCGCCCACAGGCCTGGCCGACCTGGGCACAGCAAAACCACCTTGATCCCCGGGTATTGAAGTTCGGGCAAGGATTCGAGCATCTGTATTATTTGCTGGAGGCCGCCGTAGCGGGGCTCGGCGTGGCGATCGCGCCCGAGCCGCTGGTGGCTGAGGACGTGCGCGCCGGTCGCCTGGTCGCGCCGTGGGGTTTCGATGAAACGGCGGCGCGACTGGCGTTGTGGCTACCCAAGCGCGCCGCAGATGGACGTGCTCGGCAATTGGCCCAGTGGCTCAGGCATGAGCTGAGCCAACCGACTCAGTCTCCGCGTTTGCACAGCAAGTAAGCAGCCAGCAAACCAAGCGCACCGACCGCGACACCCGCTGTGGTCCATGGGTGTTCCTGCGCATAGTCGCGTGTGGCGATCCCGGTTTCACGGGTTTTCACCTTGACCTCTTCATACGCGTCGCTGAGCAGATGGCGAGAATGTTTCAGGGCGTTCTCGGCATTGGCCTTGAGCGACTTGAGGGTCTTACGCGACTCGTCCGAAGCATCGTCCTTCAGGCTTTCCAACGACTTGAGCAGACTCTCGATCTCCGCTTCCATGCTTTGCAACGAGGCTTTGCGTAACGAATTGCTGGCCATGGTGGCTCTCTCCTGCAGTGGTTGAGTGGCGTGTGTGAATTGGGACTGCGGTCGTTTCTGAAAGTGCAGTAAATCTGAACTTCAGTGCGCAAACGGCGACACACGTATGACGAAAAATCGCTGCTAGGCTGTTAAAAACAACCAAGGAGAACCTCATGAGTGATCATCACACTTACAAAAAAGTCGAGCTGGTCGGCTCGTCTCCCACCAGCATTGAAGACGCCATCAATAACGCCCTGGCCGAGGCCAGCAAAAGCCTCAAGCACTTGGAGTGGTTCGAAGTCACGGAAACCCGCGGGCACATCGAAAACGGCCGGGCCGCGCACTTTCAGGTCACCCTCAAAGTCGGGTTCCGGATTGTGAATAGCTGAGGAACGATGAACTTGCACGCTGGCGGAGTGCCATAGGGAATGGCGATGCGCTATGGTACGCGCATTCTGTTTTTCCCATACCTGCCCTATTTGATCCGACCAAGGAGTGCGAGCGATGAAAAAATTGATGGTAGCCCTGGGTTTGCTGAGCCTTGCCGGTGGTGCGTTTGCGGCCGGCAAGCCCTGCGAAGCGCTGAAAAGCGAAATCGCGGCGAAGCTGGATGCCAGGGGCGTGTCAGGTTATTCGCTGGAAATCGTCGATAAAGGCGCAACGACCGACGGAAAAGTCGTAGGCACCTGTGAGGGCGGTACGAAAGAAATCGTCTATAAAAAGTGATTCTTTTCGAACGTCAAAGCCGACGCAGTGCGTCGGCTTTTTTATGCGCGTCATTAGCCTTTCATAACCTGCGCCAGCAACTCGTATGAGTGCAAACGATCGGCATGCTCGTACAGGTCGCTGGTGAAAATCAGCTCATCGGCCTGGGTTTGCTCGATCAGCACGTCGAGCTTGGCGCGAATCTTCTGCGGACCGCCGACCATGGCCAGTCCCAAGAAATCGCCAACCGCTTCTTTCTCATGGGGCAACCAGAGGCCGTTCATGGTTTCGACCGGCGGACGCTGCACCAGGCTCTGGCCGCGCATCAGCGCCAGGATCCGCTGATACACCGACGTCGCCAGGTAATCGGCCTGTTCATCCGTATCCGCCGCCACCAGCGGCACGCCGAGCATTACATAAGGCTTGTCGAGCACTGCCGACGGCTTGAAATGGTTGCGGTAGATGCGAATTGCCTCGTGCATGTAGCGCGGTGCGAAATGGGAGGCGAACGCGTAGGGCAAACCGCGTTCACCGGCCAGTTGCGCACTGAACAGGCTCGACCCCAGCAACCATACCGGCACGTTGGTGCCGGTGCCGGGCATGGCGATGATGCGTTGGTCCGGGGTGCGCGGGCCGAGGTAGCGCATCAGTTCGGCCACGTCTTCGGGGAAATCGTCCGCGCTGCCGGAGCGCTCGCGACGCAGCGCCCGAGCAGTCATCTGGTCGGAACCGGGCGCACGCCCCAACCCCAGGTCGATTCGACCCGGGTAGAGGCTTTCCAGCGTGCCAAACTGTTCGGCGATGATCAACGGCGCGTGATTGGGCAACATGACGCCGCCGGAGCCGACACGAATGGTCGAAGTCCCCCCCGCCAGATAACCCAGCAGCACCGCCGTCGCGGAGCTGGCGATACCGTCCATGTTGTGGTGTTCGGCCACCCAGAAGCGGGTATAACCGTATTTTTCCACGTGCTGCGCCAGGTCCAGCGAATTGCGCAAGGACTGGGCAGCATTGCCATCGGCGCGGACAGGCACCAGGTCGAGGGTTGAGAATTTCACGTCGGACAGCTGTTTCATGGGCCGGGATCTCCAACGGCGTTCCGGGCTTTTCCCGAGGGCAAAAGCCTGCCGTTTTCTAAAGGTGTGTTCCATGCAATGTGGGCATATACCCGAGTTTCAATAGCTGCGAAGAATTTTCCTACTAAATTCGTCGGCTAATCGACAAGGTGAACTTTTCCGGGCGGTCTATCCTCACAACCCAGACAGCTAAAAAAATACCCAGGCGCGTCTCGCGCGCCGGATCTTCAGGAGGCAGACATGGCTATCATCAAGAAAGCATCGGCTCATTGGGAAGGTGACCTGAAAACCGGTATCGGTTCCATCTCCACGGAAACCGGTGTGCTGCGCGAAGCGCCCTACGGCTTCAAGGCGCGCTTCGAAGGCGGCAAGGGCACCAACCCAGAGGAATTGATCGGCGCGGCCCATGCCGGCTGCTTTTCCATGGCCTTTTCGATGATCCTCGGCGATGCCGGGCTCAAGGCCGACAGCATCGACACCAACGCAGAAGTGACCCTGGACCAGGTCGATGGCGGTTTCGCGATCACTGCAGTCAAGTTGGTGCTCAAGGCGAAAATCCCCGGCGCCAGCCAGGCGCAATTCGACGAACTGAGCAAGAAGGCCAAGGAAGGATGCCCGGTTTCCAAGGTGCTGAACGCCCAGATCACCCTGGATGCGACGCTGGTGAGCTGACACATGAAAGGGTCGCAGCCTTCGCAGGCGCTGCCGAGGGCTGCGATTTCTTGAATACGGTCGAGCTGTTTACCCTGGCGCAATTATGGTCGAATGAAACCTGCAGTTTCAGCGCACAGGCAGTGCGCGCTGCCATGAGGAATTCGAACATGAAACGATCAGCCCTGGTGGTCATCGGTTGCGCATTCGCTGCATCTGCGCTTGCCGAACCGAAATCCTGTGAAGAGCTGAAAGCGGAAATCGAAGCGAAGATCCAAGCCAATAACGTATCGTCCTACACGTTGGAAATCGTCACCAACGACGAAGTCCACGATCAGAACATGGTGGTGGGCACTTGCGAAAACGGCACGAAGAAAATCATCTACCAGAAGAACGACCGCTAGAACACGCTACGGAACGCAATTGATTTGTCGCTCTTCGGCCACGATTTGACGCTTGGCGTCATAGAGCCGGGCGCTGGGCGTGAACGCCAGGTTGCGAGCCTCCAGCCGATAGCGCTGGCCGGCCTCGAAATGGTCATAACGCACGAGCATGTAGCACAGCCGCTCTTGCGGTTCGGCTTGCATGCCCAGCCCACCACCGCTAAACACTTCGAAGTCGAAGCGCACTTTCAGTTCGTGGCTGCCCGGCGAAACCTGAAAGAACCGGCCGTCTCGCAATCGCTGGCCATCCAGGCTTTCAGCCATCAGCATTTTGCCGCCCGGCATGGGGGTAGCGAAATCGATCCACGCCATGTTCGGATCGACCGGGGGCAGTGGGCTCGTTGCACAACCGCTCATGGAGACCAGGACCAGTAACAGCAGAGGTAAGCGCATGGTGAATTTCCTGAAATCAGACCCTGAGCATAGCGCCAATCACGTTTGTTGGCAGCCCGCCGGCGTACCTTGCCCCACCACCTTGCGTTGCTGATCGTAAAGCTTGGCCCATGGCCGGAAACCAATGCTGCCGGCCTGCAGCTGGTAACGTTGGCCGGCGTTGAAGTCCTTGAATTTCACGTTCAACCGGCAATCGCGCCACAGCGGCTCGGCATCCGGGCCGATGTTGCCGGGCTCGACGGCAAATTGATAACGCACCGTCAGTTCATGGCTGCCGGGTTGCACTTCGAAGTAGCGCCGGTCGATGGACGTCTTGTCATCGACTTTTAGCGCTTGCAGCGCGGTGTCCTGCTGGCTTCCCAGGTCGATCCACGCTTGGGATGGATCAGGATCAGGCAAACCGGCGCAACCGGTCAGCAGCAACAGGCCGCTCGTCAGCATCAACACGCGCATAGCGAAGCTCCAGGCAAGCGAGATAGTCTTGTGGGCAGACTTCCCAGGGTGATTCCAATTGATCAGGCCGCATTCAAGCCATCGGTTACTCGACCGTGCTTTCCGGATTTTGTTTCCAGGTCTCCTGCTTTTGTTACTGAACGGTTGCTCAAGCGTCGGTTATTACAGCCAGCTCGTCGGTGGGCAATTGCGGTTGTTGCAAGCCCGGGAGCCTATCGACCAGGTCATTGCCGACCCTGCTCGCGATGCTCAACTGAAGGCGCACCTGACCCAGGCGCGTGAGGCACGGACGTTCGCCAGTGATCACCTGCATTTGCCGGACAATAAAAGTTATCGCCTGTATGCAGACATTGGCCGGCCGTTCGTAGTCTGGAATGTCTTCACCACGCCAGAGTTTTCCCTAGCGCCGCAAAATCATTGCTTCCCCATTGCCGGTTGCGTGGCTTATCGCGGTTATTACAGCCAGGGAGCCGCCCGTGGCGAGGCCGCATTGCAGCGTTTGCAGGGCATGGACGTGTCGATCGGTGGTGTGGAGGCCTACTCGACATTGGGTTGGTTCAACGATCCGATCCTGAGTTCGATGATGCATTGGGGCGACGAACGCCTGGCGACGCTGATCTTTCATGAACTGGCGCACCAGCGGTTTTATGTCAAGGACGACACCGAATTCAATGAGTCCTTCGCCACCTTCGTCGAGCAGGAAGGCAGCCGGCAATGGCGCGCCAGTCGTGGGCTGGCGCCGGATAACGGCAAGCACGCGCGCCAGCGCGACCAATTCATCCAATTGATTCTCGACACCCGCCAGCGCCTGGAAGCGCTCTACACCCAACCCCTGCCGACCGAACAGATGCGACAACGCAAGGCACAGGCATTCGAACGCCTGCGCACCGACTATGAGCGGTTGCGGGACACTCAATGGGCCGGTGACAAACGCTACGATGCCTGGGTCTATGCCCCACTGAACAATGCACGGCTGCTGCCGTTCGGGCTGTATGACCAGTGGGTGCCGGCGTTTGCGGCGCTGTTCAGGCGGGAGGGCGGGGACTGGATCAGGTTTTACGCAGCGGTGGCAAAGCTCGGCAAATTGCCGATAGAGGAACGCAAGGCGGCCTTGAAGGCGTTGGCAGCGCCGAAGACTTCTGCAGATTAGGCAGACGTCATCGCGAGCAAGCTCGCACAGGGGCATCCCCAAATCCCGTGGCGAGGGAGCTTGCTCCCGCTGGGTCGCGAAGCGGCCCTAAAAGCGACGACTGCTTCGCAGCCGAGCGGGAGCAAGCTCCCTCGCCACCCCCCCCAGCACAAAAAAGGGCATACCGATTCATCGGTATGCCCTTTTGATTGCCACTTTCTTCCCCCCTGGCTGAGGTACTTGCAGCAATTACGGGTTGACGCTTTCTTTCAGGAACTTGCCTGGTTTAAAGGCAACGGTGTTGCTGGCCTTGATCTTCACCGGCTCACCGGTCTGTGGGTTTTTGCCAGTGCGGGCGCCGCGGTGGCGTTGCAGGAAAGTGCCGAAGCCCACCAGGGTGACGCTATCCTTGCGGTGCAGGGCGCCGGTGATTTCCTCGAGGACGGCGTTGAGGACGCGGTTGGCTTGTTCTTTGGTGAGGTCTGCTTTTTCCGCGATGGCGGCGGCGAGTTCTGGTTTACGCATGAATGAAGCCCCTTTGACGGTTTTTTTGTTGTTATGTCCGTGCCGTTCTCTTTGGAACGGCCCCTAAGGCGCCGCAGGCTCTACTCTGCGGCAGACGGGAGTGAGGATGGCACGGTGCCGAAAACGGCGCCAGTGGCCGGGCGACCTTTGTGGGACCAAAAGTAGGGTTTTTGCGACAGAACGACCAGTATTTACGCCAGCAGGGGTGGAAGTTTCTTGTTCAGTGCCAGTTTCTCCATCACCGCCGTGCCTGTCAGGGCGTACCCCAACAGATTGCCTTGAGCGTCGCGGCATAACACCTTGATGTCCGCGCCCTGCCCTTCGACACTCCACACGCCCTCGCTACCTCGCGGTGGTGGCGACACCACCAGTGGGCACACCGGGGTTTTCACGGTAATCGGCATGGCGCCGTAGCTGACGGCCGTCGGGTTGCCGGCCAGGGTCTGGGCCAGGGCCCGGGCGCAGCTCATCAGCGGCATGACATATAGCAGGTTCAAGCCATCGACCTCGGCGCAGTCACCCAGAGCGTAGATGTTAGCGTGGGAGGTCTTGAGGTGACGGTCGACCACCACGCCGCGATTGACCACCAGGCCGGCAGCGGCGGCCAGGTCGATGCGGGGACGCAAGCCGATGGCCGAGACCACCAGGTCACAGGCAATCACCTGGCCGTCGGACAAGTGGGCTTCCAACCCATCGGCGACCCGTTGCAGGCGATTGAGTACCGGCCCCAGGTGGAAGCGCGCGCCGAGGCTTTCCAGCCCGGCCTGTACAGCCGCAGCGGCGGCCGGGTGCAGCAGGGTCGGCATGACTTGCTCGCACGGCGCCACCAATTGCACTTCATAGCCACCCAGGATCAGGTCGTTGGCGAACTCGCAGCCAATCAGCCCGGCGCCGAGCAGCAGCACGCGACGTTTGCCAGTCGCCGCTGCGCGAAAGCGTGCGTAGTCTTCCAGGTCGTTGATGGGGAAGATCAGGTCCGCGGCATCGCCCTGCACCGGCACGCGCACGGTTTCGGCGCCCCAGGCCAGGATCAGGTCGCGGTAGCTCACCGCTTCTTCGCCGATCCACAGCCGTTTGTGGCCCGGGTCGATGCCGCTGATGCGGGTATGGGTGCGCACTTCGGCCTTCAGTTGCTCGGCCATGGTCCCGGGCTCGGCCATGCTCAGGCCGTCGGCGTCTTTGTTTTTGCCAAAGCCCGTGGAAAGCATGGGCTTGGAGTACGAGCGACCGTCATCGGCGCTGATCAGCAGCAATGGGGTTTCGCTGTCGAGTTTGCGAAATTCCCGGGCCAGGTTGTAACCGGCCAGCCCCGTACCGACGATGACGACAGGTGCGCTCATGCTGCTCTCCATGTGATGCTTTCCATGCCAGTTGAGAAACGATCAGTTGATTTCGATCATTTCGAAATCCATCTTGCCGACGCCGCAGTCCGGGCACAGCCAGTCTGCCGGTACGTCTTCCCAACGGGTGCCAGGTGCGATGCCATCATCCGGCCAACCGTCGGCTTCGTTGTAGATCAGGCCGCAGACGATACATTGCCACTTTTTCATTCAGGTACTTCCTCAGGTGTCAGGCGTTTGCCGGTATAGGGTCGCTCGAGGCTGTTTTCCGGCTCAGGGCGTTTTGTACTGATCGGTCGTCGCAGATGCAAGCACGATCGGCAGTGCAGCAGGCCGGAGCCGTCAAAATCGGCGACCGTCATGGTAAGCTCGCGGCCTCATTTGTTGCCTATCAAGACCCTCGTGCCGCATACAAATTCGATATTTCCAACACTCCAATGGCTGCCCCAACCCCTGCTGTCGCCCCGGCCCGATGCGGGTGTCCTCGACTGGCTGTTCGACGAAGGCTCCCTGACCCGGCGCCTGACGCGCCTGTCGGACGGCCATTTCAGCGTGACGCCGTTGTTCGAAGGCTGGCAGCCGTTGCGCGCCGACGAATGCGCCGCCCTGGACCTGGCCGAGGGTAGCGAAGGCTGGGTACGCGAGGTGTATCTGCGCGGCCATGACCAGCCGTGGGTGTTCGCCCGCAGTGTGGCGGCGCGCAGCGCCTTGCAGGGTGACGGCTTGCAGATGGACGAACTGGGCAGCCGTTCCCTGGGGGAGTTGCTATTTTGTGACCAGGCGTTCCAGCGCCGAGCCATCGAAGTTTGCCATTACCCCGACGCCGGGTTGCCCGAAGAAGTGCGCGCCAGCGGGCTGTGGGGTCGCCGCTCACGTTTCGACCGCGGTGCATTGAGCGTGCTGGTGGCGGAAATTTTCCTGCCGCGCCTGTGGACCGTCGCCCGTGCCTATTCGGAGAATTGCTGATGTACGTGCAACTGCTCAAATCCTTGAACCGCCTGAACCCGCGGGCCTGGGACTTCGTGCAACTGACCCGCATGGACAAGCCCATTGGCATCTACCTGCTGCTGTGGCCGACGTTGTGGGCGCTATGGATTGCCGGTGAAGGCTCACCGTCCATCGCCAACCTGGTGATTTTCGTCCTCGGCGTGGTGCTGACCCGCGCCGGCGGCTGTGTGATCAATGACTGGGCCGACCGCAAGGTGGACGGTCACGTCAAGCGCACCGAGCAGCGCCCGCTGGTGAGCGGCAAGATCAGTTCGAAAGAGGCGCTGGTGTTCTTCGCCGTGCTGATGAGCGTGAGTTTCCTGCTGGTGCTGTGCACCAACGCCCCGACTATCCTGCTCTCACTCGGTGGCTTGGCGCTGGCGTTCAGTTACCCGTTCATGAAGCGCTATACCTACTACCCGCAAGTGGTGCTGGGCGCGGCGTTCTCCTGGGGCATGCCGATGGCGTTCACCGCCGAAACCGGTCATCTGCCGGCCGCCGCCTGGTTGCTGTACATCGCCAACCTGCTGTGGACGGTGGGCTACGACACCTATTACGCAATGACCGACCGGGACGATGACTTGCGAATCGGGGTGAAGTCCACGGCGATCCTGTTTGGCGATGCCGACCGGGTGATCATCCTGACGTTGCAAGGCCTGGCACTGGGCTGCCTGTTGCTGGCCGGGTCGAAGTTCCAACTGGGCGGCTGGTTCCACCTGGGGCTGGTGGCCGCTGCCGCGTGCTTCGCCTGGGAGTTCTGGTACACCCGTGGCAGGGACCGGATGCGCTGCTTCCAGGCGTTTTTGCACAACCATTGGGCCGGGTTGGCGATTTTCGTGGGGATTGTGCTGGATTATGCGTTGCGCTGAGGCCTATGACCCAGCGGTGAACCTTGGGTCATGAAAGCCTTTGTGGCGAGGGAGCTTGCTCCCGCTCGGTTGCGCAGCAACCGCAAAATCTTGGGGCCGCTACGCAGCCCAGCGGGAGCAAGCTCCCTCGCCACAAGAGCATCCGCTCGGCGCCGTGCCCGTCAGTGGGGCTTGGCGACCTTCCAGGCGCCGTCCATCAAGCCGTCACCGGTCATGTCACCGGCCTTTGTATCCTTCACAAAGGTGTACAGCGGCTTGCCATCGTAGGCCCACTGCTTCTTTCGGTCATCGCGGGTGATCACGGTCCATTTGCCCATGGACTTGTCGCTTTCTTCGGCCATGAGCGGCGGCCAGTTGGCGGCGCACTTGTCGTTGCACATCGACTTGCCGCCCGAGTCTTTGGCAAACGTATACAACGTCATGTTTTGGTGGTCCGTCAGTATGCCCTTCTCTTTATCGACCATCGCCGGCTCAGCCGCGAATGCCCATGTCGGCAGCGCCAGGGCAGCCGTTACCGCCAGTGCCCGGATGGATTGGGTAAGGTAAGTCATGGAAACCTTCTTGTGTGGTTGTCAGGATTCGGACTGAAAAGCGTAGCCCAGGATCCCTTTCACTGCCCGCCCACGAAATAACTGTCACACGACTGCAATAATTCCGTTATCTAATGCGGCGCAAGACAGTTAAATGACAAGAGGATTACCCCATGGTTGGCAGGAGCATTCTGATCGTCGACGACGAGGCGCCCATCCGCGAGATGATCGCCGTTGCGTTGGAGATGGCCGGCTATGACTGCATGGAAGCAGAAAACTCTCAACAGGCCCACGCCATCATCGTCGACCGCAAGCCCGACCTGATTCTGTTGGACTGGATGCTGCCCGGCACTTCGGGCATCGAACTGGCGCGACGCCTCAAGCGCGACGAGCTGACCGGTGATATTCCGATCATCATGCTCACCGCCAAGGGCGAAGAGGACAACAAGATCCAGGGCCTGGAAGTCGGCGCCGACGACTACATCACCAAGCCGTTTTCCCCACGGGAGCTGGTGGCGCGCCTGAAGGCCGTGCTGCGTCGCGCTGGCCCCACCGACGGCGAAGCACCGATCGAGGTCGGCGGCCTGCTGCTGGACCCCATCAGTCACCGCGTGACCATCGACGGCAAGCCCGCCGAGATGGGCCCCACGGAATACCGCCTGCTGCAATTCTTCATGACCCACCAGGAGCGTGCCTACACCCGTGGCCAACTGCTGGACCAGGTCTGGGGCGGTAACGTCTACGTGGAAGAGCGCACCGTGGATGTGCACATCCGACGCCTGCGCAAGGCCCTCGGCGACGCCTACGAAAATCTGGTACAAACCGTGCGCGGCACCGGTTATCGTTTTTCTACCAAGGCCTGATCCGAGCCCTTACCGCCCGACAAGCTGACAAGGACGCGCGTCACGTGAATCAAAACTGGCATGGCACCCTGATTCGCCACATGTTGTTGCTGGTGACCGGCTGTCTGGTGATCGGCTTGGTCAGCGGCTACTACGGCTGGAGCCTGGCCGCGGGCCTGGGGCTTTACCTGGCCTGGACCCTCAAGCAATTGTTGCGCCTGCATGAATGGCTACGCCTGCACCAACCCGACGAAGCCCCGCCCGACGGCTATGGCCTGTGGGGTGAGGTGTTCGACAGCATTTACCACCTGCAACGGCGCGACCAGCGCGTGCGCGGGCGCCTGCAAGCGGTGATCGACCGTGTCCAGGAGTCCACTGCGGCACTCAAAGACGCCGTGATCATGCTCGACAGCGATGGCAACCTGGAATGGTGGAACCGCGCCGCCGAAACCCTGTTGGGCCTCAAGACGCCACAGGACAGCGGCCAGCCGGTGACCAACCTGGTACGTCATCCGCGCTTCAAGGAATATTTCGAGCAGGCCAATTACGCCGAGCCCCTGGAGATTCCTTCGCCCACCAATGATCGGCTACGTATCCAGCTGTACATCACGCGCTATGGCAACAATGAGCATTTGATGCTGGTACGCGACGTCACGCGCATCCATCAGTTGGAACAGATGCGCAAGGACTTCATCGCCAACGTCTCCCACGAACTGCGCACGCCATTGACGGTGATCTGTGGTTATCTGGAAACCCTGCTCGACAACGTCGAGGAAGTGAACCCGCGCTGGAGCCGGGCCTTGCAGCAGATGCACCAGCAAAGCGGGCGCATGCAGACCCTGCTCAACGACTTGTTGCTGCTGGCTAAGCTGGAAGCCACCGATTACCCGTCGGACAACCAGCCAGTGCCCATCGACGATTTGCTGCAAACCATTGTCGAAGACGCGCAGGAACTGTCCGGCTCCAAGCAGCAGACCATCACCCTGGAAGCCGATGCGGCCGTGCAGCTCAAAGGCAGCGAGGCGGAACTGCGCAGTGCGTTTTCCAACCTGGTGTTCAACGCGGTCAAATACACGCCGGAGCAAGGCCGGATCCATGTGCGCTGGTGGGGCGATGAGCAAGGCGCGCACCTGAGCGTGCGTGATTCGGGCATTGGCATCGACAGCAAACACCTGCCGCGCCTGACCGAACGTTTCTACCGTGTCGACTCCAGCCGCAACTCCAATACCGGCGGCACCGGGCTGGGCCTGGCCATTGTCAAACACGTCCTGCTGCGCCATCGCGCCCGCATGGAAATCAGCAGCGTACCCGGCCATGGCAGCACCTTTACCTGCCATTTCGCTCCGACCCAGGTGGTTCGCGCACGCCTCGCCCGCCCCGCTGATTGAGCACGCCCCCTAGGCAATCGCCAAGTCAGCCGCTACATTGACTGACTTGTGCCTGCCTTTTCAGGCGCTCATTTTCAATTCCTACGACTATACGGAACCCGCAAAACTCCATCATGGACCCTTCCCCTGGCTTGTCCCTCGTCACACTTTTCGCCGAATTCGGCATGATTCTTTTTGCTCTGATCCTGGTTTTGCTCAACGGTTTTTTCGTTGCGGCCGAATTCGCCATGGTCAAGCTGCGCTCGACCCGGGTCGAAGCCATTGCCGAGCAGAACGGCTGGCGCGGGCACATCCTGCGCACCGTTCATAGCCAGCTCGACGCTTACCTGTCGGCGTGCCAGTTGGGTATCACCCTGGCCTCCCTGGGCCTGGGCTGGGTCGGTGAGCCGGCGTTCGCCCATATCCTCGAGCCGTTGCTGGGCGCGGTCGGCGTAGAGTCGCCGGAAGTGATCAAGGGCGTGTCGTTCTTCACCGCGTTCTTCATCATTTCGTACCTGCACATCGTGGTCGGTGAACTGGCGCCCAAATCCTGGGCCATTCGCAAACCCGAGCTGCTGTCGCTGTGGACCGCCGTGCCGCTGTACCTGTTCTACTGGGCGATGTACCCGGCGATCTACCTGCTCAACGCCAGCGCCAACGCCATCTTGCGCATCGCCGGCCAAGGTGAGCCCGGCCCGCATCACGAGCACCATTACAGCCGCGAAGAACTGAAACTGATCCTGCACTCCAGCCGTGGCCAGGACCCGAGCGACCAGGGCATGCGCGTGCTGGCCTCGGCCGTGGAAATGGGCGAGCTGGAAGTGGTGGACTGGGCCAACTCCCGGGAAGACCTGGTGACGCTGGAATTCAACGCGCCGCTCAAGGAAATCCTGGCGATGTTCCGGCGCCACAAGTTCAGCCGTTATCCGGTGTATGACAGCGAGCGCCAGGAGTTCGTCGGCCTGCTGCACATCAAGGACCTGCTGCTGGAACTGGCGGCCCTGGATCACATTCCCGAGTCGTTCAACCTGGCCGAACTGACCCGGCCGCTGGAGCGGGTGTCGCGGCACATGCCGCTATCGCAATTGCTGGAGCAGTTCCGCAAGGGCGGTTCGCACTTCGCCTTGGTCGAGGAAGCCGACGGCAACATCATCGGTTACCTGACCATGGAAGACGTGCTGGAAGTGTTGGTGGGTGACATCCAGGACGAACACCGCAAAGCCGAACGCGGCATCCTGGCCTACCAGCCGGGCAAGCTGCTGGTACGGGGTGATACGCCGCTGTTCAAGGTCGAGCGCCTGCTGGGGATCGACCTGGACCACATCGAAGCCGAAACCTTGGCTGGGTTGGTCTATGAAACCCTCAAGCGCGTGCCGGAAGAGGAAGAAGTGCTGGAAGTCGAAGGCCTGCGGATCATCATCAAGAAGATGAAAGGACCCAAGATCATCCTGGCGAAGGTGTTGATGCTCGATTGAGTATCGACCGGCCCCCAAGCCTCTAACACGATCCCTGTGGCGAGGGAGCTTGCTCCCGCTGGGCAGCGAAGCGGCCCCAAAAGCGACGACTGCTTCGCAGCCGAGCGGGAGCAAGCTCCCTCGCCACAGGGGATCGGCGTGACCTGGATTATTGCTTGCCCAACGCAAAGTTGGGCAGGTCGCCCACCGGTTGATTGAACTGGTAGGGAATCGACACCAGCCCCAGGCCGGTATTGCGCTGCACCACGAAATGCAGGTGCGGGCCTGAGCTGTTGCCGGTATTGCCCGACAACGCCAACGGCGTGCCCACCCCGACCCGCTGCCCTTCCCGTACGCTCACCGAACCTTTCTGCAAGTGCAGGTAGACGCCCATGGTCCCGTCATCGTGCAGCACCCGCACGAAGTTGCCCGAAGGATCGTCCCCGCGGCCGGTCTGCTCGTTTTCGGTCTTGATGACCACGCCGCCCCGCGCCGCGATGATCGGCGTGCCCACGGGCATGGCAATGTCCATGGCGTAGCGGTTCTTCGGGCCGTAATGGCTGTACTGGCCGTTGGCACCCTGGCTCAGCCGGAACGGCCCGCCACGCCACGGTAACGGGTACTGATAAGCCTGTGCCGCGCCGGCGGGGTCGCCCAGGGAATATTCGAACCTTGGGGTGTAGACCAGCGGCCTCCCGGGCTGAGTGGCCGTGAGCAGCGCCAGGCGCAGGTTGCTGCGCGCCGGCAGCACCCGACGAATCGGCCTGCTCGGTGCCCCGCTGACGTTGCGCAGCCCGGCGAAACTCAACTCGATCTCCACCGGCGCATACAAATCGTTGCGCACGAACACCGCGTCCGCGCCATTCTGCTTCTTGATATCCAGGAACACCTGTCGCTCCAGGCGCTCGACCATGCGGTCGCGGAACACGAACACCTGGGCGCCCTTGCTGGGGCGGTCGCTATAGGACACCACGCCATTGGCATCGGTGGATTTGTAGATCGTCATGGCCACGGCCGAGGTGGAGGCCAGGACAAGACCACAGGCAAACAGCAGGGGAGCGAGCATGGGTAAAGTTCTGTCGAAAAATGAAGGCCTGCACAGCAGCCTAGCAGCTGGGATGGACCAGCGTAGTCGACGGATGTTTCAAAATTGGATCAGCGATCGGTGTTGGTGATCGTTCCTACGCTCTGCGTGGCAATGCAGCCCGGGACGCTCCGCGTCCCCTCAAGCGCCGAACGCAGAGCGTCCGTAGAGGCATCCCACGCGGAGCATGGGAACGATCTGCGGCTGTATCAGGCGCCCGGTACGAAGTGCTTCTGCGCGGTGCCGCGGGCGATCAGGCGGGAGATGTAGTCGAGTTTCTGCGGGTCTTTGTCGACGAAGCGGAACGTCAACTGCAGCCATTCGCTATCGGGCGTCTGTTCATGGGCGACAATGGCGTGCAGGTAGCCGTTGAGACGAGCGGTTTCAGCGTTGTCGCCCTGCTCCATGTCCAGCACCGCACCTTCGAGGACTTGCGGCAGGGAGTCGGAGCGCTTGACCACCAGCAGCGCTTCCTTGAGGCTCAGGGCCTTGATCACGCATTGCTGGGTACCGCTGGACAGGCGCAACTGGCCTTGGCCGCGGTTGGCCGACGAAGCGGTGGCGGCTACCGGCGCCTTGACCGGTGGGCTGTTTAGCAAGCCACGCGCCGGAGCGGCTGCAGCAGGGGCGGCGGGGGCGGGGGCCGAAGCCACAGCGGCAACCGGAGCCTTGCCGCCCGTCAGGGCGCTTAAGGAGTCATTGCCGAACGCCGAGTTCATCTTGGTCGGGGCACTGTTCATCAGCGTGTCGAGCTTGCCGACCTTATGCAGGGCCTGCTTGACCTTGGTCAGTAGCTGCTCGTTGGTGAACGGCTTGCTGACGTAGCCGGAAACGCCGGCCTGGATGGCTTGGACCACGTTTTCCTTGTCGCCGCGGCTGGTGACCATCACGAACGGCATGCCCTTAAGGTTGTCCTGCTGGCGACACCAGGTCAGCAGTTCCAGCCCGGACATTTCCGGCATTTCCCAATCGCACAACACCAGGTCGAACGCTTCGCGAGCCAGCAGGGCTTGGGCTTTCTTGCCGTTCACCGCATCTTCGATGCGCACGCCCGGGAAGTAGTTGCGCAGGCACTTCTTCACCAGGTCACGAATGAACGAAGCATCGTCCACGACCAACACACTGACCTTACTCATCCAGATACACCTCTAAAAAATCCCGGCAAGCATACCGCTTTTACTGATGGCACATCGCCAAAAACCTTCAGTCACGCCGGGACTTTTCGTTCGCGGGGTGCTGCTTTCGATTAAAAAAAACCCAAAAAAAAGCCCGACCAGAAGGCCGGGCACTTTTCCTGGCAATCTTACTTATCGTCAGTTTCGCCCGGAACATTAGCAGTTTCGGACGGGGTGCCCTCAACTTCTTCCTTCATGCGCTTGAGCCCCAGATGCCGGACATCGGTGCCGCGCACCAGGTAGATGACAAGTTCCGAGATGTTGCGCGCATGATCGCCGATGCGCTCCAGAGAACGCAGCACCCAGATGATGCTCAATACCCGGGAGATGGAGCGCGGGTCTTCCATCATGTAAGTCGCCAGCTCCCGCAGGGCGGTCTTGTATTCGCGGTCGATGATCTTGTCGTACTGGGCCACCGACAACGCCAGGTCGGCGTCGAAGCGGGCAAAGGCGTCCAGTGCATCGCGGACCATGTTGCGCACTTGGTCGCCAATATGGCGCACCTCGACGTAACCGCGCGGCGCTTCGCCTTCTTCGCACAACTGGATGGCTCGACGGGCGATCTTGGTGGCTTCGTCGCCGATCCGCTCCAGGTCGATCACCGACTTGGAAATGCTGATGATCAAGCGCAGGTCGGAAGCGGCCGGCTGACGACGGGCCAGGATGCGCAGGCACTCCTCGTCGATGTTGCGCTCCATCTGGTTGATCTGGTCGTCGATCTCGCGCACCTGCTGGGCCAGGCCCGAATCGGCCTCGATCAGCGCGGTCACCGCGTCGTTGACCTGCTTTTCCACCAGCCCGCCCATGGCCAGCAGGTGACTGCGCACTTCCTCCAGCTCGGCGTTGAACTGTGCGGAAATATGGTGAGTAAGGCCTTCCTTCGAAATCATCTTGTTCGCTCCGCGAAAGTTGCAAGCTTCAAGCTGCAAGCTTCAAGCAGTTAAATGTTGAGTCCTGTTATCGCATGCGGCCATGCAGCGACCTCGACTAGCCATAACGACCGGTAATGTAGTCCTCGGTCTGCTTCTTGGCCGGATTGGTGAACAGCGTATCGGTGTCGCCGAACTCCACCAGTTTGCCCATGTACATGAACGCGGTGTAATCGGAAACCCGCGCCGCCTGTTGCATGTTGTGGGTCACGATGACGATGGTGAACTTGGACTTGAGCTCGTAGATCAGCTCTTCGACTTTCAGCGTCGAGATCGGGTCCAGGGCCGAGCAGGGTTCGTCGAGCAGCAGCACTTCCGGCTCCACGGCGATGGTGCGGGCGATCACCAGGCGCTGCTGTTGACCGCCGGACAGGCCCAGGGCCGACTCATGCAGGCGGTCCTTGACCTCATCCCACAACGCCGCGCCCTTGAGGGCCCATTCCACGGCTTCGTCGAGGATGCGCTTCTTGTTGATGCCTTGGATGCGCAAGCCGTAGACCACGTTCTCGTAAATGGTTTTCGGGAACGGGTTGGGCTTCTGGAACACCATGCCCACGCGACGACGCAGCTCGGCCACATCTTCGCCCTTGCGATAGATGTTGTTGCCGTAGAGGTTGATTTCCCCTTCGACGCGGCAGCCGTCCACCAGGTCGTTCATGCGATTGAACGTGCGCAGCAAGGTTGACTTGCCGCAGCCCGATGGACCGATGAACGCGGTGACGCGCTGTTTCGGGATGTTCAGGCTGACGTCGTACAGTGCCTGCTTCTGGCCGTAGAACAGGTTCAGGCCGGGCACTTCGATGGCGACGGTTTCTTCGGCCAGGTTCAGGCTCTGCTTGTCGCGGCCCAGGGCCGACATGTTGATGCCGTGTGTATGTGCTTCGTGTTGCATGGTCTCACTCCGTTCGTAGCTGCAAGCTTCTAGCTGCAAGCTGCAAGTTTGAGCAAAAGCGGCCTGTAGCTTGCCGCTTGTGGCTAATGACTTTTAGCTATCCAACGCTTTGTATTTCTCGCGCAGGTGGTTACGGATCCACACTGCCGACAGGTTGAGCGTGGCGATCACCAGCACCAGCAGCAGCGCCGTGGCGTACACCAGCGGTCGCGCCGCTTCGACGTTCGGGCTCTGGAAGCCCACGTCATAGATATGGAAGCCCAGGTGCATGATCTTCTGGTCCAGGTGCAGATACGGGTAGTTGCCGTCCAGCGGCAGCGACGGGGCCAGTTTCACCACGCCTACCAGCATCAACGGTGCCACTTCACCGGCAGCACGGGCCACGGCGAGGATCATCCCGGTCATCATCGCCGGGCTCGCCATGGGCAGGACAATTTTCCACAGGGTCTCGGCCTTGGTCGCACCAAGGGCCAGGGAGCCTTCGCGCACGGTACGCGGGATCCGCGCCAGGCCTTCCTCGGTGGCCACGATCACCACCGGCACCGCCAGCAGCGCCAGGGTCAGGGACGCCCAGAGCAGGCCCGGGGTGCCGAAGGTCGGCGCCGGCAAGGCCTCGGGGAAGAACAAGCGGTCGACCGAACCACCCAGCACGTAGACGAAGAAGCCCAGGCCAAACACACCGTAGACGATGGCCGGAACGCCGGCCAGGTTGTTCACCGCGATGCGGATCAGGCGGGTCATCGGGCCTTGACGGGCGTATTCACGCAGGTAGACCGCCGCCAGCACGCCGAACGGCGTCACGATCATCGCCATGATCAGGGTCATCATCACAGTGCCGAAAATCGCCGGGAAGATGCCACCTTCGGTGTTGGCTTCACGCGGGTCGTCGCTGAGGAATTCCCAGACTTTGCTGACGTAGAAACCCATCTTGGTGAACGTGCCCATGCCGTTTGGCTGGTAGGCGTGCACCACTTTGCCGATTTCGATTTCCACTTCCTTGCCGTTGGCATCGCGGGCGGTCAGGCTGTCGCGATTGAACTGTGCATGCAGGTCGGCCAGGCGCGCTTCGATGTCCTTGTAGCGGGCATTGAGTTCGGCGCGCTCGCTTTCCAGGTCGGCTTGGGCGGCGGCGTCGAGCTTACCGTCCAGCTCCAGTTTGCGACCGTGCAGGCGAATACGCTCCAGGCCAGCGTTGATTGCACCGATGTCGACTTTTTCCAGGGTCTTGAGCTCGGCGGCCAACTGGTTGACCCGCTGTACGCGAGCCTGCAGTTGCGGCCACGCGGCCTCGCCTTCGGCGATGACCTTGCCGTCTTCCTTGACGTTGACCAGGTAGCCGTAGAAGTTGCCCCACTCACGGCGCTCGATCGCCATCAGCTCCGGCGGCGTGCTCTGGTTGGTCAGCCACTCGCCGACGATCCAGGTGAAATCAGTGCCGTTCAGGTCCCGGTTACCCACCTTGATCAGTTCGCGGGTCATGAACTCCGGGCCTTCGTCCGGCACCGGCAGGCCGGCACTTTTCAGGCGCTCGCGCGGCACTTCTTCTTTCTGCACGACTTCGCCGACCACCAGGTGCGCAGGCATGCCCGGCACGTTGTAGTTGGCATGGACCAGGTCCGCCGGCCAGAAGTGGCCCAGGCCGCGCACGGCGATCACCGCCAGCAGGCCAATGGTCATGATGACCGCGATGGACACCGCGCCACCGCTGATCCAGACGCCGGGGGCGCCGCTCTTGAACCATCCTTTCAGGGAGTTCTGTTTCACAGACTTCTACCTTTCTTAAAGCGACGAATATTTCTTGCGCAGACGCTGACGGATCAGCTCGGCGAGGGTGTTCATGACGAAGGTGAACAACAGCAGCACCAGGGCCGACAGGAACAGCACGCGGTAATGGCTGCCGCCGACTTCCGACTCGGGCATCTCCACCGCCACGTTGGCCGCCAGGGTGCGCAAGCCTTCGAACAGGTTCATTTCCATGACCGGCGTGTTACCGGTGGCCATCAACACGATCATGGTCTCGCCCACCGCACGGCCCATGCCGATCATCAGCGCCGAGAAGATACCGGGGCTGGCGGTGAGGATGACCACGCGGGTCATGGTCTGCCACGGCGTGGCACCGAGGGCCAGGGAGCCCAGGGTCAGGCCGCGCGGCACGCTGAACACGGCGTCTTCGGCGATGGAGTAGATGTTCGGGATCACCGCGAAGCCCATCGCCAGACCGACCACCAGAGCGTTGCGCTGGTCGTAGGTGATGCCCAGGTCATGGGAGATCCACATGCGCATGTCGCCGCCGAAGAACC
Organism: Pseudomonas sp. NFACC51; assembly: GCF_900103575.1. Taxonomy (NCBI): domain Bacteria; kingdom Pseudomonadati; phylum Pseudomonadota; class Gammaproteobacteria; order Pseudomonadales; family Pseudomonadaceae; genus Pseudomonas; species Pseudomonas sp. NFACC51. The sequence goes on along the minus strand of NZ_FMXH01000009.1, from coordinate 254,180 downwards.
AGGCCTCCATGTACGGACTCATGTACAGCGAGAGCCAGCCCACGAACAGGATCACCGGGATCAACAGGGCGCTTTCCCAGCCGTCCGGCACTCTCAGGCGAATGGATTCCGGCAGCCGGCTGAAGACGAAACCGGCGACCAGGATGCCAATTGGCAGCAACATCAGCAGGCTGAAAATACCCGGCAGGTGCCCTTCGACGTACGGCGCCAGGAACAGGCCGGCGAAGAACCCGAGGATCACCGTCGGCATCGCTTCCATCAGCTCGATCACCGGCTTGACCTTGCGGCGCATGCCCGGGGCCATGAAGTAGGCGGTGTAGATCGCGGCGGCAATGGCCAGCGGCGCAGCCAGCAACATCGCGTAGAACGCCGCTTTCAGGGTGCCGAAGGTCAGCGGCGAAAGGCTCATCTTGGGTTCGAAGTCGGTGTTGGCGGCGGTCGATTGCCAGACGTACTTGGGTTCGTCGTAGTTTTCATACCAGACCTTGCTCCACAACGCGCTCCACGACACTTCCGGGTGCGGATTGTCCAGCGTCAACGGTTGCAGCTTGCCGCCCTGTTCAACGATCAGGCGGTTGGCCCGTGGCGACATGCCGAACAGGCCCTGGCCGTCGACCACCTGGTCCACCAGCAGAGTACGGTGGGCGGTGCTGTGGAACACGCCAAGCTTGCCGGCGGCGTCGAGCGCAACAAAGCCTTTGCGACGTTCTTCGGCGCTGATCTCGACGATGGGCGTACTGCCCATCTGGAAGGTACGAATCTGTTTGAAGCGCAACTCGCCGTCCGGATCGCGGGCCATGAACCACTGGGCCAGGCCGCCCTTGGAGTCGCCGATGATCAGCGAGATCCCGCCCACCAGCTGGGTGGCGGCGGTGACTTGGGCGTCGGCGTTCTCGAGCAGCTTGTAGCGGCCATTGAGGCTCTTGTCCCGCAGGCTGAACACGTCGGCCTGGGCACGTCCGTTAACCACATACAGCCATTGCTGACGCGGGTCGACGAAGATGTTCTTCACCGGCTCGGTCATCTGCGGCAGGTCGATGCGGGTCTGCTCGCTGGTGACCTCACCGGTCATCATGTTTTCTTCGCTGGTGAGCGACAGCACTTGCAGTTGGGCACCGCTGGAACCGGCCAGCAGCAGGGTCGAGTCGGTGGCGTTGAGGCTGACATGTTCCAGGGCCGCGCCCTGTTCGTTCAATGCAATCGGCGTCTCGCCGTAAGGGTATTCGACGGCAGGCGAGATGGTTTTCTTGCCGTCCGGGTAGCTGACCTTATAGGTGTGACGAAATACCAGGGCTTGGCCGTTGGACAGACCGATTGCCACCAGCGGGCTGCCGGGCTGGTCTTCGCCAATGGCGGTCACGCTGGCGCCGGCCGGAATCGGCAGGTCGATGCGGCGCAGTTCGGCGCCACTGCTGATGTCGAAGAACAGCGCCTGGCCCTTGTCGGAAACCCGCATGGCGACTTGGTTCTGTTCTTCGATGGAGATCATCAAGGGTTTGCCGGCGTCTTGCATCCAGGCCGGGGTGATCGTGTCCTTGGCGGTCAGGTCCGCGCCCTGGAACAGGGGCAGCACCACGTAGGCCAGGAAGAAGAAGATCAACGTAATGGCAGCAAGGACAGCGAGGCCACCGACCAGCACGTACCAGCGGGTCAGGCGATCCTTGAGCGCGCGAATACGGCGCTTGCGTTGCAGCTCAGGCGTATTGAAGTCAATGCGCTTGGGAGGGGAAGTCGTAGTCATTGTGGAGTTGGCCAGATCATTCATGCGCACACCCTAGCGATCCTGTATGACAGAAAGATGACAATGCAGTGACGCAACAAATCCGCCGCCGGCAGAAAGCGGCAGCGGACAGGAATTTGGGTTGTGGGAGCAACCTTCACTCCCACGGGAGTCCGGGCGTTGGCCCGGGCTCAGGTATTACTTCTTGGCGACGCTGCCGCCTTCCGACAGACCCAGGTCAGCCAGTGCCTTGGCGGCCACTTTGGCTGGCAACGGGATGTAGCCGTCCTTGACCACGACTTCCTGGCCTTGCTTGGACAGGATCAGCTTCACGAACTCGGCTTCCAGCGGGGCCAGAGGCTTGTTCGGTGCCTTGTTGACGTAAACGTAGAGGAAGCGCGACAGCGGGTACTTGCCGTTCAGGGCGTTTTCTTCGGTGTCTTCGATGAACTCGCCGCCTTCTTTCTTGGCCAGGGCAACGGTTTTCACGCTGGCGGTCTTGTAGCCGATACCCGAGTAGCCAACGCCGTTGAGCGAGCTGCTGATCGACTGTACAACCGAGGCCGAGCCAGGCTGTTCATTGACGTTGGACTTGTAGTCACCTTTGCACAGGGCTTCTTCTTTGAAGTAGCCGTAGGTGCCGGATACCGAGTTACGACCGAACAACTGGACTGGCTTGTTGGCCAGGTCACCGGTCACGCCCAGGTCGCCCCAGGTCTTGACGTCGGCCTTGGCGCCGCACAGACGAGTAGAGGAGAAAATCGCATCAACCTGAGCCATGGTCAGGCCTTTGATCGGGTTGTCCTTGTGTACGAATACCGCCAGGGCGTCCACGGCAACCGGGATGGCGGTAGGCTTGTAACCGTATTTGGTTTCGAAAGCCTGCAGCTCGTTGTCCTTCATCTTGCGGCTCATCGGGCCCAGGTTGGAGGTGCCTTCGGTGAGCGCGGGTGGCGCGGTGGAAGAACCGGCGGCCTGAATCTGGATGTTTACGTTCGGGTATTCCTTCTTGTAGTTCTCGGCCCACAAGGTCATCAGGTTGGCCAGGGTATCGGAGCCGACGCTGGACAGGTTGCCCGATACACCAGTGGTCTTGGTGTAGCTCGGGATCGCAGGATCAACAGCGGCAACCGCGTTGGCAGTCGCAACGCCAGCAGCGACAAAAGTCATTGCCGCCATCAAACGCTTCAGTTTCATGCCTTACTCCTAGCAGATAGGGTGTGTTAAGTCGGCCAAGTATCGGTAAGCCGTGTGAACACTCTATGGCTGAAATATGACAATTGGATGAAAGGCCAGTATCGAGTTTTACAAGATGTTGTGGCGAGGGGATTTATCCCCGTTGGGGTGCGAAGCGGCCCTCAAGCCAGCGCCTCGGTGCTTCAGGCTGATTGCATCCAGCCATGAGGGGCTGCTACGCAGCCCAACGGGGATAAATCCCCTCGCCACAGAAGCCTGTTCAGTGCCATCTAGCGCCCTTTCTTCCAAAGGTAGCCGCCTACCACGATCCCGATCCCACAGATGGCCGCCACGTAATACGCCGGCCCCATCGGGCTCTCTTTCAACAGCAGGGTCACGATCATCGGCGTCAATCCGCCGAAGATTGCATAGGCCAGGTTGTAGGAGAACGACAAGCCGCTGAAACGCACCACGGCCGGGAAAGCATTGACCATGACATAAGGCACCGCGCCGATGGTACCCACCAGCAAGCCACTCAAGGCATACAGCGGGAACAGCCATTCGGGGTGATCGAACAGGCAGTGGTAGAAGGTCCAGAATGTGATCAACAGCAAACCGCTACCGAAGACAAATACCCGACCGGCACCAAAACGATCGGCCAGCACACCCGCACCGATGCAACCGAAACTCAGGCACACGATCGCCAGGCTATTGGCCTGCAACGCGGTGGTCGGACTGAAGTGGTACACCGTCTGCAGCACGGTCGGTGTCATCAGGATCACCACAATGACGCCGGCCGACAATAGCCAGGTCAACAGCATGGAAATGGCGATGGCGCCGCGGTGATCACGCAGCACGGCCCGCAGCGGCACTTCCTCGGCCAGGGCCTTGCGCAGTTGCAGCTCGGCGAACACCGGGGTTTCGTGCAACCAGCGGCGCAGATACACCGAAAACAGCCCGAATACGCCACCCAGCAAGAACGGGATCCGCCAGGCGTAATCGGCCACTTCCACCGGTGTATAAAGGCTGTTGATCGCCGTGGCGACCAGCGAACCCAACAAAATCCCCGCCGTCAGGCCGCAGGTCAGCGTGCCGCAGGCATAGCCGATGTGGCGCACCGGAACGTGTTCGGAAACGAAGACCCAGGCGCCTGGCACTTCCCCGCCGATGGCCGCGCCCTGGATCACCCGCATCAGCAACAGCAGGATGGGCGCCCACATGCCGATCTGTGCATAAGTGGGCAGCAGGCCCATGATCAGGGTCGGCACGGCCATCATGAAAATGCTCAGGGTGAACATCTTCTTGCGCCCCAGCAGATCGCCAAAGTGGGCCATGACGATCCCGCCTAGCGGCCGGGCCAGGTAACCGGCGGCAAAAATGCCGAACGTCTGCATCAAGCGCAGCCACTCAGGCATTTCGGCAGGGAAGAACAATTTGCCGACCACGGTGGCAAAGAACACGAAAATGATGAAATCGTAGAACTCCAGCGCACCACCCAAGGCAGAAAGCGACAGGGTCTTGTAATCGTTGCGGGTCAATGGACGCGCGGGTTGTGCGGGCGTCGCCGTGCTCGAAGGCGCAGTGGTCATGGCAAGGGCTTCTCTTATAGTCGGTTCTGCAACCCTGGCAATACGGGTTGGGGGGCCTGGGCAGGTCCGGCACGATAGCAAATTGTTCGAAAAAGCACATAGAGGTGCGTATTTGATAGTCAAAATCAGAACCGAGTGGTCGTCTCGACGTCTATCGCCCGATATACTCGCAACCTTGCAGTACTCTGTAAGGGGTTGCTGTGCGAAAACGTCGTTGGTGGCGTAGTACCAGAACCAGCCGGTTTCGCAGAGTTTCCCTTTGGCACGCCTTTACGAAAAACGTGACGAACGCAGTATGTTCGGGCTGAATCGTTTTTTACAAAGACGGCTATTCACCTGAAGTACAAGACAGCGTTACGGGTCAGAGGCACCCCCTGCATGATAGAGCTCGAACAAGAAGATCCAATCCCGCAAGGCGACCTGGCCCTGCAAATCACCGCGCTCCCTCGCGAGACCAACGGCTTCGGCGATATTTTCGGCGGCTGGCTGGTGTCCCAGATGGACCTGGCCGGCACCGCCATGGCCAGCAAGGTAGCCGGCGGACGCGTGGCCACCGTGGCGATCGATCGCATGGCGTTCCTCGTACCGGTGGCAGTGGGGGCGCAGCTTTCCTTTTATACCCAGGCGCTGGAAATCGGCCGCAGCTCGATCCAGATGATGGTCGAGGTCTGGAGCGACGACCCGTTGTCCAGTGAATGGCGCAAGGTGACCGAGGCGGTGTTTGTCTTCGTCGCCATCGACGGCAGTGGTCGGACCCGTTCGGTTCCGCCGCGCGCCCGTTAAACACGGCGGCCGTTTTGCGGTCCATTGCAGTTCCTGTTCCCCGAGCGAGATTTGCAACATGCCTACGCCCAACGTCGAAGCCGTCAAACTGGATGAACTGAACGCCTGGCGCATCCGCCACGGTCAGGCCGAGTTGCTGGTGGCCCAACAAGGCGCGCATATCCTCAGCTATCAAGTGGACGGCCAGCCGCCGCTGATCTGGCTCAACGACGAGGCCACGTTCAAGGCCGGCAAGAGCATTCGCGCGGGCGTGCCGGTGTGCTGGCCGTGGTTCGGCAACCTGACGCGCAACCCCGACAGCGTACAGGCCATGCGCGTGACCAACGACCCGGCCACGGCCCACGGCCTGGTACGGGCGATGGATTGGGAATTGAAGGGCATCGAAGCCGAAGGCGAAAGCCTCAAGGTGGAATTCGTGCTGCCCTACCCCGAAAACGGCCTCTCGGGCTGGCCTCACCAGGTGGACCTGACGCTGACCATCGTGATGGACGAGCAACTGCACATCCGCCTCACCAGTCATAACCGTGGCAGCGAAACCGTCAGCCTCAGTCAGGCGCTGCACAGCTACTTCGCCGTGAGCGACGTGCGCAACGTGCAGGTCGAAGGGGTCGATGGCCTGAGCTACATCGAGACCCTGGACGACTGGAAAACCGTCACCCAGGCCGGCAACCTGCACTTTGCTGGCGAGACCGACCGCATCTATCTCGATACCCCACCAAAGCTGAGCATCATCGACCCGCAGTGGGAACGCCGGATCGAGCTGGCCAGCAGCGGTTCGCGCTCGGCGGTGATCTGGAACCCCTGGACCGAACGCGCCAAGGCCTTCAGCGACATGGCCGACGACGGCTGGCAGCACATGCTATGCATCGAGACGGCGAATGTGATGGACGATGTGGTGACGCTGTTGCCCGACGCCAGCCATACCCTTGGCGTGAGCATCTGCGGCAAGCCGCTCTAAACCACACCACAAAAACCAATGTGGGAGCTTGCTCGCTCCCACATTGGATCCTGGGTCGCGCCAACCAGCCGGTTACAAATCCGCCTCCTGCACCACCCTCACCTTCTCCGCATCCAGCGCATACGCCGCGCTGGCCAGGTCGTTGTCGACCTTTTCGATCTTCAGCGTGCCGGTCACCCACAACGGCGTATAGATGTCATCCAGCTTCAGGCCCTTGGGGTAGCGCACCAGCACCAGTTGATTCGGCGGTGGTGGCGGGACGTGAATGCAAGCGCCGGGGTAAGGCACCAGGAAAAACAGCGTGCTACGGCCCTTGGCGTCGGTTTCCAATGGCACGGGGTAACCGCCGATACGAATGTGCTTGTCGTTCATCGACGCCACGGTCTTGGTCGAATACATCACCGCCGGCAAGCCTTTACTTTGCTTCAGGCCACCTTTTTCGGTGAAGGTGCCGCTGGCTTCGGGGGAGTCGTGGTCGATCTCGGGCATGGCCTCGAGGGCTTTCTGGTCCGACTTGGGCATCAGTTCGAGCCAGTCGGTTTCCGGCAGCTCGGCAGCATGGGCCAGGCCACTGCCCAGTAGAAGAAGGGTCAACACTAGACGGCGCATGAAAGGGCTCGGCAATGAGTGGAAAGTGAAACGCCGAGCATTCTAGCCCCCTCTGCGCGCCAGGCAGAGAGGGCTTTATCGCATTTGAATCAGTTTCTTTTGATCAGGCCGTAGATCACCAGCAGCACCACCGCGCCCACCAGGGCACCGATGAAGCCAGCGCCTTGGCCAGCCTGGTAGATGCCCAAGGCCTGGCCGCCGTAAGTGGCTGCCAACGAACCGCCAATACCGAGCAGAATGGTCATGATCCAGCCCATGCTGTCATCGCCCGGTTTCAGGAACCGCGCCAGCAGGCCAACGATCAAGCCGATAAAGATGGTTCCGATGATTCCCATGGCATTGCCCTCTGATTGGATAGCTATGCCAAAGCCCGATCAGGCTTTGGCACTTAGCCATGAGAGAGGTTAGCCGACGAATGGTTCCACCGATGGCGCGGATTATTGCTCGGCGATCAGCGTCTCGACCTTGATGATCTGCTGGGCCAGCGTCGCCCGGTCCGCGCAACGCAGGTTGGCGTGACCGACCTTGCGCCCGGCCTTGAATGCCTTGCCATAGTGATGCAAATGGCAGTCAGCGATCGACAGGACTTTCTCGCTGTCCGGCACTTTGCCGATGAAGTTGAGCATCGCGCTCTCACCGACCTTGGCGGTCGACCCCAGTGGCAGCCCGGCCACCGCCCGCAGGTGATTTTCGAACTGACTGCACTCGGCGCCTTCGGTGGTCCAGTGCCCGGAGTTGTGTACCCGAGGGGCGATTTCGTTGGCCTTGAGGCCGCCATCCACTTCAAAGAACTCGAATGCCATCACGCCGACATAATCGAGCTGCTTGAGCACCCGACTGGAATAGTCCTCGGCCAGGGCCTGCAACGGATGGTCGGTGCTGGCGACGGACAGCTTGAGGATGCCGTCCTTGTGAGTGTTGTGCACCAGCGGATAGAAACGGATCTCACCGTCACGGGCACGCACGGCGATCAGCGAGACTTCCCCGGTGAACGGCACGAAGCCTTCCAGCAGGCAGGCCACGCTGCCGAGTTCCGCGAACGTACCGACCACGTCTTCAGGCTTGCGCAGGACTTTCTGACCCTTGCCGTCGTAACCCAGGGTACGGGTCTTGAGCACGGCGGGCAGGCCGATGGCAGCGACGGCGGCGTCCAGGTCGGCCTGGGACTGAATGTCGGCAAAAGCCGGCGTGGGGATGCCCAGGTCCTTGAACATGTTCTTTTCGAACCAGCGGTCACGGGCGATCCGCAAGGCCTCGGCGCTCGGGTAGACCGGGACGAACTGGGACAGGAAGGCCACGGTCTCGGCCGGGACGCTTTCGAACTCGAAGGTCACCAGGTCGACTTCATCGGCCAGTTGGCGCAGGTGATCCTGGTCGCCGTAGTCGGCCCGCAGGTGCTCACCCAACGCGCTAGCACAGGCGTCCGGCGCCGGGTCCAGGAAAGCGAAGTTCATTCCCAGCGGCGTACCTGCCAGGGCCAACATGCGACCCAACTGGCCGCCACCGATTACACCGATCTTCATTCGTCAACAACCTCAGGCAATGCGTGGGTCTGGATTGTCCAGGACGCTGTCTGTCTGCTCAGCGCGGAATTTTTTCAGCACGGTATGAAATTGTGGATGCTTGGCGCCCAAAATGCTCGCCGACAGCAGGGCCGCGTTGATCGCACCAGCCTTGCCGATGGCCAGGGTCGCGACCGGGATGCCGGCTGGCATCTGCACGATCGACAGCAACGAATCGACGCCCGAAAGCATCGAAGACTGGACCGGCACGCCCAACACCGGCAGGTGGGTCTTGGCCGCACACATGCCTGGCAAATGGGCGGCGCCACCGGCACCGGCGATGATCACCTCGATGCCACGCGCCTCGGCCTCTTCGGCGTACTGGAACAGCAGGTCCGGGGTACGGTGGGCGGAGACCACTTTCACCTCGTAAGGGATGCCGAGCTTTTCCAGCATATCGGCGGTGTGGCTAAGGGTGGACCAATCGGACTTGGAGCCCATGATCACGCCAACCAGTGCACTCATCGTCGTGCCTCTTCTCTCTGGGCGCCCGCAGGCGCGTCAAAAAACAACAAGCCACGCAGGAAACCGGCGTGGCTTGTTGTACGAATTATGGCCGGGCGAACCGACCGAAGGCCGGGCAGTATACCGAAAATGGTGCGTTAAACGCACTTTCGCCGACCATCTGTCATTTGCGGTGAAGGGGCGGTTTTATTGACTCTCAGGTCAGCAGAGCAACGACACAAATCCCCTGTGGGAGCGAGCAAGCCCACAGTTTGTTTTGGGTGTTCTCAAGATTTGCATACGCCACAGATCCCTTGTGGCGAGGGAGCTTGCTCCTGCTGGCGTGCGAAGCAGGCCCCGGCGGTTCTTCAGGCCGACCGTATCAGCCGGTTTTGCGACTGCTGCGCAGCCGAGCGGGAGCAAGCTCCCTCGCCACAGGGTAGTTGTCTGGCTTGATTGCGCTGTTGGTTACGGTGGCAAGGGTGGGCCCAAGTGCTGTTGAGTTGAGGTAGCCTCAAGCCCGCACCACAGGGGATCCGCGTTGTCTTCAGGATCCGGCCACACCCTGCGCCACGCCACCTTCGAGCTTGCGCCACAACAACCGCACATTGGCCTTGCGCACCAGGGCGCAGCGGTACAGGCGGATCTCCAGCGGCACGTGCCATTGTGTCCCACCGCAGATCACCAGTTCGCCCCGGGCCAGTTCGGCGCGTACGCTCAGGTGCGGCACCCAGGCGATGCCCAGGCCTTCCAGGGCCATGCTTTTGAGGCTGTCGGCCATGGCCGTCTCGTAGATGGTGGTGAACCGCAACGCCCGCTGGCGCAACAACTGGTTGACCGAGCGCCCGAGGAAGGCCCCGGCGCTGTAGGCCAGCAGCGGCACGCTGGCCTCGCCTTCAAGGTCGAACAGCGGCTTGCCATCGGCACCGGCGGCGCACACCGGCAGCATCTCGGTCTGGCCCAGGTGCAGCGACGGGAAGATTTCCGGGTCCATTTGCATGGCCGAATCCGGATCGTAGAAGGCCAGCATCAGGTCGCAGCCCCCTTCACGCAAGGCATGGACGGCATCGCCGACGTTGGTCGCCACCAGCCGCGTGGCGATGTTCATCCCTTCGTTGCGCAGTTGGGCGATCCAACGCGGGAAGAAGCCCAGCGCCAGGGAGTGGGCGGCGGCCACTTGTATGACTTCGCCCTGCCCGCCCTCCAGGTGATGCAAATGGCGCAACACTTCACCCAGTTGCTCGACCACCGTACGCGCCGTCACCAGGAACAACTGCCCCGCCGCCGTCAGCTCGACGGGCGTGCGCGAACGGTTGACCAGGGTCAGCCCCAGCGCCGCCTCGAGGCTGCGGATTCGCCGGCTGAAGGCCGGTTGCGTCACGAAACGCCGCTCGGCCGCCTGGGAGAAACTGCGAGTAGCGGCCAGGGCACTGAAGTCCTCAAGCCATTTGCTTTCAAGATTCATCACGCCTCCCTTAAACGCACCAAAACAGGTCACACGTTCGTCGCACCGCCGACGTCACACCGACATTATGCCGAATATGCATAGGCCAGTGCTTAACAGCATTGGCCCTATTTTTTTCGAGAGCCTAGGATTCGCAGCGTTCCGGCTCAGACCGGGTCCTTATCGAGATGATTTCCATCATGTCCTCCGCTGCATCATTCCGCACAGAAAAAGACCTGCTTGGCGTACTCGAAGTACCAGCGCAAGCGTATTACGGCATCCAGACCCTGCGAGCGGTAAACAACTTCCGTCTCTCTGGCGTCCCGATCTCGCATTACCCTAAGCTGGTGGTCGGCCTGGCTATGGTCAAACAGGCCGCCGCTGACGCCAACCGCGAACTGGGCCAGCTCAGCGAAGCCAAGCACGCAGCCATCAGTGAAGCCTGTGCACGATTGATCCGCGGCGATTTCCACGAAGAATTCGTGGTGGACATGATCCAGGGCGGCGCCGGCACGTCGACCAACATGAATGCCAACGAAGTCATCGCCAACATCGCACTGGAGGCCATGGGCCACCAGAAAGGCGAGTACCAGTACCTGCACCCCAACAACGACGTGAACATGGCGCAGTCCACCAACGACGCCTACCCGACCGCGATCCGCCTGGGTCTGCTGCTGGGCCACGACGCGTTGCTGGCCAGCCTCGACAGCCTGATCCAGGCGTTCGCGGCCAAAGGTGAAGAATTCAGTCACGTCCTGAAAATGGGCCGCACCCAACTGCAAGACGCCGTGCCGATGACCCTCGGCCAGGAATTCCGCGCCTTCGCCACCACCCTGAGCGAAGACCTGGCACGCCTGAAAACCCTGGCGCCTGAACTGCTCACCGAAGTGAACCTGGGCGGCACCGCCATCGGCACCGGCATCAACGCCGACCCGCGCTACCAGGCCCTGGCCGTGCAGCGCCTGGCAACCATCAGCGGCCAGCCGCTGGTTCCGGCTGCCGACCTGATTGAAGCAACTTCCGACATGGGCGCCTTCGTGCTGTTCTCCGGCATGCTCAAGCGCACCGCGGTCAAGCTGTCGAAGATCTGCAACGACCTGCGCCTGCTGTCCAGCGGCCCGCGCACCGGCATCAACGAAATCAACCTGCCGGCCCGCCAGCCAGGCAGCTCGATCATGCCCGGCAAGGTCAACCCGGTGATCCCGGAAGCGGTCAACCAGGTGGCATTCCAGATCATCGGCAACGACCTGGCCCTGACCATCGCGGCCGAAGGCGGCCAACTGCAACTGAACGTGATGGAGCCGCTGATCGCCTTCAAGATCTTCGACTCGATCCGCCTGCTGCAACGGGCCATGGACATGCTGCGCGAGCACTGCATCGTCGGCATCACCGCCAACGAAGCGCGCTGCCGTGAACTGGTCGAGCATTCGATCGGCCTGGTCACCGCCCTGAACCCGTACATCGGCTATGAAAACGCCACCCGCATCGCCCGTGTTGCCCTGGAAAGTGGCCGCGGCGTGCTGGAACTGGTGCGCGAAGAAGGCTTGCTCGACGACGCCATGCTCGACGACATCCTGCGCCCGGAAAACATGATTGCTCCGCGTCTGGTCCCGCTCAAAGCGTGATCGACACGACCACCGCTCACCAGGTCGAGGGACTAGACACCTCTCACCTTTTGAGGGCTTGGGGATCTTCCCCAAGCCCTTTTTTTAATTGATAGCAGCAAAGGATGACTGAACCTGTGGGAAGGAACCTACTCGCGATAAACGACGACGCGCTGCCCGTTGTAAACCGCGTCGCCAGCCAACGCGAGCAGGCTCGTTCCCACAAGAACCTGACCGAAAGGCCAGGTGTTTCAAAGGGTTCGTTTCGTCGGACGCACCACAACTGTGCAGACGGGCACCGCACTGATAGGTATAGTGCCGCCCCTCTTCGCATGAGCGGTCGTCTGCAGCGAGATCCTTAAACATGCGAAAACCGAACTAATAACAAACCCGCGAAAATGGACCGGGACGAAACATCGCCTCACCTGTTGTGCCGCGCGCCGACCGATGTAACGCGATATTTCCAAATGGCCAGCATTTGCTTAAACAAAAAACAGCGAGGAATACTCATGCTTGAAGTCATCAACGACTTCCTCTCAGGGAAAGTGCTGATCGTGCTCATTGTCGGGCTCGGAAGCTACTTCACGATCCGCTCGCGTTTCGTCCAGTTCCGTCATTTCTTTCATATGTTCACGGTGTTCCGTGACAGCCTGAAAAGCAGCACTGACCAGCTCAGTTCCTTCCAGGCCCTGATGCTCAGCCTGGCCGGTCGTGTCGGCGCGGGCAACATCGCCGGTGTCGGTATCGCCGTAACCCTCGGCGGTCCTGGTGCGGTGTTCTGGATGTGGGTGACCGCGCTGGTCGGCATGTCCAGCAGCTTCTTCGAATGCTCCCTCGGCCAGCTCTACAAGCGCTGCGACTCCGAAGGCCAGTTCCGCGGCGGCCCGTCCTATTACATCCAGCACGGCCTGCAGAAGCGCTGGTTGGGCATGATCATGGCGTTCCTGCTGCTGGTTACCTTCGGCTTCGCCTTCAACGGCCTGCAAGCCCATGCCGTCACCCATTCGCTGAACAACGCCTTCGGCTTCGACACCACCTACACCGGCCTGGGCCTGGCGGTGCTGCTGGGCCTGGTGTTCATTGGCGGGATCAAGCGTATCGCCAAGGTCGCCGACCTGCTGGTACCGGTCAAGACCCTGGCGTACATCGCCGTGACCATCTACGTGATCGTGCTGCAATTCGACCACGTACCGGCCATGCTGGCGACTATCGTCAAGAGCGCCTTCGGCCTGGACCAGGCCTTTGGCGGCCTGATCGGCAGTGCCATCGTCATGGGCGTCAAGCGTGGCGTGTTCGCCAACGAAGCCGGCCTGGGCAGTGCGCCTAACGTCGCTGCTGTCGCGTCGGTCGAACACCCGGTTGCCCAGGGTGTGGTACAGGCGTTCAGCGTGTTCCTGGACACCTTCGTGATCTGCACCTGCACCGCGCTGCTGATCCTGCTGTCGGGCTTCTACACCCCAGGTTTCGAAGGCGATGGCATTGCCCTGACCCAGAACTCCCTGGCGGCCGTCGTGGGTGACTGGGGCCGGATGTTCATCTCTGTAGCCCTGGCGCTGTTCGTCTTCACCTCGATCCTCTACAACTACTATCTGGGCGAGAACAACCTGCGCTTCATGCTGGGTGAAAACCGCAAGGCCCTGATCGCCTACCGCGCACTGGTCCTGGTCCTGATTTTCTGGGGCGCCATCGAAAACCTCAGCACCGTGTTCGCCTTCGCCGACATCACCATGACCCTGCTGGCGTTCGTGAACCTGATCGCGCTGTTCCTGCTGTTCAAGGTCGGCATGCGCATCCTGCGTGACTACGATGACCAGCGTTCGGCCGGCATCAAGACTCCTGTGTTCGATTCCAGCAAGTTCCCGGACCTGGATCTGGACCGCAAGGCTTGGCCTGCCAGCCCCTCGGCGCCGGTTGCCAAACCTGACGCCGCTGTTGCTGGCGCGACCGCAGCGCAACGCTGATCGGTAAAAGCTGTTTGTAAAAACCGGACGCATCCCCTGCGTCCGGCGTGACACAGCCTAAGGTCGGCGTCATGCTCGACCTTATGTTGTGGCAGCTAACCCACGCTGCCGTTTTCGTCCTCGGAGAACAACCCCATGAATGGCTCGACCTACCCTGCCGCCCAGCACGTCATGGTGCTCTACACCGGCGGCACCATCGGCATGCAAGCCAGCGCCCACGGCCTGGCCCCGGCATCCGGTTTCGAAGCGCGGATGCGCGATTACCTGCACAGCCAACCTGAACTCGTCGTCCCGCAATGGCGCTTCCGGGAAATGTCGCCGCTGATCGATAGCGCCAACATGACACCGGCCTACTGGCAGCAACTGCGCGAAGCGGTGGTCGATGCCGTGGATGTGCAGGGCTGCGACAGCGTACTGATCCTGCATGGCACCGACACCCTGGCCTACAGCGCCGCGGCGATGAGTTTCCAACTGCTGGGCCTGCATGCGCGGGTCTGCTTCACCGGCTCCATGCTGCCTGCCGGCGTGACCGACAGTGACGCCTGGGAAAACCTCAGCGGTGCGCTGGTCGCTCTCGGCCAAGGCCTGGCGCCGGGTGTGCATCTGTACTTCCATGGTGAACTGCTGGCGCCAACCCGTTGCGCGAAAGTGCGCAGCTTTGGTCGTCACCCGTTCAAGCGCCTCGAACGCCAGGGCGGCGGCCTCAAAGCCTCCTCGCTGCCGGCGCAGCTGAATTACAACCAGCCCAAGCAACTGGCGAACATCGCGGCGCTACCGCTGTTTCCCGGCATCAGCGCCGAGATCCTGGACGGCCTGCTGGGCAGCGGCATCCAGGGCCTGGTGCTGGAATGCTACGGCAGCGGCACCGGGCCGAGCGACAACCCGGCCTTCCTCGCCAGCCTCGAGCGGGCGCGGGACAGCGGTGTGGTCATCGTGGCGGTGACCCAATGCCATGAAGGGGGCGTCGAGCTGGACGTTTACGAGGCTGGCAGTCGCTTGCGTGGCGTTGGCGTACTGTCCGGCGGCGGCATGACCCGTGAAGCCGCGTTCGGCAAGTTGCAGGCATTGATTGGCGCCGGTCTGCCCGTGGAAGAGGTGCGACGGTTGGTTGAGCTGGACCTGTGTGGCGAACTCGCCTGACCCAGGCTCCGCACTAACCTGTGGCGAGGGAGCTTGCTCCCGCTGGAGCGCGAAGCGCTCCCAATGATCAGCGGTCGCTGCGCGCCCGAGCGGGAGCAAGCTCCCTCGCCACAACTGCAGTGTCATAGCACAAAGCGTCCGGCACATAACTTGCTCCGTTTCCAGCTTCCCCAGGCTGGAAACGGACATGCTTCATTCCCACCTCACCACCCTCAACGCCGTCTCACTGGTACTGAGCACCTTTAAAAGCGAAGGCTTGCCCAGTGATGCCTTGTTGGCCGGCAGCGGCATCAGCGCGGCGGACCTGAGCCGGGCCGATACGCGCATCACCACCAACCAGGAGATGCAGGTCTGCGCCAACGCCGTGGCCCTCAAGCGCGACATCGGCCTGGAGCTGGGCCTGCGCATGCACGTTTCGTCGTACGGCATGCTCGGCTATGCGCTGCTGACCAGTGCCACCTTAGGTGACGCCTTGCGCCTGGCACTGCGCTATCCGGCGCTATTGGGAACACTCTTCGAACTGAACCTGGACGATGACGGCCAGTACGTCTGGTTCAGCGCCAGCGATTATCGGGAGAATCCGGCCCTGGCGGTGTTCAATGCCGAGTTCTGCATGGTTTCGCTGAGGGTCATCTGTAACGACCTCCTTGGTCATGCACTGCCCTTGCGTGCGGCACGCTTCGAACATCCGGCGCCCGATTACCAGGCGCGCTACGCCGAGCTCTTCATGTGCCCGGTGCGCTTCGACAGCGTCGATAACGCGTTCGCCTTCGAGCGTCACTGGCTCGACCAACCCTTGCCCCTGGCCGACTCCGTCACCCATCACGCCATGGCCGAACGTTGCCGCCGGCAGAACACCGAATTCACCGGACGCCAGGCCTGGCTGGGACGGATCCGCCAGTTGCTCGACGCCCAACTGAACGCCGCCCCCGGGCTGGAAGGCCTGGCCGAACAAATGAACTGCTCGGCACGCACCTTGCGACGCCACCTCAAGGACCTGGGCTGCAGCTACCAGGAACTGCTGGACGAACTGCGCTTCGAACGGGCCAAGCAGATGCTCTGCGAGGATCAATTGCCGATCTATCGAATCGCCGAACGACTGGGCTTCAGCGAAACCGCCAGCTTCCGCCACGCCTTCGTGCGCTGGAGCGGCGTGGCGCCCAGCCAGTTCAGGCCTTGAACCGTTGCTTTCCAATACTTGGGGGGACCGGGATATGGCTAGTACCTGTGGCGAGGGAGCTTGCTCCCGCTGGACGGCGAAGCCGTCCCAAAGATGGTCAGCGCAGTCCCACGGACAAACCGCATCAGCCGAATTACGACGGCTGCGCCGCCGAGCGGGAGCAAGCTCCCTCGCCACAGATGGGTGTGCGCCTTGAGGCCCAGTCAGCCCCGCAAAAACGCCCGGTGCAATTCATCCACCGTCTGGAAATGATAAGCCGGACTCTCTGCACTCAACTCTTCACGGCTGCCAAACCCGTAACCGACCGCTGCCGCATCCAGGCCATTGCTGCGGGCGCCGATCAGGTCGTGTTTGCGGTCGCCGATCATCAGGGTGCTGGCCGGGTCGAGGCCTTCTTCGGCCAGCAGGTGGGCGATCAGCTCGATTTTGTTGGTGCGGGTGCCGTCCAGTTCACTGCCGTAGATCACCTTGAAGTGCCGGGCGAAGTCGAAGTGGCGGGCGATTTCCCGGGCGAAGACCCAGGGTTTGGAGGTGGCGATGTACAACTGGCGCCCTTGGTCGCCCAGGGTTTCCAGCAGTGGCATCACGCCGTCGAAGACGCGATTTTCGTATAGGCCAGTGACCTTGAAGCGCTCGCGATAGAAATTCACCGCCTCCCAGGCCTTCGCTTCGTCGAAGTCGTAAAACTGCATGAAGGCCTGCAACAGCGGTGGACCGATGAAATGCTCGAGGCGGCTCAGGTCGGGCTCGTCGATGCCCAGCTTGCTCAAGGCGAACTGGATCGAACGGGTGATGCCTTCGCGGGGGTCGGTGAGGGTGCCGTCAAGGTCGAAGAGTACAGTCTGGTAATGCATTGCAGTTCCTGGGAGTAATGGGGCTGCTGCGCAGCCCAGCGGGAGCAAGCTCCCTCGCCACGATGAATAGAAGTGGCAGGCGAACCCGTCAGGCCTGGTCGTAGCCTTCAGCCAGATGCAGGTCCTTGAGCTTCACGTAGTTCGCCGCGCTGTAAGTGAAGAAAGCGCGCTCCTTGTCCGTCAGCGGCCTGGCCTGCTTCACCGGGCTGCCCACATATAAAAAGCCGCTTTCCAGACGTTTGCCCGGCGGCACCAGGCTGCCGGCACCGATGATCACATCATCTTCGACCACCGCGCCGTCCATGACGATGCTGCCCATGCCGATCAGGATCCGGCTGCCCACGGAGCAACCATGGAGCATGACTTTGTGGGCGATGGTCACGTCGTCGCCGATCAGCAACGGGAAGCCCTCGGGATTGAACGGCCCGGCGTGGGTGATGTGCAGCACGCAGCCATCCTGGACGCTGGTACGCGCACCGATACGGATGCGGTGCATGTCGCCGCGAATGACCGTCAGCGGCCAGACGGAGCTGTCTTCGCCGATTTCGACGTCGCCGATCACCACCGCGGTGCTGTCGACAAAAGCGCCACGGGCTAACTGCGGGCTGTGATTCTGGTACGTGCGAAGGGTCACGATAGGCTCTCTCTTTGTTACTGATAGGTGCTGCTAGCTGCGGTGAACGTCGATTGTAATTAAGATGGGCCCATGTTTCTTCCAGCCAAGGTGTCAACCGTGAGCGTGAACAACCCTCTTTTGCAATCCTATGACCTGCCGCCATTCTCGGCGATCCGTGCCGAGCACGTGCAACCGGCCATCGAGCAGATCCTGGCTGACAACCGTGCCGCCATCGCTGAAATTCTCAAGACCCAGGGCAGCCAGCCTACCTGGGCCGGCCTGGTATTGGCGATGGACGAACTCAATGATCGCCTGGGCGCCGCCTGGAGCCCGGTCAGTCATTTGAACGCCGTGCGCAACAGCCCGGAACTGCGCGAAGCCTACGAGGCCTGCCTGCCGGCACTGAGTGCCTACTCCACCGAGCTGGGCCAGAACCGCGAGCTGTTCCAGGCCTTCGAAGCCCTGGCGAGCAGCCCTGAAGCCGCAGGTTTCGACGTGGCGCAGAAAACCATCCTGGAACATTCCCTGCGTGACTTCCGCCTGTCGGGTATCGACCTGCCACCGGAGCAGCAGAAGCGTTACGCCGAGGTGCAGAGCAAACTGTCCGAGCTGGGCAGCCGCTTCTCCAATCAACTGCTGGACGCGACCCAGGCCTGGACCAAGCACGTCACTGACGAAGCCGCCCTCGCTGGCCTGACCGATTCGGCCAAGGCGCAAATGGCCGCCGCTGCCCAGGCCAAGGAGCTGGACGGCTGGCTGATCAACCTGGAATTCCCCAGCTATTACGCAGTGATGACCTACGCCGAAGACCGCGCCCTGCGCGAAGAAGTCTACGCCGCCTACTGCACCCGCGCCTCCGACCAGGGCCCGAACGCCGGCCAGAACGACAACGGCCCGGTGATGGAACAGATCCTCGACCTGCGCCAGGAACTGGCCCAATTGCTCGGCTTCGCCAACTTCGCCGAGTTGAGCCTGGCGACCAAGATGGCCGAGTCCAGCGACCAGGTCCTCAGTTTCCTGCGCGACCTGGCCAAGCGCAGCAAGCCGTTCGCGGCCCTGGACCTGGAACAGCTCAAGGCTTTTGCCGCCGAACAGGGCTGCCCTGACCTGCAAAGCTGGGACAGCGGCTTCTACGGTGAAAAACTGCGCCAGCAGCGTTACAGCGTGGCCCAGGAAGCCCTGCGCGCCTACTTCCCGATCGACAAGGTCCTGAGCGGTCTGTTCGCCATCGTCCAGCGTCTGTACGGCATCGAGATCGCCGAACTGAAAGGCTTCGACAGCTGGCACCCGGACGTGCGCCTGTTCGAAATCAAGGAAAACGGCCAGCACGTCGGCCGCTTCTTCTTCGACCTCTACGCCCGCGCCAACAAGCGTGGCGGCGCCTGGATGGATGGCGCCCGCGACCGTCGTCGCACCTTCGAAGGCGTCCTGCAGAGCCCGGTGGCCAACCTGGTGTGCAACTTCACCCCGGCCGACAGTGGCAAACCGGCGCTGTTGACCCACGATGAAGTCACCACCCTGTTCCACGAGTTCGGCCACGGCCTGCACCATTTGCTGACCCGCGTCGAACATGCCGGCGTGTCCGGCATCAACGGCGTGGCCTGGGATGCGGTGGAGTTGCCAAGCCAGTTCATGGAGAACTGGTGCTGGGAACCCGAAGGCCTGGCGCTGATTTCCGGCCACTACGAAACCGGCGAACCGTTGCCCCAGGACCTGCTGGAAAAAATGCTCGCGGCAAAAAACTTCCAGTCCGGCCTGATGATGGTTCGCCAACTGGAGTTCTCGCTGTTCGACTTCGAGCTGCACGCCACTCACGGTGACGGCCGCAGCGTGGCGCAAGTGCTCGAAGGCGTGCGCGACGAGGTGTCGGTCATGCGTCCGCCGGCCTACAACCGTTTCCCCAACAGCTTCGCCCACATCTTCGCTGGCGGTTACGCGGCGGGCTATTACAGCTACAAGTGGGCGGAAGTGCTATCAGCCGACGCGTTCTCCAAGTTCGAAGAGGACGGCGTGCTCAACGCCGACACCGGTCGCGCCTTCCGCGAGGCGATCCTGGCCCGTGGCGGTTCCCAGGAGCCGATGGTGCTGTTCGTCGACTTCCGTGGCCGTGAACCGTCGATTGACGCACTCTTGCGCCACAGCGGCCTGACCGAGGACGCGGCAGCATGAGTGAGGGACCTGTGATTACCAAGCGACGCTTTATCGCCGGGGCGGTCTGCCCGGCCTGCAGCGAGCCGGACAAATTGATGATGTGGAACGAAGACGGCGTACCGCACCGTGAATGTGTGGCCTGCGGTTATTCCGACACACTCAACGAGCAAGGCCTGTCGGTGCCCAAGGAGTTGGGCACCCGCGTGAACACGTCGGTGCTTAAAGCGCCGGACGCCAAGGTCCAGGCGGTGCAGTTTTTCCCCAACCCCAAGTTGAAGAAAAAAACCGACTGACATCTGCGGCATCACCTTCCGGGCCGCCCGGCCCGGAAGCGGTACATATATACCGCAGGGCTTACGGCCTTCCTGCCCAGACTTGTTCATCAAGTCCACTGACAGGAAGGCTTCCATGCCCCACGCTGACAACCCGCTGTTGCAGGCCTACGACCTGCCCCCTTTCGACCGAATCAAAGCCAGGCATTTCTCACCGGCCCTTGACCGGATCCTGGCCGAGAGCCGTGCCCAGGTCGCCCATATCATCAAGACCCAGGCAGCGTTTCCCACCTGGGATGACCTGGTGCTGGCCATGGATGAAATCCACACGCGATTGGAAGGTTTCGACGCCCTACTGGACCTTCTGGCCTCGGCCCGAAGCGGGGACGCATGGACGCAGGCTTCATTGGACTGCACGGCGCGGCTGCATGATTTCCAGCGCTGGCTGAGGCAGCATCCGGAACTGTTCCAACTCTATCAGCGCCTGGCAGACAGCCAGATCGCCCAGCATTTCGAACCGGCGCGCACACGCGTCCTGGAAAAAATCCTCCGACAATTTCGCCAGAACGGTCTGGCGCGCACGTCGCGACCCGACCTGGACGCCTTGAAGCGCCGCATCAAAGGGGCTCAACAACTGTTTCTGGAGAACCTGCACAAGGCCAATAACGCCTGGAGCAAAACCTTCGACGATGAAAGCGAGTTGAGCGGCCTGCCGTCGGCCTTCAAGCAGCAGATGGCCCGCCAGGCGCGCGAGGCTGGGCACACCGGATGGCGGCTGGTCCTCAGCGACGAGTCATTTGGCATCGTCACGGGCTACGCCGACAACCGCCTTTTGCGCCAAGCACTGTACGTGGCCTACAGCACCCGCGCATCGGACCAGGGGCCCCACGCCGGCCAGTTCGATAACGGCAAGGTTCTCCAACAATTGCTCGATGATCGACACCAGTACGCGACAGCACTCGGCTACGCGAATTTCGCCCAAATGGCGCTCGAGCCAGAACAAGCCGAATCGGCCGAGCAGGTCACGACATTCTTGCGCGGGCAACTCGCCCTGCACCAAAGCGCTTTTGCCAAAGACACCGAACAGCTCAAGGCCTTTGCCCGCCTGCATGGTTTCAGCGAGCTGCAACCTTGGGACTATCCGTACCTGACGGAAAAGCTTCGCCAGCAGGCGGCGGGAACCTCCCGACATGCGCTCAGTGCCTGGTTTCCCTTGGCGTCGACATTTGCACAACTGCTGCTGATCGCAACGGAGCTGTTCGGGGTGGATTTCATCGAGCGTCAGGACGTTGCCACCTGGCATCCGGAGGTGCGGCTTTTCGAAGTTCGTGAATGGGATCAGCTCATCGGCTACCTGTATTTCGATCCGTTCGACGACGCGAACCGCAACGGCTACCCCAATACCACCACCCTGCGAAACCGCTCCATCACCGCCGAAGGCCGGCCTCGGCACCCTGTCGCAATCCTGCATGGCTGGCTGCCGCGCGGCTCGGGTGCCCAGCCAGCCGTGCTCGACCACCTGCAGTTGCGCATTTTGTTTCATGAGTTCGGCCATTGCCTGCATCATCTGCTGACCCGGGCCGAGTACCGCGAGATTTCGGGCATCAGCGATCTATCCCGCGATACGTCCGAGTTTGCCGGCATGCTGTTGGAACAATGGTGCTTCTCCAAGCCATGCCTGGTCCGCGTGTCGAAGCACTACCAAACCGGTGCGGCGATGCCGGAGAAGGTCGCCGATCAACTGCTGACCTTCGCCAATACTCAGGCCAGTTGGGAAACTGCCTTGCTGTTGCGCAATGCGTTATTCGATATGGAGCTGCATCGGACCCACGGCGACGGGCGTAGCGTCCAGCAGGTGTTCGACCAGGTCAACGCGCACACGGGGCATTTGCCCTCGTTCGCGAACGAACGCTGGCCCAATGGCCTGGACTACATGGTGACCGGTTATGCGGCGAAGATTTACGCCTATGCCTGGTCGAAGGAATGGGCCCTCAGCGTGTTCGAGCGGTTCAAGCGCGACGGCCTGTTCAACCCGGCGACAGGCCGGGCGCTGCGCGAAACCGTGTTTGGTCCGGGCGACTCGCGGCCACTGTCCGAATCCATCGCCGCCTTTATCGGCCCATCGCCGGTCAATGCTCCGGCTGCAAAACCTGAGGATCGAGGTGTCGCGCCGTCGTCGTTGAATTGACCCAGCTTTCCAGGGAGCACAGGGCAAACACGCTGGTGCTGCAGTCGCCGTTCGCCAATGCCGTGCGAAGTTTTTCCACATCGGCCTGCATCATGTAGCGAACGCCATCCTTGAAGTGATGGCTGTCACCGAAGCCGCCCTCCGTCATTTCGTTCAGGGCGTCTTCTTTGCTCCAGCCCTGGACCACCACCCGGTACATGGCGGCCACCAGCCCGGTGCGATCCGAGCCGTGCTTGCAGTGCATCAGCACCGGCCCCTTGGCCTCGGCAGCCTGGACGGCGCGCAGGGCCCGGAGAATGTCACTGTCGTCGACATGGTTGGTGCGATAGGGCAACTGCACTTGCTCGATGCCGGGGGTGGACAGCCAGCGCTTATCCGACTCCGGCAGGAAGGTAATGACCGTGCCGATCCTGAGTTTGCCCAGCAGGGGCAAAGCCCCGCCGTCCGGCAAGGAACTGCGGTACAGCGTAGGGGACATCTGGTAAAGGTTGTAGTCCTTTTCCACTGGCCGGGCCCATTCAGCAGGCCTCGTCCCGGCGGCATCATCCGCCTGGACCGGGGATTCGACGAGTCCGACGAGCAAGGCCAGGCAGAGCAGTGAACGGGTACATAACTTGAACATGCAGGAGCGACCAGGAGCGAAAAGGTACGAGACGGCCAGTTTCGGCTCGCTCCGGTTAAAACCCCGTAAGGAGGATGTCAAAGTGTTGTGAATTGCGCACCGGGTGCCCATCGGGCTGCTGAATGGCACTGGCCTAAATGGAAGGCAGCGAATACTGTATGCACATACAGCTATTGGAGTATCGCCATGTCAGCCTCTCTGCCGCCGCGCGGTCGCGGCACCGCTGCCAACCCGCACAATCGCTTTGCCCCGAGCCGCTCGGTGACCGAGGACGACGGCTGGTATCAGGAAGTCCCGCCGACCCAGGGCACCGAAGTGCGCATCGAAATGGCCAAGACCATCATTACCCGCAACACCTCGTCCGATATCCCCTTCGACCGCTCGATCAACCCGTACCGAGGCTGCGAACACGGCTGCATCTACTGCTATGCGCGGCCCAGCCATGCCTATTGGGACATGTCGCCGGGGCTGGATTTCGAAACGAAGCTGATCGCCAAGAGCAATGCCGCCGATGTGCTCGAAGAGCAATTGTCCCGGCGCGGCTATCAATGCGCACCGATCGCGCTGGGATCCAACACCGATCCCTATCAGCCTATCGAGCGTGAACAACGGATCACCCGCCGGATTCTCGAGGTGCTGCTGCGCTATCGGCATCCGGTGACCATCGTCACCAAGGGTTCGCTGATCCTGCGCGACCTGGACCTGCTGACCGAGCTGGCGCAACAACGCCTGGTGCACGTGATGATCAGCCTCACCACCCTGGACGATGAGCTCAAGCGTATTCTCGAACCCCGCGCGGCAGCGCCCAAGGCGCGGCTGCGTGCGATCAAGGTCATGCGCGAGGCGGGTATTGCCGTGGGGGTGCTGTGTGCACCGATGATCCCGATGATCAATGACAGCGAGATCGAGAGCCTGCTGACCGAAGCCCACGCCGCCGGCGCGCAGAATGCCGCCTACGTCATGCTGCGCCTGCCGCTGGAAGTCGCGCCGCTGTTCGAGGATTGGTTGCAGGCGCACTACCCGCAGCGCGCCGCCCATGTGTTGAGCCTGGTCCGCCAGAGCCGCGGCGGCGAGTTGTATGACAGCCGCTTCGGTGCGCGGATGCGCGGTGAAGGCCCGTTCGCCGACCTGCTGGCCCAGCGTTTCGTCAAGGCACTCAAGCGCTTGGGGCTGGAGCGCCGTGACGGATACAATCTGGATTGCGATGCCTTCTGTCCGCCGGGCCGACAGATGTCTTTGATTTGATTAAAGTTGACCTTGGAACGGCTACTGGACATGAACTGCGCCAGTGTTTCGCCACCCCTGTAATCGTTGTCCTAGAGCCTTCGATTTCAGTTTGAGTTAAGTTTCGGCCGCTACCTTGTTCTTCGAGTGACTGACGGGTCGAACATGTCGACCTGGATGTTTTAGCCACTGGTTCCGTCAAAGAGGATGAATCATGAGTGACAAGGATAAACAGCCGTTGGCTGCGTCGGCTTCAGCCCAACCCGAGGCGGAAACCGCCGATGCAGCGCTGCAGCATATTGTTGACGGCTTTTTGCATTTCCATCACGAGATCTTTCCGCAACAGGAAGAGCTCTTCAAGAAACTCGCCACCGCCCAGAAACCCCGGGCGATGTTCATCACCTGCGCCGACTCGCGCATCGTGCCCGAGTTGATCACCCATAGCTCCCCCGGCGACCTGTTCGTGACCCGTAACGTCGGCAACGTCGTTCCACCTTATGGGCAAATGAACGGCGGCGTCTCCACCGCCATCGAATACGCCGTACTGGCCCTCGGCGTGCAGCACATCATTGTCTGCGGCCATTCCGATTGCGGCGCCATGCGTGCCGTGCTCAACCCGGACACCCTGGAAAAAATGCCCACGGTCAAGGCCTGGCTGCGCCACGCCGAAGTGGCCAAGACCATGGTCCACGACAACTGTCCGTGTGGCGACGAAAAACAGACCATGCCGATCCTCACCGAAGAGAACGTGATCGCACAGTTGCAGCATTTGCGAACGCATCCCTCGGTCGCATCGCGCATGGCCAATGGTCAGCTGTTCATCCATGGCTGGGTGTACAACATCGAGACCAGCGAGATCAAAGCCTATGACGCGGACCAGGGACGTTTCCTGCCGCTCGATGGCAGCCATCCGATACCGGTGGCGACGCCCAAAGCGCGCTTCTAACCACTCCTAAACTTGTGTGGTTCAAGCCTTGCCGCCATTTGCGCGGTAGGGCCTTGCCATGCCTGAAGAAAACTTCGGGAGAGTCGCCATGCGTGCTCAATTAAAAGCTGTTCTGCCACGGGAGCTATTGGCTTCGGTGGTGGTGTTTCTGGTGGCGCTGCCCTTGTGCATGGGCATTGCCATCGCGTCCGGCCTGCCACCGGCCAAAGGCCTGA
Organism: Pseudomonas sp. NFACC51; assembly: GCF_900103575.1. Taxonomy (NCBI): domain Bacteria; kingdom Pseudomonadati; phylum Pseudomonadota; class Gammaproteobacteria; order Pseudomonadales; family Pseudomonadaceae; genus Pseudomonas; species Pseudomonas sp. NFACC51. The sequence continues at coordinate 228,922 of NZ_FMXH01000009.1, read as the reverse complement.
TCACCGGCATCATCGGTGGCCTGGTGGTGGGTTTCCTGGCAGGTTCCAAGCTGCAAGTCAGTGGCCCGGCCGCCGGGTTGGCGGTGTTGGTCTTCGAATTGGTGCGCCAGCATGGCGTGGCAATGCTCGGGCCGATCCTGTTGCTGGCCGGTCTGTTGCAATTGTTGGCCGGGCGCTTTCGCCTCGGCTGCTGGTTCCGGGTCACCGCGCCTGCGGTGGTGTACGGGATGCTGGCGGGTATCGGCGTGCTGATCGTATTGTCCCAGGTCCATGTGATGCTCGACGCCGCGCCCAAGCCGTCAGGGCTGGATAACCTCGCGGCGTTCCCGGCGGCGGTGGCCCAGGCCTTGCCGTCCTTCGGCTGGCAGGCCGGCTTGCTTGGTTTGTCGACGATTGCGGTGATGTGGTTGTGGGAGAAGTTTCGCCCTCACAGCCTGCGCTTCATTCCCGGCGCCTTGCTTGGGGTGGGCCTGGCGACCATCGCCAGCCTGCTGCTAGCCTTGCAGGTCAAACGGGTGGAAGTCCCGGAGAACCTCGCCGAAGCCATTGATTGGCTGCGCCCGGCGGACCTGCTGAACCTGGCCGACCCGACGCTGCTGATCGCCGCCTTCGCTGTCGCCTTCATTGCCAGCGCCGAAACCCTGCTGTCGGCAGCCGCCGTGGACCGTATGCACAGCGGTGACCGTGCGGACTTCGACCGCGAACTGTCGGCCCAAGGTATCGGCAACATGCTCTGCGGCCTGCTCGGCGCCCTGCCGATGACTGGGGTGATCGTGCGCAGCTCGGCCAACGTCCAAGCTGGGGCCACCACGAGGATGTCGACGATTTTCCACGGCCTGTGGTTGCTGCTGTTCGTGTTGTTGCTATCCAGCGTGCTGCAAAGCATTCCGGTGGCGAGCCTGGCGGGCGTGCTGGTGTACACCGGTTTCAAACTGGTGGACCTCAAGGCGTTTCGCGGCCTGGGCCGTTATGGCCGGATGCCGATGTTCGTTTACGCCGCGACGGCGTTGGCGATCATCTTCACCGACCTGCTGACTGGTGTGCTGATCGGCTTCGGCCTGACCCTGGCGAAACTGGCCTGGAAAGCCTCGCGCCTGAAAATCAGCCTGATCGACCTGCCCCAGGAAGGCGAAATGGAACTGCGACTGGTCGGAGCGGCGACCTTCCTCAAGGTGCCGGCGCTGACCCAGGTGCTGGGCAGCATACCGACAGGCGCGACCGTGCATGTGCCGCTCAATAACCTGAGCTACATCGATCACTCGTGCCTGGAGCTACTGGAAGAATGGGGCCGGGCGAATGCCAGCAAGGGTTCGAAGCTGCTGATCGAATCCCGCGGGCTCAAGCGCAGGTTGGAGGGGCGGTTGCGCACGACCGTGGGGGTTGGCGCGGCTTCTGCCTGACGCTCCCACAGGCAACCGCTCACTCAAGGTTTGCTTGATTCATTGTGGCGAGGGAGCTTGCTCCCGCTGGACTGCGCAGCAGGCCCATTTTTGTGAGTGCTTCGCACTCACGCGGGAGCAAGCTCCCTCGCCACGGGGGCCGCTATTTTCTTGAGTGGCCCATCAAGCCGCCGGCTGATCCAGCTCCAGCCCAACACCCAGACGACGGGACATGCACGGCCAGCGCTTCCAGGCCGCGCCGGTTTGCGGGCTGCTGAGCTTCTCGCGGTAGGTTTCTACCGACTCCAATGCAAACGTCTCGTCGTTGAGCATCTCATCGAACGTGTGATGGACCACTTCATCGAGTTGGTTGGCAAATGCCTCACCGATCAATTGGTGAGCGATCAGATTGGCGACCGTCATGTCCAAGGGGATCAATGGCTGGCCGAAATGCTTGATGTACAGGTCGTTGACCTCTTCGACGAACCGATGTGCCAGGTAGGCTTCGTCCAGAAGGCTGTCGAGCCCGACATGCCCGGCCATGATGGTCGGCGGCTGGAGGAAGTACTGTTCGGCAATCTTCAATACCGGTTTGATCTGCGACTCGATACCCGCCTCCCTGGCGACGTCATTGGCTGCATCCAGCAGGTCGGGTACTTCCTCAATGTAAGCGGCGACAAAACGCGCCAGGACGTCGTTGGCGTCCGCGTCCGGCAATTGAATGGCTCGGTGCAGGTTCGGCAGTTGGGCCGTCAACTGACGAGTCAAGAGGCCGGTTTCGGCCTCGTGTTGTTGGGCTTTTTGGATCTGCTCGCGCAATGCGGCGGTGTTCATGACAACTCCAGGAAACAAAGGCAATGAAATAGGGAAGACATAACTTAGCTGGCGCAAAAACACTCCTAAGACCTATTTTTCATAACTGTCGCTTCCTTGCTACGTCGCAGTTATATCGATTTGCCATCACTCAGGTTCGCATCCTTCTCCATTCGTGGGCTCTAGCGCAAGCCCCGGCTGTTTCAAACGATTTACGCCATCGCGTTGCGAGGTTGCAGGTGCTGTCTATACTCGGTTTGGAATGGAGTTAGCTGATGACACCCGATTGCATGTGCAGCAAGGCGCGGCGAGTCAATTAAGCAGTCTGAATAGCCGATCCCTTGCCGCAGGCTTTACGCCTACGGGATAACAAGAACGATAAGGGGAACCCGCAATGACGCGACATCCACACGTATGGATGGGCCTCCTGTTGTGGTCGATTTTCAGCCAGGCGCAAGCGGCCTGGACTGTGAATATGGCGCCTGGAGCGACACAGATCAGCAACGCAGTGTTCGACCTGCACATGACCATTTTCTGGATCTGTGTGGTCATCGGCATCATCGTCTTCGGCGCCATGTTCTGGTCGATGATGATGCACCGCCGCTCAACCGGCCAAAACGCCGCGCATTTCCACGAAAACACCCGCGTCGAAATCCTCTGGACCATCGTACCCTTCGTGATCCTGGTGCTGATGGCGATTCCTGCCACCGCCACCCTGATCAAGATGTACGACTCCAGTGAATCGGACATCGATATCCAGGTCACCGGCTATCAATGGAAGTGGCACTACAAGTACCTGGGCCAGGACGTCGAGTTCTTCAGCAACCTGGCCACCCCCGCCGAACAGATCCATAACCAGAGCGCCAAGGGCGAGCACTACCTGTTGGAGGTCGACAAGCCGCTGGTGCTGCCGGTCGATGCCAAGGTGCGCTTTTTGGTGACCTCCGCCGACGTGATCCACTCCTGGTGGGTGCCGGCCTTCGCGGTCAAGCGCGATGCGATCCCCGGGTTCGTCAACGAAGCCTGGACCCGCGTCGACAAGCCTGGGCTGTACCGCGGCCAGTGCGCCGAGTTGTGCGGCAAGGACCACGGTTTCATGCCGATCGTGGTGGAGGTCAAGAGCAAGCCCGACTACGAAAAATGGCTGGGCGAACGCAAGGCCGAAGCCGCGCAGCTTAAAGAATTGACCAGTAAGGAATGGACGCGCGAAGAACTCGTTGAGCGCGGCGACAAGGTCTACCACACCACCTGCGTGGCCTGTCACCAGGCCGAAGGCCAGGGCCTGCCGCCAATGTTCCCAGCACTCAAGGGCTCGAAAATCGCCACCGGGCCGATCAAGGATCACCTGAACATTGTCTTCCACGGCAAACCCGGCACCTCCATGGCCGCGTTCGGCAAACAGTTGTCGGAAGTCGATATCGCCGCGGTCGTGACCTATGAACGCAACGCCTGGGGCAACAACAAGGGCGACATGGTGACGCCCAAAGAAGTGCTGGAACTCAAACAGGCAGAAAGCCAATGAGCCGGCCTGACGTGTGTTCCCGCAACCGGTCGGGGCTCATTGCCCCGCGCCGTCCAGCCCACTCGTTCGAAGGAGACAGGACATGAGTGCTGTGATCGATGACCACGGTCATGCCGGCGCCGACCACGCCCACGGCCCCGCCAAGGGCCTGATGCGCTGGGTGCTGACCACCAACCACAAGGATATCGGCACGCTGTACCTGTGGTTCGCCTTCTCGATGTTCCTGCTGGGCGGCTCGTTCGCCATGGTGATCCGCGCCGAGTTGTTCCAGCCCGGCCTGCAGATCGTGCAGCCGGAATTCTTCAACCAGATGACCACCATGCACGGCCTGGTGATGGTCTTCGGTGCGGTGATGCCGGCGTTCGTCGGCCTTGCCAACTGGATGATCCCGCTGATGATCGGCGCGCCGGACATGGCCCTGCCACGGATGAACAACTTCAGCTTCTGGCTGTTGCCGGCGGCGTTCCTGATGCTGGTGTCGACGCTGTTCACCCCGGGGGGCGGGCCGAACTTCGGCTGGACCTTCTATGCGCCGCTGTCCACTACCTATGCGCCGGAAAGCGTAACGTTCTTCATCTTTGCCATCCACCTGATGGGCATCAGCTCGATCATGGGCGCGATCAACGTGATCGCCACCATCCTCAACCTGCGTGCCCCCGGCATGACCCTGATGAAGATGCCGCTGTTCGTCTGGACCTGGCTGATCACCGCGTTCCTGCTGATCGCGGTGATGCCGGTGCTGGCCGGCTGCGTGACGATGATGCTGATGGACATCCACTTCGGCACCAGCTTCTTCAGTGCCGCCGGTGGCGGTGACCCGGTGCTGTTCCAGCATGTGTTCTGGTTCTTCGGCCACCCCGAGGTATACATCATGATCCTGCCGGCCTTCGGCGCCGTCAGCTCGATCATTCCGGCCTTCTCGCGCAAACCGTTGTTCGGCTACACCTCGATGGTCTATGCCACGGCCGCCATCGCGTTCCTGTCGTTCATCGTCTGGGCGCACCACATGTTCGTGGTCGGCATTCCGCTGGTGGGCGAGCTGTTCTTCATGTACGCGACCCTGCTGATCGCCGTGCCCACCGGGGTGAAGGTGTTCAATTGGGCCAGCACCATGTGGCAAGGCTCTCTGACCTTCGAGACGCCGATGCTGTTTGCCGTCGCGTTCGTGATCCTGTTCTCCATCGGTGGTTTCTCCGGGCTGATGCTGGCCATCGCCCCGGCAGACTTCCAGTACCAGGACACCTACTTCGTGGTCGCGCACTTCCACTACGTGCTGGTGCCCGGCGCCATCTTCGGGATTTTCGCCTCGGCCTACTATTGGCTGCCGAAATGGACCGGCCATATGTACGACGAAACCCTCGGCAAGCTGCACTTCTGGCTGTCGTTCATCGGCATGAACCTGGCGTTCTTCCCGATGCACTTTGTCGGCCTGGCGGGCATGCCCCGGCGGATTCCTGACTACAACCTGCAGTTCGCCGACTTCAACATGGTCTCGTCCATCGGCGCCTTCATGTTCGGCACCACGCAGATCTTCTTCCTGTTCATCGTGATCAAGACCATCCGTGGCGGCGAGCCGGCACCGGCCAAGCCGTGGGATGGGGCCGAAGGGCTGGAGTGGAGCGTGCCGTCGCCGGCGCCGTATCACACCTTTACCACGCCGCCGGAAGTGAAATGAACACGGCAGCTTTTGTGGGAGCGAGCCTGCTCGCGACAGCGGTAGAACAGGCACACCGCTTCGCCTGCATCGCGAGCAGGCTCGCTCCCACAGGGTTCGGTGCAAGGAGCCGCGTCCATGGCTGATTCCATTTCGATGAAGAAACTGGTCACCCGCCTGTTGCTGGTGGTGGTGGCCATGTTCGTCTTCGGGTTTGCCCTGGTGCCGATCTACGACGTGATGTGCAAGGCGTTCGGCATCAACGGCAAGACCGCCGGGCAATACGAAGGCGAGCAGACCGTCGATGAGTCACGCCAGGTTCGCGTGCAGTTCCTGTCGACCAATTCGGTGGACATGCCCTGGGACTTCTACCCCAAGGGCGATCAGTTGGTGGTCCAGCCGGGGGCGGTGAACGAAATGGTGTTCGTCGCCCACAACCCCACCGACCGGCCGATGAGCGCCCAGGCGGTTCCGAGCATCGCGCCGAGCAACGCGGCGGCGTATTTCCACAAGACCGAGTGTTTTTGTTTTACCCAGCAAGTGCTGCAACCCGGCGAACGCATCGAAATGCCCATGCGCTTCATCGTCGACCGGGACATGCCCAAGGAAGTGAAGCACCTGACGCTGTCCTACACGCTGTTCGATATCACCGCTCGTCATCCACCGGTGGCTGTAAACACTGACCGATAGCGTGCCCGATAAGGAGAACAATAAATGGCAACTCACGAACACTATTACGTTCCGGCCCAGAGCAAATGGCCGATCATCGCCACGGTCGGGATGTTCGTCACGGTGTATGGCCTGGCCACCTGGTTCAACGACCTGAAGGCCGCCCGGCCGGATTCCCACGGGCCGCTGATCTTTTTCGTCGGTGGCCTGCTGCTGGCCTACATGCTGTTCGGCTGGTTCGGCGCGGTGATCAAGGAAAGCCGCGCCGGGCTCTACAGCGCCCAGCTCGACCGCTCGTTCCGCTGGGGCATGAGCTGGTTCATCTTTTCCGAAGTGATGTTCTTCATCGCGTTCTTCGGCGCCCTGTTCTATGTGCGCATGATCTCCGCGCCCGGCCTGGCGGGTGAAGGCACCAAGGGCCTGTCACACATGCTCTGGCCGAGCTTCGAGTTCGCCTGGCCGCTGCTCAACAACCCCGATCCGAAACTCTTCCCGGCGCCCAAGGACGTCATCAGCCCCTGGGGCTTGCCGCTGCTCAACACGGTGCTGCTGGTCAGCTCCAGCGTCACCGTCACCATCGCCCACCATGCCTTGAAAAAAGGCCATCGTGGCGCGCTGAAACTCTGGCTGGCGATCACCGTGCTGCTGGGTTGCGCCTTCCTGGGCTTCCAGGCCGAGGAATACATCCACGCTTATAAAGAGCTGGGCCTGACCCTGGGTTCCGGCGTCTACGGCGCGACCTTCTTCATGCTCACCGGTTTCCACGGCGCCCACGTCACCATCGGCACGATCATCCTGTTCGTCATGCTGATGCGCATCATGCGCGGGCACTTCGACAATGAGCACCAGTTCGGCTTCGAGGCGGCGAGCTGGTATTGGCACTTCGTCGATGTGGTGTGGATCGGCTTGTTCGTCTTCGTCTACGTGCTCTGAAACCAACGTTACCAGGGTGCGTGGGAGACCAACTGGCCGCTGAAAAAGCCCCAGGCGATCAAGCCGACGGTGGCGGCGGCCAGGCTGACCCGAATCGCCAGGGCGATGACCAGGCGATTGGAACTGCTGTCGTCCTTGACCAGAAAAAACAGACCACTGAACAGGCTGGCAATCGTGGCAATCAGCATCAGGACGATGGCTGCTTTTAGCATTAGGGACACTCCGGGGGGACGCGATGTACGTGAGTATAGCTATCCCGTTCGACGGCTTTCGGACGGCACCATGAAAGGCTTCCGGCCGGGCATCGTGCCGTCTTTGGTGGTGGCCGTGCTGGTGCCGGTGATGGTGTGCCTGGGGTTCTGGCAATTGAGCCGGGGCGAACAGAAGCGTGTGCTCATGGACACTTACGCCGAGCGCCGCGTGGCGCCGCCGATGGACAGCACCGAGCTGGCGCACACCACCGACCCGGCCTTTCGAGCGGTCATACTGCAGGGCCAGTTCGACGCCGAGCACAGCATCCTGCTGGATAACCGCCAACACGACGGCAAGGTCGGCGTGGAGTTGCTGCAACCGTTCCTCGACCACCGGACCGGGCTCTGGCTGCTGGTCAATCGCGGTTGGCTGCCCTGGCCGGACCGGCGTACCCCGCCGGTCTTCGACACGCCAGAACAATCCGTCAGCCTCCAGGCCTGGGTCTATGTCGCACCGGGCGCGACGTTCCAGCTTCACCCCGACCCGACGGGCGCCCCCTGGCCGCGCCTGGTCACCGCCATCGAGCCGGACAAGCTCTGGGCCGACCTGGGCCGCAACGGCTTCGCCTATGAAATGCGCCAACAAAACGGCCCCGGCGCCTACCGGACCGATTGGCCGGTGGTGGCCATGGGCCCGGAAAAACACCTCGGTTATGCCGTGCAGTGGTTCGCCATGGCGGCGGCGCTGTTCGGCCTTTTTCTTTATCTCGGATGGCACAACGCAGGGAGACACCATGGGAAGCACCATGAATCCAACCAACACGTCTGAGGCGCCCGCGGCACACAACCGTCGCAAGGGCCGCGTGCAATTGCTGCTGATCGTGCTCGGGGTGATCGGCCCGATGATCCTGGCCACCGGCATGTACAAGTTCCAGTTCTGGGTGCCCGACAGCCGCAGCTACCACGGCGAACTGATCGGCACCGGCCAGACCCGCGCCGAGATCGGGGTACAGGCCGATGAGCAACGCTGGCAGATTTTGGTCACGGCGCCACAGGAATGCTCGGTGGATTGCCGGCAACTGGTGTACCTGGCCCGACAAGTCCAGATCGGCCTGGGCCGCGAAGCCTCTCGCGCCAGCCATGCCCTGGCGGTGGCGCAACCATTGGACGCCGAGTACGACGCCCAACTGCAGCGCGAATACCCGCAATTGCAACGCTACCCACTGGACCTGCCGGCCTATCAGAAAGGCGCCCAGGGCTCCGGCGGCGCCCAACTATGGATCATCGACCCCCACAGCAACCTGGTGCTGCGCTACGACGCTCGGGTCAAGGGCAAGGACCTGCTCAACGACCTGCGCCACTTGCTGAAACTGTCGAACATCGGATGAGGACATCGACATGGCCAAACCAGGATTTCGCCTCGCGCTGTTTGCCACGCTGCTGGCATTGATCGTCGTCCTGCTGGGCGCCTACACCCGGCTGACCCACGCCGGCCTCGGTTGCCCCGACTGGCCCGGTTGCTACGGGTTCATCAGCGTGCCCAAGAGCGAAGCCCAACTGGCCCATGCCGAGTTGCACTTTCCCGACACCCCGGTGGAAGCCCACAAGGGTTGGAACGAGATGGTCCATCGCTACTTCGCCGGGGGCCTGGGCTTGATGATCGTAGCGTTGGCGGCACGGTCCTGGATGAACCGCCACCGTCCGGGCCAGCCATTGAAGTTGCCACTGTTCCTGCTGGCCGTGGTCTTTGCGCAAGCGGCGTTCGGCATGTGGACCGTGACCCTGAAACTCTGGCCACAAGTGGTCACCGGGCATTTGCTGGGCGGCTTCGCGACGTTGAGCCTGCTGTTTCTGCTGACCTTGAGATTGTCCGGCGTGCTGCCGGCGCTGACCGTGCCCAAACGCCTGCAACACTGGGCCACCGCCGGGCTGCTGCTGGTGATCGGCCAGATCGCCCTCGGCGGCTGGGTCAGCTCCAACTACGCCGCCGTGGCCTGCATCGATTTCCCCACCTGCCACGGCCAATGGCTGCCACCGGCCGATTTTGCCAACGGCTTTCACCTGACCCAGCACATCGGCCCGAACTACCTGGGCGGGCAACTGGACAGCGACGCCCGCACCGCCATCCACCTGACCCACCGCATCGGCGCCTTGCTGGTGACCGTGGTGCTGCTGGGGCTGGCCTGGCAATTGAAAACCGTCGGCATGACCCGCCTGGCCGGGCTGGTGCTGACGGCACTGGCGGCGCAAATCACCCTGGGCATCAGCAACGTGCTGTTCCACCTGCCGCTGCCGGTGGCCGTGGCCCACAACGCCGGGGGCGCCGCGCTGCTGCTGACCCTGGTGCTGGTCAATTATCACGCCCGCACCAGCCTGGTCCGGGTCAAGCATCAAGTCCCGCTGCGCTGGCGGTTCAACCCGCATAAACACAGCGCCAGCCCCATAACTATAAAAGGAGAGATGCCATGGCAACCTTGACCGGTGAACGCCACAGCCAAGCGATCTGGCGCGATTACCTGGAGCTGACCAAGCCCAAAGTGGTGGTGCTGATGCTGATCACCTCACTGGTGGGCATGTTCCTCGCCACCCGCGCCGGCGTACCGTGGACGGTGCTGGTATTCGGCAACCTGGGCATCGCCCTGTGTGCCGGCGGCGCGGCGGCGGTCAACCATGTGGTGGACCGGCGCATCGACGCAGTCATGGCCCGCACCCATAAACGCCCCTTGGCCGAAGGGCGGATTTCCCCAGCCGCCGCCCTGACCTTCGCCCTGGCCCTGGCCGTGATCGGCCAGGCCTTGCTGCTGGCCTTCACCAACCCGCTGACCGCCTGGCTGACCCTCGCCTCACTGCTCGGTTATGCGGTGGTCTACACCGGCTTCCTCAAGCGGGCCACGCCACAGAACATCGTCATTGGCGGCCTCGCCGGCGCAGCGCCACCGCTGCTGGGCTGGGTGGCGGCCACCGGGCATGTCAGCGCCGAACCGCTGCTGCTGGTGCTGATCATCTTCGCCTGGACCCCACCGCACTTCTGGGCCCTGGCGATCCACCGCAAAGAGGAATACGCCAAGGCCGACATCCCCATGCTGCCAGTGACCCACGGCGAGCACTACACCAAGGTCCATATCCTGCTGTACACCCTGATACTGTTGGCGGTGAGCCTGATGCCGTTCGTGATCCAGATGAGCGGCATGCTCTACCTGATTTGCGCGCTGGTGCTCGGCGCCCGGTTCCTGCAATGGGCCGTGGTGTTGTACCGTGGCAGTCGGCCGCACGCGGCGATCAATACGTTCAAGTACTCTATTTATTACTTGTTCCTGCTGTTCATCGCCCTGCTTGTAGATCATTACTTACTGTTGAGCCTATGACTCGAACCCAGAAAACCGTCTTCATCCTCGTGGCCGTGATCGCACTGATCCTCGGCCTGACCATCAATAAGGTGCTGTCGGGCAAAGGCCAGGGCGACCCGACCGCGCTGATCGACGCTGGCATCATCCTGCTGCCCCAGAGCCGCAACCTGCCGGACGTGAAAATGACCGACCAGGACGGCCAGCCCGTGGCGATGGACGGGTTGAAAGACAAATGGAGCCTGCTGTTCTTCGGCTACACCTTCTGCCCGGACATCTGCCCCACAACCCTGGCCCAACTGCGCCAGATCAAGAGCGAGCTGCCGAAAGAGGCTGTGGATAAGTTGCAGATCGTACTGGTCAGCGTCGACCCGAACCGCGACACGCCCAAGCAGCTGAAGCAGTATCTGGGGTACTTTGATCCGCAGTTCATAGGGTTGACGGCTTCGTCGGTTGAAGACCTGCAAAAACTGGCGAATGCGGTGAGCATTCCGTTTATTCCGGCGGATACCAGTAAACCTAACTACACGGTTGATCACAGCGGCAACCTGGCGGTGATTGGGCCGGACGGTACTCAGCGTGGGTTTATTCGTGCGCCGTTGAATAATCAGAAACTGGTGGCGCAGTTGCCGGAGATGCTGAAGCGCAAATAACCTCCGAGGGGCACACCGCTCAGCTAAGCCATCCCGATTCCTTGTGGTGAGGAAGTCCCTTGTGGCAATGAAATCCATTGTGGCGAGGGAGCTTGCTCCCGCTGGGCTGCACAGCAGCCCCCCCAAAAGGCTGAACACGATCAACATGGCACAACGCGATGGACGGGGTCAGGGCGAACTTCTTCCTTCCCCCAAATTTTTTGAACGGCCGACCATCCACCATGCGTAAGGTTGGGCTTTCATTGGTCTATGCGCAGAGAGCGCTTCATCGGGCAAAGGCGTTGGGCCGTACTCAGGAGACTGCCGATCATTGGATGCAGCTTTGCCTAGAGTGAAAACAAAAAAACCGCCCATGTGGCGGTTTTTTTATATCGACAGAACTCAGGTTCTGACACCAGCCATTAGGCCAACGGGTTCAAGCTCCTTACCTTTGACGAGGCTGACCGACAAGAACTGGCGCTCGATGCTAGACGGGCAACCAGCCAGACGGCGGGCCTCTGCCTGGTACCGGGCTGCAAGCAACGGCTTTGGAGTACGCGTTGAAGTTTTCATGGAAAACTCGGCAATGAATATGGTGGGTGCTGAAAAACAATAGGGCTCACGGGCCAAGTCGCACAATCAGGCTGGGTCCGGTTTAGTTGTAGGCAAAGTCGCAGGGGCATGTGCGTGGGCGTTTGTTCCTGTTGCCACTCTCTGTGGGAGCCTGCTCGCGATGAAAACGACGCGATTCCAGAGAAAACGAGCCACCTGTATCGCCGGCAATCCTTGGTCCTACAGACCTTGCTACGCACTTCCTCCAAGCCACGCATCCTTGCGCCTTTGCCTACAACTACGCCAGAATCCGCCCGCTTGTGCGCCTTGTCCCTGGGTTCTATTGTTTTCCTGCCACTGCCCATCAGTGGTCGGGTTTAGTAGCCCAGGAAATACACGGCGGTTGCACAGGTCTCATCAGTCGGGCATTTGCCTGCACTCGATGGTAGCTGTGCGCATGGCGCCCTCGGGCGCGCCGGGCTTTGTGTATTTCACCGGTCTACTAACTTGCGCACAGCTGCCACCATTTCGTTTAGTAGCGAGGCGGTTGCGGCCCTACTAAATGGAAATATTCAAATGTTCAAAGCAACTCCAAATCCCCCAGATGCAGACCCCACCCCACAATCCGCAAAATCCAAAGCCAAGCAGCAAGACGAAACCACCAAACGCGTGCTCGATCACTACTTGCTACCGAAATCGGAAAAATCTCAAGACGACCCCAAACCGGGGCAGCTATTCACCGTCGTGAAAGGCCTCGATAACGAATGCCTGCTCGCCAACCTCAGTGAAACGCTGGCTTCAGCCGATGCCATGGCTGCTGATCTGGCGTTCGACCTGAAAGGCTCGCGGCGTCATTTGGCGCTGGGGATTCAGCAGTTGATTGAGCTGAGCTCGTTGTTGGCGAATCAGGTATTGGATAATGTGGAGCCGGGGCGGTAGGTAGGCTGTTCCCAACGGAAAAACCCGGCGTTCTGCGTCGGGTTTTGGTTAGAGTATCGAATCAAATGAAAAAAGAACTGGTCAACGGGTACTGTATTTACAAAGACGCTCAAAGTAATGACTTAAGCCTGGAGCACGTCATTCCGCTTTCACTGGGCGGCCATGACAGCTTCAGCATTTCCGCCGACAGATCACTAAATAATGGCGTTGCTTCAAAGGTCGACAGTGCTATTTCCAACGATTTCACAATTCTCTTTGATCGTAGAGATTTGAACACCACGGGGCACAGCGGCAAACCTCCTGAGCCTAAGGCAAAAAATTCGAATTTCAATGATAGGAAGGTACAAGTCACTTTCGGGAAAAGCGGCTTAAAGGTTTTTGACGTCCGTGACCGTAGAGATTTAGAACCGTATGAGTTCGCGGGCCAAAGTCTAAAAGTTGGAGGCATCAGACTCGGCTTGGATGACCCGATTCGGTTTGTCGCAAAAGTCGCGCTCAGCGCTGGCTATTTCGCATACGGGGATGCCTTTAGGCATCAAGTCGATCATAGCCAAGCCCGATCAATAATGATGTGTTGCGACCTTAGAAGTATCAACTCCGACATACGGTGTCTGGATCGGTGGCAATCGATAGACGACACGAAACACCAGATAATGTGGCTGATCGCTGCCCAGCACCGAGAATCCTGCGTCATGCTGATCCCAGGCTACGATTGCTTCTGCGTTGCAGTTGGGGTTCTCGGTCACTTCATGGGATTCATAAATATCCCCGCATCAGGGCATCACCTAGTGAATGAGGGCGAATACCGGTTGGGGCATGTGATCACCATTCGAAATGGCGAACTCCTCCGGCGTTCTTTCCACCAAACCGTGGAGGATCTTCAGAGAGACATCGAGTCTGGAAATGACAGCATTACGACAGCATTAGATCGAATGACCGCTAGAACTGTTCGAAAGGGGACGGATTTATCTTAAGTAAATCCATCCCCTTTGCTCCACAACTGGGGATGCCACTCGCAGCAGAAACGTCTGCGCCAGTGAAAACAACATGGTCAGCGGCCCGTAGGCAGTTCAAAACCGTTTCGAGCATCACTGACTATGTCCTTGAGGGGTGTCGTTTCTTCGTCTTCGTCGAAATCGTCTCTCAGCGCTCCTGCTGAATGGATGTCACGACCTGCGAGAGCGGCGCGGAGTCGGCGCACAGCGGCGGCTAGCCATTCTGATTCTGGCATACGACTCTCTCGCAGAAGTGCATTGGCCTTTTTCAAGACAGTGTCTGCCTCAACCATCAGATCGAGGGTGCTATGTTCGCAAATAATGCCAGGTGGCATCATCAGCGCTGCGAATGAGATGATTGCCTCCATGCTATCCATCTGCGACGTAAAATCTTCCCTGAGCTTCGAATCCCAGTGACTGGCGTTCACCAGGCAGAAGATCACTTCCGTGTCAGGGAGCTTTTTCAGGGCTGTTCCATTCGCCACAGCATTGCGGTAACGAGGCAGCTCCAAATCGCGTAGCGCTATAGTCTCTGACTCTTCAAAAATGTAATCGTCTTTACGTTGACTACCATGGGAAGTAAGTCCGTGAGCGAAGAGATGCTTTCTCAGTAACCAAGGGACGATCAGGAGGTCTCCCCCTTCGATTAATGCATTAACGATGCGCCTGAAACGCCTGGATCCTTCAGCACCGTGTCGTGCATTCCGCCAAAGAATGGCGCCAGCATCGTCCACCAGATTTCGCTCTACCTCTTCTTCCGTAATCCAATCATTTTCCCGAACGAGAACTCGGCCAAGCGCTACCCAGAAGATACAATCACTCGACTCAGGAAAGCTTGCTGAAAAATCTCCCATTCGATCCAACAAAGGCCCAATCTGTCCGGTTCTTTTCAGTGGCCTCAGTTGTGCGTCCAACTCATCCAAGGTCGTGAGAGCCCACAGCTTTTCGATATCGGCTCTCGAGAAATGCCCCGGAGGATTCCCGAGATAAAGCAGCCGGATGAGATTTCGACGCTTGGCAAGCCGGTAGCCATCAAACAATTCCACAGAGCGTTGGCGCCCTGGGTTGAACCGAGTAAAGAGCAATTGCAAGATTTCAAGATGGCTTGACGCAGAAGCCCCCAGAACATCGACCAACGTGCTGTCTTCGCCGTTTGCCACGGCTAGACGACGCTGGCGCTGCCGGGCGAGCATTTCTTCAACGCTTGGGTCATCTACAAGCTGGCCTACATTGTCAGCAATAAGCCCACGGAGGCTTGGTGCCTTGGCAACCAACCAACTGTACGCCAGCACGTCGAACGGACAGATCTCACCATGTACGATTTCCTCCAGCACGGCAAACGCCCCAATCAGTCGTTTGATCTCTCGAGGTGTACGGATGACCCTAAGGAGCTGATTAAGGATCTCCGTTTGGTAAGCCATGGTATCGACAGGCATAGCCACGTCGTTACTCCGCATAGCATGAAGCAGCAGGTCGCGGGCGTCGTCTATAAACAAGGGGCGCAACGGGATGGGAAGCTGGATGATTTTCTCAAGATAGCTTTCGCCAGTTTTTTGCCTCTCTTCGGGGGTGTTGCCTTTTCCCAGAGCCTGAGTCACGCGGCTGGGGTCGTAGGCTACAAGGTAGGAAATGCCCTTGATGTCCCCTACTGCTTTTACGAGCTGAGCAACAGCGCGGACCTCCTCATCCTCGACCCGATCCAATTCGTCTATCAGTACCACAACAGCAATGTTGGCCTCTGCTAGCTTAGCCTCGAGGTTTTTCCGCTCTTGGCTCGCCAATAGTTCCTTAGGCTTGTTCAAGAGCCGGACAAGTTTTAGCAGCCATTTAGTAATTGTCGATGCCGCGCCGGCACCAACCACTGCGTCAATAACGCCTCCGGTTGTAGCGCCCACTAACTCGATGGAGGCCTTGTACCGCGCCAATTGACCTAACAGCTTTCGTGCCTTCTCACCGGCGGTGTAACCAAGTGCCTCGCGCAAAGCATTGAAATACGCCTCCACTACCTCATCTCGGCCTTTGAACAGCCAAGGGTTCAACGTCGCTACGGCGACGTGTTTCATCTGCTTGAGCTCGTGCTCGAGCAGATTCAAAACGCTGGACTTACCCAATCCCCACTCGCCTGTGAGACCTACCACGAAACCAGTCGCACGTCGTGAATCCACGTCACCAGTGCTCGTGTTGTAGTCGGTATGAACGAGCGTCTTGACCAAGCTGGATATAAACGGGCCCCGTCCCAAGGCGTCTGATTCGGGGTGTGAGATAGCGCGGTCTTGCCGCTCAATGTGATTGATACATTCCAACATCGGATCAATTCTTCCTCTGGGGGCCATGTGTACGGGCGGGGGCTTTGTCCCATTGTGCAGTCCGAGGAGCTGGAACAATTTCGAACACACAGATAATGCTCCCCTCTATTCCTTAAACGCCAACTTGTTACGCAGAAAGCATTTCCCTAACCATCCTAAAACGCTCATAGACGTTGTGATAACCTTTCTGCTCGATCATTGTCCTAAGCATGTGATCGTTATTGTGCCGAACGAGATGGGCATCCGCGAATGATGCCTTGACGGTGAGCAGCCGCTCTTCCTTAGTTAAACTTTCTCCTGTCCAATCTATTTGCTCGTAGAATTTGTCCAGCAAAATTTCGTAATCTCCCCAGTTCAAAGAATCAAGGACCGCACCTATCCCTGCCAGATCGCCCAAGTCTAGAAGGTCTTGACGTGAGAGAGCTCTATTTTTTGCGTCTGAAGGGATTGCGTTAACCGCACAACTTACAGCTTCAAATGGAAGCCTATCTTTCTCTAAATCAACTTTTAGGCGAATACGCACGGCCACCTCTATTGATTCAATGGCATCCTTCAACTGGCGCTTCTGCTCCACGTATTCACTAGCAGCAGGTTTCTGCAACGCCTCACGAATTAAAGAAAGAGATACTTCTGGAAGTTCATTGTGAAACTCAATAAGTCCGTACCGTTGTAAATGGTAAGCGAAGGTCTCCCTGAACTCATCGTCCCCCCAAATTTCTGCATAGGCCTGCGCTCCTCCCATCGCAATATCCCGAAGCAATCGCTCTTCATCCGGTGCCACCTTACCCAAATGCTCTAGAAACCAAGCCACCTGATTGAAAAGATCTCTCTTACGCCGCTCAAACGCCCTATCGATATCTCTCTTTTCAATTTGTTTTTTTGATGAGCGGTCAGGAAATAGATCATGAACTGCAGTTCCGAGTCTTCGTAACAAAAGTGGATGCCCACCTACTAATTCGTAAACTTTATCAAGCGCCTCTGATTCAAAAAGCAGTCCCATACGAACGCCTAGGCCAGTCAGTAAAGAGTTAGCTTCGGGCTGAGTCATTGGGCCTAGGTACATACGTTGCATTTCATACAAGGGATTTGGCTGATCCTCTAACGCCCCCTGCTCTACGCCCGAAGGGTTTACGCCACCAAGCAGATATACGAGCTCCGCAGGCGAATCGAGACCCCGTTTTATTGACTGGAGTGTATTCCAGAATGAAAAAAAATCAGTTCGCCAAAAACCGTCTTTTGCTAAATGCGGGTAAAGATAATCGCACTCGTCAAGAATAAAGACTAACCGCACTGACTCTTTTCCTGTCGCGGTCTTTAGGGCCCTCGCAGATTTCAAAAGTGACGCAATATCTTTTTCAAATGCATCTGCAAGCAGCCGCTCATCGCTCGTTCGCTTGGATATAAGGCTATTCAACTTCTCCGCTTTAGCATGTATTTTTGAGCCTAAGTCTCTTGCTAATTGCTGGAGTTTAGACTGCCATGTTTGGACTAATGTCTGTGCCAAATGCCACCATCGCCCCGCTGTGAGTGATGTAGTATTACCCCGCAGAAATGCCGTGGCGGTTATGGCCGAATCGTCATCAATGAGAAGATCTTCTAATCGCCCTAACAGCGAACTTTTTCCTATCTTTCTAAGACCAAAAACTGCAACAGGTGATCCGTTTAGGACCTTGGCAAGCAACTCATTTACAACTAGCTGACGGCCAAAAAATTCACTTGGGTCACGAACTGGCTCCGCTTCTGCAAAAAAGTCGCGGCGCCATAAGGAAGTGCTCAAGAGTGAATACAAGCGCTCTTTGGCTGAAGGCGCGACTTCTAATCCTTGCATCCGTATTAAAACAATAGTCGATCTGTTTCTTTGTGCCCATGCGGCGCAAAAAGCATCGGCAATTGGAGCATCTGAGGCGACCAATCTGACAGTGCTATCGAGTCGCTCAATAAGATTTACCGGTGGAGAGAGATTTAAAGTCCTTTGATGAAAATCGGACGAATAGCCGTTGCCGATGACAAAACACTCTTGTCGAAGTCCAAAATGATTGGCTACCTCGGCAGTTGGCTTGACAATAGCTAGCCAGACGTTCAAAGAACTTTCGCGGAACCAAGTTATTTGAAAACCCTCTGACAGCAACTCGAGGACTGGCGTTGCGCCATCTCTAGTTAAATCTTGAGCAGCATCAAACGCGGGCCTTGCATCCCTATGAAAATTGATCGCCACAGATCCCTCCATTTTCAGATGTCGTTCAAGAACAGTTCAGAATCATGGCTCTGCGCCATTACTTCTGTTTAGGCATAACACGTCCTTTAACTAAATGGCAAGCCCTAGCTAAAATTTGTAGGATACTGGGGTCAGCTTAGAGCTGGTAAATGCTCTTTTTCTGTTTTTTAATTTCAGCCAAAAAAACATAAAAGAGGACACATTTATTTTTAGCGAGAAAACGGGGACAGACCACGATTATGAGACGGACCGAAGTACTCAAATGTGGTCCATCCCTAATTTCTTCCGTTGGATTTCGATTTCTCTGACCGCAAAAGGCGGAAGCTCGCAATTCTGCATTGCTAAAGCTACTGCCTATCACATAGCCACCTCTGGGCCAAATCCAACTGTGGAATCCAGCCGTAAACTCCAACAGCTCCGGTTGATCTCTCCCCCTTTTGTCCAGTTACTGAACTGTCTCTCAAGGCCCACGAGGGTACCAGTCGAAGGAACGATTCGACGACAGGTACGGCTCGTGCAGCTGGACCTCGTGAGAACAGGCTACACTCACGGCCCACCGACCACTGGATCCCCTTAGCGCCAGCGCGTTGAGCGATGAACGTAAATTTTCTTGCGCTATTCACTGTTGCGGTCGATATATAAAGGGCACACATGGCAGAGGCCGGTGTCAAAATTGAAGGGTCCACCAATGCAAGGGAGAAATCATGGCTAAGAATTTCTTGGATTTGAAGACAGATCCAGGACTGTTATCCGCGCTCCAGGGGGCATCACAGCACAAGCAGACAGCCTCTGAACTGCTGGAGCAGCGAGTCTCATTCGTGTACGGATCTGTAAGCTCGAAAAATGGGGTTACTCGCGAGCAGGTTCGCAAGCTAATCCTTGAGCAGGAAGGAGCCGAAGGGGCTAAACGTTGATCCTCTTCGAGCTGTGCGGTAACACAGAGCAACATCCGATCTACCAGGAGCTGGAAGTTTCCAATGGTAATCGGCAGTACGACTTCCTACGGTCCATAGTCGGCGCTGCACTGGCTGTGGACCGCGCTTTTCTATCGAACCACATCATCAAAGCACTGAATTTTCACGCGATTACTTGCCTGCACACCAACGCCGGTGAGTACCGTCCTTGTCAAGTCGTCGTGGGCAACCACTTGCCTCCCGAGCACTACCGGGTTGAGGCGCTCATGGACGACTTTGTAAACATGGTAAACAGGATTTGGGAGCAGTCCGACCCCGTGACGCTCGCGGCGTACGTGCTGTGGCGGCTTAATCACATTCATCCCTTCATCAATGGCAACGGTCGGACGGCCAGAGCTGCGTGCTATTTCGTACTGTGTGTAAAGGTTGGGGGCTGGCTACCGGGGACTACTATCCTCCCTGAACTGATCTGTCGCGATCGCGACGAGTACGTTGTTGCCCTCCGGCACGTAGATGAGTCTTTGAAGCAAGGCCCTGTCGACTTGACGCCACTGCATACCCTATTGTCCAAGCTCATTACTGAGCAGCTCAGCACACAGCAGGCGCCTGCTGAGGATCAGGTTTAGTTTCGAGATTGATTTCGGAAAAATGTAGCAAAAAAAGGGACACAGTTCAGAAAGACGCTGGTCGACATTAACCCGACTGATCGGATCAACACTCCCCCAGCGGAGCGAGCTTGGCCACTTAACCCAAAGACTCCCCAACCGAAGTAGTCCCCCGCCCAATCAACCGCCCCAACACCCCACTCTCATCAAACAACGCCCCTTTCGCCGCCGCCGCATCTGAATCCGCCAGCAACGCCGCCAACCCCGCCGGCAACCCGACACTGATCAACACCGCCTCAAACTCAGCCTGCGGCAGGTTCTGATAAACCACCGGCTTACCGGTTTTCTGGCTGATTAACGCAGCCAGCTCAGTCAAGGTGTAGCTGCTATCCCCCGCCAGTTCATAGACTTTGCCCGCCTGCCCTTCAGTAGTTAGCACCACCGCCGCGGCTTGGGCGTAGTCGGCACGGGGGGCGGAGCTGATTCGGCCCTCGCCGGCGCTGCCGAGCAGGACGCCATGTTCCACGGCGCTCGGTACGTTCGCCAGGTAGTTTTCGCTGTACCAGCCGTTGCGCAGTAATACGTGGGGCACGCCCGAGGCTTTCAAGGCTGCTTCGGTATCGCGATGTTCAGCGGCCAAGCCCAGGATGGAGGTGTCGGCGTGCAGGACGCTGGTGTAGGCCAGGAGCGTGATACCCGCGGCCTTGGCGGCATCGATCACGGCGCGGTGTTGGGCGGCGCGGCTGCCCAGTTCGTTGGAGGAGATCAACAGCAGTTTATCGACGCCTTTGAGCGCGGCAGTCAATGTGGCCGGTTGGTTGTAGTCGGCGGTGCGTACCACCACGCCCTGGGCGGCCAGGTCCTGGACCTTGCCGGGGTCTCTGACCAGGGCGACGATTTGCTCGGCTGGCACGCGTTCAAGCAGGGACTGGATAACGAGACGGCCCAGTTGGCCGGAGGCTCCGGTGATGGCGATCATGACAAATACCTTGATGGGAAAAGGAGGTGAAGTCATCCTAGGGCCCTAAGTAACTTTTTGTAAGTACGTACATAAAGGTAAGTATCGTGGACATCACCACCGAAATCTCCGAGCCGTTTAGCGCCGCTGTTCGACGCGGCGATGTACTGAGCGCCGATTGCCCTTCTCGGGAGATCCTCAAGCACATGACCAGTCGCTGGGGCGTGCTGGTGCTGGTCATTTTGCTGGGCGGGATGCACCGCTTCAGCGAGCTGCGCCGCAAGATCGGCGGGGTCAGTGAGAAGATGCTGTCGCAGACGTTGCAGGAGCTTGAGGCGGATGGGTTGGTCGACCGCAAGTCGCTGCCGGTGGTGCCACCGCATGTGGAGTACCGCTTGACGCCGTTGGGGCGGGAGGCGGCTGAGCATCTTGAGGTGATGGTGAATTGGATCGAGGAGAAGATTCCGCAGATTATGGCGGTGCGGCGGAGTCGGTTGGGGGGTGAGGCGCAGGAGTGATTGGGGCTGCTCGGCGACAAGAGACAGGTCTATATTCAAGGGGTGTCCCCCTTCAATAACATTCGCGTGGATGCTTGCTCCTGCTTCTCCACCTTCTGAGAGTCAAGCCAGGGCCTGACCATCGCACCTCCAGGCCACATATCCTTGCGCCTTTGCCTACAACCGCACCAGAATCCGCCGGCTTTTCAGCCTTGCCCTCGGGCTCTATCGTTTCCTTAACACTGGCCGAGCCGGCATCGATGACACTCAGGCATGCTAGCTCCCCTCGGGAAAGTCATAGGCCCGGCCGCATCAAACTTTCGGCAGCTAGCTTTGGTGGCTCATGTTCACCGGTACACACCGTCTATATACTCAAATCATGGAACGTATCCAATCAATCAATCTCGCGCGGATAGACTGGTGTTGTACCGATCACGGTATGACGCGGGACGAGCTCGCCCGTGAGATCGGTATAGCACCTGCCAGCTTTGAAAAAGTGATGGCCGGCGAGACAGGGCTGACCTTCAACCAGCTGCGTAAGCTGGCGGCCGTTTTCGGGCGAGGTACCTTGTTTTTCATGGAGCCAGGGCCGGTCAACGAGGCAAAGGTGCACTCGCCGCAGTTCCGCACCTTGAGCAATCAGAAACCGGAACTTTCGCACCGCCTGAAGCTGCTGGTTGAGCGAGTGGAGCGTCAGCGCGCAGTGTTCCTTGCACTGCGTGAGGAGCTTGAACCGACGGAGGTCGTGCGCTTCTCGCCGCCCGACCTCGCAGGCCTGAGCATCCCCGATGCGGCCAGCCGTGTGCGTGAATGGCTGGGGCTGGCGAACCGTAACAATTTCGACAGTTATCGTAAGGCCATCGAAGCGCGCGGCCTGTTGGTCTTCCGCAGCAATGGCTACAACGGTAAATGGCAGATTGCGAAGGAAAGCCCGATCCTCGGTTTTTCACTCTACGACCCTGAATGCCCGGTAATCGTCATCAAGAAGCAGGATGCAGATACCCGCCAAAGCTTCACGTTGATGCATGAGTTAGGGCACCTACTTATTCATCGGGCAAGCTCAATTGACGATGAAGAGGATTTGTATTCGGCGGACGATGAAGAGCAAGAGGCGAATGCCTTTGCCGGCCATCTGTTGGTCCCCGATCAGTTTCTATTAAGCATTCATGACAATGAGCGCCCTGTTGAGGCGGCCGAATTTGATGGCTGGCTGGAACCACAACGCAGGGCGTGGGGTGTGAGCGGCGAGATGATCCTACGGCGTCTGATGGATGCCGGACGTTTGCCAAGCGAAGCCTATGCCGCATACCGACGGTGGAACAAGCAACGAGTGATGCCTGAAAAAGAGGGTGGCAGCCGAGAGCACCGCAATCGCGAACCCCGGCACATTTTTGGCGATGGTTACGTGCGTACAGTGCTGGAAGCCATGAACGCTCGTCGTATCACTCTCGCCAAGGCAAGCAGCTATCTCGACAACCTTAAGATCTCGGACCTGCACAAGCTGGAACGCTTCTATGCAGGTGTTTGATGCCTCATCCATGCTCTACGCATGGGATAACTACCCTATCGCGCAGTTTCCGGGTCTTTGGGCATGGATGACGGATCGAGTGGCGCAAGGTGTGATTCGGATGTCCGAGGTTGCCGCCGAAGAAGTTGGACACAAAGCACCGGAGTGCGTGACCTGGCTGAAGGAGGCAGGTCTGCAAACGATGCCCGTGACAGAGGCGATCCTGTTGGAAGCCTTTCGTATCAAGGGATTGCTTGAGGTCGAAGAAGACAAATACGGCGCAGGGGTCGATGAAAACGATCTATATATCATTGCCACCGCGAAGCTACATTTCTGTGAGTTGGTCACGGATGAGGCGTTTCAGCCTTCTGCGAACAAGCACAAACGCAATTGGAAGATTCCCGCTGTTTGCAATATGGAAAGTGTGCAAACCCCCTGGATCAGCTTCCTTGACTACATCAAGCGATCACAAGCGGTTTTCGGGTAATGTCTTTAACTCATTTGAAATGTGACAGATTTATTTCCTGATATTCAAACGGGAGCAAGCTCCCTCGCCACGGGGAGTCGGGGCGGCATCTTGTCGTAGACGTCGACGACATTGCTGTTGACTTCATAGTAAGCGCTTTTCGCCTCGCCAAAATACAGGTTGCGCTCGCTGTCCGTGAGGGTGATCTGCGAGACGTTGACCGATGGACCGCAAACAACTAAAAATGGACGGACGGCCTGTTCTGTATATATAAAAATCCCCCTTTCGTATTTTTCGCCTTTAGCGTTTTCCCCTAATGACCAGGGCCTTTATTTACAATACCATAAAGCTGTAGCTGATAATAAGTATAAAAACAGGAAGCCATTAGAAATATCAAGAAAGTTGGCAAATGGGTGGGGTGTAACCAGTAGATTAGATTATCAAACAACAGGACTGCCGTTACGACAGTGGCGAAGACGCTTGCGAATTTTGCAGGAAGGGTGCGGGCCATGTTGCTAGATTTTCTTAACCTATAGGGTCGCTGCAGCACTAGAACTAGCAGCGATAGGAATAGTGTGCCAATAATTGCCGTGAATGGGATAGCGATAGTGTCATGCTCGACCGCATACAAGTCGCTCTCAAAGTTAGAGCATAAATTGTAGCCACCGATTATTGGCGTAGCTGAAAGACTTGCCAAGTAAAAAAACAAAGAATGACTTATCTTCATGTTTTTTGTCCTTGCGCCATGGCAACAGTGTTGCCCACTGCCATGGCACTACTGTTTAGAAGTTAGGAGTCTGAAAGCCCTTTCCTATCAAGTGAATTTTATGCTCGCCAGAAATATTTATTTCGTACCCGGTCCCTGGTAGGGCTCTGCCAGCCGTAGTTAGTTGCTCAAGCGCGAGCGGTCTATCGCTTTTATCGAAGTCATAAAAGTCATGGTAGGCTTTGACTGCTCCCAGAAACTGCCAAGATGTATCTTGGTGGCGAGTGAAATCACCCTCAACATGGAGCGTGATTCGCCCAAGGTAAGCACCGCTGATAAGACTGTCCCTGCCGGTGTCGTAAGCCACCTTTGGGTCCACCAAATGATACGTACCCGGTGATTTAGTGCTCTCGATAGTCTGCTTCAACAATGAGAGCTTGTGCTCTCTTATTTGTAAACCAATAGTATTTATATCGACCTCAAGCTTCTCTCCCTTCCCCCATAAATAGTGCGCAAGTGCTTTAACCGGGCTGAATGTACCTCCAGATAATTTGGGCGTTTCCAATTTGAATGTTGTACTGCGGGCGTATTTTGAGTGAGCGATGGCGATAATAGCTTCCCTCGACGTAAAGCCGCTTCTCTCAAGCGCATCAGCCAAACTAAAGCAAATAGCTTTATTTTTGAAAAATACGTCATTTATACGCCAGTAGGGAGCTACCCAACCGCGTTCCCGCTCGACAATTTGCCATATGTCTTTTATTGCGCCATAAGCGTTTCTATGATTTATAGCTTTGTCGAGAATTTTAAGATTGAAAGTGAAGTCATCCAGCCCGGTTTGAGTTCGTATAAGATCAGCTATGTAAAAATCATCATCTTCTGTGAGTACGTCCGGCTGAGGCGGTGGGAATATATAAGTACCATCAATGATGATACCGTCCGAGGACCAATATCCTCCTATAGAGCCACGCCACGTGCCATTCACCAGCGTCGGGGGTAAATCAATTCCGTTCTGCTTCATAAATTCAAGTCCTTTTGATCGTAACGCTAAATGTGCTGTGGCCAGAACGGCTTGTCTGGATTTCTAATTAAGCACGCAGATGTAGGAGGCTCAATACCTCAATGACAGCTTGGGAGATGGACTACAGGGCTTTCGGAATAGGGGGACAAATTATGTGTCGAGAGCGACGTTTCGCTAAATCCCCTCGCCACAGGGGGTTGTATATTGGCTGGCATTGGGGACATGGTGGGCTTTTTATGAGTGCTTTGCACTCAAGCGGGAGCAAGCTCCCTCGCCACGGGGTTAATCATGTCCCCCGGTCCAGACAGGTTGTCGTCAGAAGAAGCTCAACCCCACATGCAACAGCTTCTCGACGGCGCGAATGTGCTTTTCACCCGGTTAGCGCGATCAGCCTTTGGAACTGGCCTGCGCCGCTTCAATGATCAGCTCCGCCACTTTCCCCGGATTGGACGTCATCACCACATGGGAGGCGCCTTGGACGGTGACGGTCTTTTTCGAGCCCGCGCGTTCGGCCATGAACTTCAGGGCGGCCTCGGGGATGTTTTTGTCCGCCGAACCGTAGATGAACCAGGACGGCAGTTTTTTCCAGGCCGGTTCTCCCGACGCTTCCTTCAATGCAGCCTCGCTGATGGGACGTTGGGTGGCGGCCATCAGTGCGGACTCGGCAGCGGGAACGTCGGCGGCAAACTGTTGGCCGAATTTGTCCTGCTGGATGTAAAGGTCCTTATTGCCGTCGTCCAACTGCACCGGCGCGGCCAGGGTCGGCCCAAGGGTGCCGCCAGGGCAGCGCCCGGACAGTTCGATGGCGGTTTCGCCTTTGTCCGGCGCGAACGCCGCCACGTAGACCAGCGCCTTGACCCGGGGGTTGTCGTGCACCGCGTTGGTGATCACGGCTCCGCCGTAGGAATGCCCCACCAGGATCACCGGGCCGGCGGTGTGCTCGACGATGTCAGCGACATAATCGGCGTCCTGCTTCACGCCGCGCAGCGGGTTAGCCGCTGCCACCACCGGGTAGCCCTGGTTCAGCAACCGGGTGGCAACGCCATTCCAACTGGACGATTCGGCGAAGGCGCCATGCACCAGCACGACGGTGGGCTTGGCGGCGTCGGGTTGCGCGGCGGCGCTATGGAGTGATGTCAGGGCCAGTGCAGCGGTGAAGGTGACGGCCAAGAGCGATTTGATAGTGCGCATGATCATTCCTTTTCTTTGATGGGTATGCCGTGCTTATGTGCCGTCCTGGCCGACACATGAGCGGGTGCGATGGGCTTACTTGCTCAGGAAGTGGTTGAGGCGGTCCTTGTGGGTGTCGGTATGCCGTGCGGCGCGCCTGGATAGACGATCAAGAGGCGACCGCTGCCCGGCGCATCGACGCTTGCCTGGCTTGGCTGCGTTTGTTGGCCATGGCCAGCTTGCCCACCAGTCGGATCGCCACGGCGGCGCAGATGAGGCCGAAAGGCAGCACGTACCAGTCGCTCATCGGGATACGTTTGAAGTTGGAGAGGGCAAATACAGCGGCGATGACCCACATGCCGGTGACATGCAATGCCTTCCAAGCCTTGGGGCCCAGCAGTCGGGCGGGCCCTTTGAATGAGGTGAGGGCCATCAGCAGGATGAAGGCGTAGGCGGTCCCGCCCGGGATGTTGTTGGCAACGGTGCGGGCCGGCCAGAACTCGGTGTTGAGCTGCCCATAGGCGTAGATCAGCACGGCATGCACCAGGTGGGAGAAGGCAAAGGCGAGGCCGATGAAGCGTCTCTCGCGGACCAGTGCCTTGGCGAGCGGTGACGGCACCAGTACGGCAAAGGCCGACGCGGTGAACGCGATCAGAAACAGTGCGAAGGAGGAGCGGGCGGTGGCACGGATGGCGCTGCGCAGGCCCTCGACAAGGTCGGGTTGTACCGCGACAGCCGCGATGCTCATCGCCACCACCAAGGCGGCGATCAGGCCGAACAGCTGCCAGCCCTGAGGGCGGTAGGATTGGGTATTCATGGCAAGGTCTCCTTACGTCAGGGCTCGCCATTCGGGGTCCGATGGCGATTCGATGGGGAGCATTCTTGCAAGGGGATGTATACCGGCTATGTTCGAGAACCGGCGTTTATGCGTTGTTTTGAGTCTGCGAAGGCGCTGGATACAGTGGCTTACAAATGCAGGCCATGGATCGGAACGGTAGCGGCTGCAGTTGATGTGCAGCCAGCGCGAAAAATGGGGACAGCTTTATTTTCAGTCAGTAAATTCCTCCCCTTTTTCCATCGTTGTGCCTTGGCCTACAACTAAACCCGAATCCGCCGGCTTGTCCGCCTTGCCTTCGAATTATATCGTCCGCTTACCAACGCCGAGCCGGTATCGATGGCACTCGGATACTGCAAGTCTGCGGCCCTTACATCTGTAGCAAAAGGAAGATCTACATCGCCATGGACATTCAGGAAATCAAGCAACGTCTGGCCCGCCCCGCCGTGAAACTTGTTGCCGGCGGTTTTCGTCCTGCCGGGACCGATGAAGAGAGCTGGCTGGGCAGCATCTTCCTGTTCCGGCCTGATGAAGAGGTGCCCACCAACCAGGCGGGGCAACCGTTGCTCCCCTATGCGCAGTTTTACCTGCCTGCCCTACCCGTCCATAGCCCGCTGCTGGCGGGGGTTCGTGTATTGACGGTGTTCATTTCAGACCCGCTTCCCGAGCATTTTGAGCCTATGGGGAATAATTGGGTCATCCGCGAATATGGACCGGATGATGTGTTGGTGCGCAAGTCTTTGCCGGTGGCAGATACATTCCTCAAACCCTTCCCACTGAGAGCGCAAGCGGTGCCGGAGGACTTTCCACTGTGGGATGGCGGGGGTGTCCCGGAGGACCTCGAGCAAGCAATCCTCACGCTGGAACGCGCGGGCAAGATACAGAGCTATTACGACTTGGTTACCCACACCTACGAACACAAGTTCGGCGGTTACCCTTCGTTTTGCCAGTCGGGTGTTGATCCGGGTGAAGGCTTCGAGTTTGTGTTCCAGATCTCATCGGACGCGAAGATCAATCTGAATGTGGTCGACAGTGGGAGCCTGATGTTCTGGAAGCACAACGAAACTGGGGAGTGGGCGCTTTATTACGATTTTTACTAAAAAATAGGGGGACAAAATAGGGGGACGGATTTATTTTCTGCCCCCCTTCGTCAGCCCTAAAAGCTGCCCCCTTCAACATGGTAAACCCTCGGCTCCTCCGAAAAATATTCTTCCAACCCCATCATGAACAGTCGATGGTCTTCACTCGCTTCGAAGCCCGGAGAGTGGTCTTCCAGCGATTGCCACCGCACGATCAGGTTGAACTGCTCGGGGGTTTCGATCCCTTGCGCCAGCATGTGGCCGCCGTAACCCTTGGCCCGTGTGAGCAATGGAGCGACCTCGGCAAATGCACGTCGAAACGTTTCGATGCGTTCTTTGTAAACAGGAAGCACAGCGATTTCGTAAACCATGACGCACCTCTGAATTGGTTAAAGTCCGCACTTACGGAATGAGCGATGGCTCGACGGCAATCGCGATTTTTCCTCGAAGACCGTTGTTGGGGCTTTCCAACCGGGCATGGGCCAGGGGAATGTCGGCCAGCGAATAGACGGCGCCGACGTGGGGGCGCAGCTGACCGCGGGCTATCAATGCGCTCAGCTCATCGAGCTTGCCGCGGTTTTGCCGGGTGAACACAAAGTGATAGCTCGCGTTCTTGCCCCAGGCCTGGACGAGGTTTTGTGGCTGGGCGATGTCCACGATCGAGACGACGCGGCCCAGTTGCGCGAGGACGTCGGGGCTGCGGGACAGTGTGTTGCCGCCGATGGTGTCGAATACGACATCCACGCCGTGGCCAGCGCTTTCCCGGAGGACAGCGTCGACATAATCTTCTTTCTCGTAGTCGATGATCACGTCGGCACCCAAGTTGCGGGCGAACTCAGCGTTTGCTTCGCGCACAGTGGTGAACACCCGGGCGCCCATGGCTTTCGCCACTTGGATCGCGACATGTCCGACACCTCCAGCGCCGCCATGGACAAGAATGCTCTCCCCGACCCTGAGCGCCGCGCGCACCACCAGCGCTTCCCACACCGTCCCGCCCACCAGGGTCAGGCTTGCGGCCTCAAGATGGCTCAGCTCGGGCGGTTTCTTCCCGACAATGCTCTCGGCCGCGACGTGGTACTCGGCATAGCTGCCTGACCCTTCAAATATTTGCGGGGTGTACCAGACTTCGTCTCCAGGCGCAAAGGTGGTCACACCGGGCCCAACGGCTTCGACCACGCCGGATACGTCGTGGCCGGTGATGGCCGGCAGTGGCACCAGGTCGGGATAGTCGCCGCGTCGAACCTGGTAATCCAGCGGGTTGACGGAAGTGGCGTGTACGCGGACCAGGACTTGTCCCGCTTGCGGAACGGGTTTGGGCACGTCGCGGAGTTCGAACGATTCAGGACCGCCGAATGATTTAAGCATCATCGCTTTCATAGTAAATCCTCGTATCGATAAAAAGGGATATCGGAATATCTCGATATCTTGTGGTAAAAAAACGCTACAGGTCTTTGCCAATGATCTCGGCGAGAGCACTGATGGTGGCTTCATTGCGTTTGTAATAGGTCCACTGGCCGATGCGCCTGACTTCGACCAGGCCCACCCGTTGCAACGTGGCCAGATAACCGGACACCGTTGACTGCGACAGGCCGATCCCTTCCTGGATACTGCTGACGCAGACGCCGACCGTGTGAACGTCACCCTCATCCTGCGGGGGGAAGTTCTTTGCCGGATCCTTCAAACCTTTCAGGATTTGGAGACGTGTCGGGTTTGAGAGGGCTTTGAATATTTCGAGTAGGTCCATGCGGCGAGGATATCGAGATTTTTCGATATGTCAATACGTGAATTGGGATAGCTCATGAGCTGGGGTTTTGAGGCTGCTTCAGCCTGGCGGGGATGAATCCCCTCACCACAGGGAGTTGTCTGTCGCTTGCTTGGGGGGCTGGTATTGAATATGAGTGCTTCGCACTCAAGCGGGAGCAAGCTCCCTCGCCACAAAAAGCTGTTTTTGTGTGGATTCAGGGATGGCGATCCAGTTTCTTGAGGAACACAGCCATCTCTTTCTCGGCCTGTTTGTCGCCGTGGGCGCGGGCGGCTTCGAGGCCTTGTTCCCAGGCTTGGCGGGCGGCCGGTAGGTCGCCTTGGCCTTGGTGGGCCTTGCCCAGTAGTTTCCAGGCGGCTGAGTATTTGGGGTCGAGTTCGACGCAGCGTTGGAAGTGTTCGGCGGCGCGGGTGAATTCGCCGAGGTCGAGGTAGCCTTTGCCTAGGCCGAAGCGCAGCAGAGAGTTATCCACACCCTTGGCGAGCATTTTTTCCAGGGAATCGAGCATTTGAAACTCCTGCGTTCTGTTCCTGTGGCGAGGGAGCTTGCTCCCGCTCGGGTGCGAAGCAGCCGCCAAGAGAGGGCCTGCTTCGCAGGCCAGCGGGAGCAAGCTCCCTCGCCACAGGGCCGTGTGTTCAGAAGAAGCTCAACCCCACATGGAACAGCTTCTCGACGTCGCGAATGTGCTTCTTGTCCACCAGGAAGAGGATGACATGGTCGCCGGTCTGGATCGTGGTGTCGTCGTGGGCGATCAGGACTTCTTCGTCGCGGATGATCGCGCCGATGGTGGTGCCGGGCGGCAGGCCGATGTCGCGAATGGCTTTGCCGATGACTTTGCTGGATTTGGCATCGCCGTGGGCAATCGCCTCGATGGCTTCGGCCGCGCCGCGGCGCAGGGAGTGGACGCTGACGATGTCGCCGCGGCGCACGTGGGCCAGCAAGGTGCCAATGGTTGCCAGTTGCGGGCTGATGGCGATGTCGATGTCGCCGCCCTGGATCAGGTCGACGTAGGCCGGGTTGTTGATGATGGTCATCACTTTCCTGGCCCCCAGGCGCTTGGCCAATAGCGACGACATGATGTTGGCTTCGTCGTCGTTGGTCAGGGCCAGGAAGATGTCGGCGTCGGCGATGTTTTCTTCCAGCAGCAGGTCGCGGTCCGAGGCACTGCCCTGCAACACCACGGTGCTGTCGAGGGTGTCGGAGAGGTAGCGGCAGCGCGCCGGGTTCATCTCGATGATCTTGACCTGGTAGCGGCTTTCGATGGCTTCGGCCAGGCGCTCGCCGATCTGTCCGCCGCCAGCGATGACGATGCGCTTGTAGTTCTCATCGAGACGGCGCATTTCGCTCATCACGGCGCGAATATTCGCTTTGGCGGCGATGAAAAACACTTCGTCGTCGGCTTCGATCACCGTATCGCCCTGGGGCAGGATCGGCCGGTCCCGGCGGAAAATCGCCGCGACCCGCGTATCCACATTCGGCATGTGCTCGCGCAACTGGCGCAGTTGCTGGCCCACCAGCGGCCCGCCGTAGTAGGCCTTGACCGCCACCAGTTGGGCCTTGCCTTCGGCAAAGTCGATCACCTGCAGGGCGCCGGGGTGCTCGATCAAACGCTTGATATAGTTGGTCACCACCTGCTCGGGGCTGATCAGCACATCCACCGGGATCGCTTCGTTGTCGAACAGGTCGGCGCGGGTCAGGTAGGCCGCTTCGCGCACCCGGGCGATCTTGGTCGGGGTGTGGAACAGGGTGTGGGCAACCTGGCAGGCGACCATGTTGGTTTCGTCGCTGTTGGTCACGGCCACGAGCATGTCGGCATCGTCGGCGCCGGCCTGGCGCAGCACCGTCGGCAACGACCCGCGGCCCTGCACGGTGCGGATGTCGAGTCGGTCGCCCAAGTCGCGCAGGCGTTCACCGTTGGTGTCGACCACGGTGATGTCGTTGGCCTCGCTGGCCAGATGTTCCGCCAGCGAACCGCCGACTTGTCCTGCGCCGAGGATGATGATTTTCATCCAGTCACTCCTATCGAATCGGTCTTAACCGCGCGCGGCGGCGATCTTGATCAGCTTGGCGTAGTAGAACCCGTCGTGCCCACCTTCCTGGGCCAGCAACTGGCGGCCATGGGGCTGCTTGAGGCCGGCCTGGCTGGCGATGTCCAGTTCCCGGGCGCCCGGGGTGCGGGCGAGGAAGGCCTCGATCACTTCGGTGTTCTCGGTCGGCAAGGTCGAGCAGGTGGCGTAGAGCAACATGCCGCCGACTTCCAGGGTTGGCCACAGGGCATCGAGCAGTTCGCCCTGCAACGTGGCCAGTGCGGCGATGTCGTCCGGCTGACGGGTGAGCTTGATGTCCGGGTGGCGACGGATCACCCCGGTGGCCGAGCACGGCGCGTCCAGCAGGATGCGTTGGAACGGCTTGCCGTCCCACCAGGTCGCGGTGTCGCGGCCGTCGGCGGCGATCAGCTCGGCCTCCAGGCCCAGGCGTTCGAGGTTTTCCTTCACGCGCACCAGGCGCTTGGCTTCCAGGTCCACCGCCACCACGCCGGCCAGCTTCGGCTCGGCTTCGAGGATGTGGCAGGTTTTGCCGCCCGGCGCGCAGCAGGCGTCCAGCACCCGTTGGCCGGGCGCCAGTTCCAGCAGGTCGGCGGCCAGTTGTGCGGCTTCGTCCTGGACGCTGATCCAGCCTTCGGCGAAGCCTGGCAGGGCACGCACATCAACCGGGGTTTCCAGCACGATACCGTCGCGGCTGTACTGGCACGGGATGGCCGGGATACCCGCCTCGCCCAGCAACGCCAGGTAGGCATCGCGGGTATGGTGGCGACGATTGACCCGCAGGATCATCGGCGGATGGGCGTTATTGGCCGCGCAAATGGCTTCCCACTGCTCGGGCCAGAAGGCCTTCAGGGATTTCTGCAACCAGCGCGGGTGGGCGGTGCGCACCACCGGGTCGTGTTCCAGTTCGGCCAGCAGGGCTTCGCTTTCCCGCTGGGCGCGGCGCAGCACGGCATTGAGCAGGGCCTTGGCCCAGGGCTTTTTCAGCTTGTCGGCGCAGCCCACGGTTTCGCCGATGGCGGCGTGAGCGGGAACGCGGGTGTAGAACAACTGATAAAGCCCCACCAACAGCAGCGCTTCGACGTCGGCATCGGCCGCTTTGAAGGGCTTCTGCAACAGCTTGGCCGCCAGGGCCGACAACCGTGGCTGCCAACGGGCGGTGCCGAACGCCAGGTCTTGGGTGAAACCGCGATCACGGTCTTCCACCTTGTCCAGTTGGGTCGGCAGGGAACTGTTGAGGGAGGCTTTGCCGCTGAGGACGGCGGCAAGTGCCTTGGCGGCGGCCAGACGCGGGTTCATGAGGCGTCCGTCGCTTGGCCGAGCACAGTGCCGACGGCAAATTTCTCACGGCGACTGTTGAACAGGTCGCTGAAGTTCAGCGCCTTGCCACCGGGCAGTTGCAGACGCGTCAGGCACAGCGCTTGTTCACCGCAGGCGACGACGAGGCCGTCCTTGCTGGCACCGAGGATTTCACCGGGTGTGCCCTGCCCTTCGGCGTAACTGGACGCCAGCACTTTCAGGGCTTCGCCGTTCAAGGTGCTGTGGCAGATCGGCCAAGGGTTGAAAGCCCGCACCAGGCGCTCCAGCTCAACGGCTGGACGGCTCCAGTCGATGCGAGCTTCGTCCTTGTTCAGTTTGTGCGCGTAGGTGGCGAGGCTGTCGTTCTGCACTTCACCTTCCAACGTGCCGGCAGCCAGGCCGGCGATGGCCTCGACCACCGCCGGCGGGCCAATGAGCGCGAGGCGGTCGTGCAGGCTGCCGCCGGTGTCTTCGGCACTGATGGGGGTACTGACCTTGAGCAGCATCGGCCCGGTGTCCAGGCCGGCTTCCATGCGCATCACAGTCACGCCGCTCTCGGCATCGCCCGCTTCCACGGCGCGCTGGATCGGCGCGGCACCGCGCCAGCGCGGCAGCAGCGAGGCGTGGCTGTTGATGCAACCCAGGCGCGGGATATCCAGCACCACTTGGGGCAGGATCAGGCCGTAAGCGACCACCACCATCAAGTCCGGCTTCAGTGCCGCCAGCTCGGCCTGGGCATGCGCATCGCGCAGGGTCGGCGGCTGCAACACCTGGAGGCCGTTTTCCAACGCAAGTTGCTTGACCGGGCTGGGCATCAGTTTTTGTCCGCGACCGGCCGGCCGGTCCGGCTGGGTGTAGACCGCGACGATTTCGTGGGGGCTGGCCAGCAGGGCCTTGAGGTGTTCGGCGGCAAATTCGGGAGTGCCGGCAAAGACGATGCGCAGTGGCTCAGTCATGGGTAGCTCTCAATTACAAAGCAGTCGCAAAAAGAAAAAGGCTTGCCGCGGCAAGCCTTTGAAGGGGGCATCAAGCATTCTGGCGATGAAGTTTTTCCAGTTTTTTCTTGATCCGGTCACGCTTGAGGGTAGACAGGTAATCGACGAACAACTTGCCGTTGAGGTGGTCACACTCGTGCTGGATGCACACGGCCAACAAGCCTTCGGCGATCAGTTCGTAAGGCTGGCCGTCACGGTCCAGGGCCTTGATCTTGACCTTCTGTGGGCGGTCGACGTTTTCGTAGAAGCCCGGCACCGAGAGGCAGCCTTCCTGGTACTGGTCCATCTCGTCGGTCAGGGTTTCGAACTCGGGGTTGATGAACACCCGCGGCTCGCTGCGGTCTTCGGAGAGGTCCATCACGACGATACGCTTGTGCACGTTGACCTGGGTCGCGGCGAGGCCGATGCCTGGCGCTTCATACATTGTTTCAAACATGTCATCGACCAACTGACGCACTTCGTCGTCCACTACGGCCACGGGTTTGGCGATAGTGCGCAGGCGCGGGTCCGGAAATTCGAGAATGTTCAAAATGGCCATAAGCTTGATAAATGCACGTGTGAGGTAAAGTCGGGTGGCTGGCCTGGCGTGTCTTGGGATGCAGGCTACCGTTGTAAAACGTTGCTTCGGAGACACAACCTCTCAAGAAGCGAGCCACGGGGGCTCTGGCGTTTTACGCGAACGCACATAATAAAGGGATTCACCGCATGAGGAAATCACTACTCGCCCTGCTGCTCCTGGCCTCGGCCGGTATCGCGCACGGGCAAGTGCAACTTCGGGAAGGTTTTCCCCAGCAATACACGGTGGTGACGGGGGACACACTGTGGGACATTTCCGGCAAGTACCTGCGCGAGCCGTGGAAATGGCCGGAACTCTGGCAGGCCAACCCGCAGATCGAAAACCCCAACCTGATTTATCCGGGCGACACCCTGTCGCTGGTCTACGTCAACGGCCAGCCGCGCCTGACCCTCAATCGCGGCACCTCGCGCGGCACCATCAAGCTGTCGCCGCGCATTCGCAGCTCGCCAGTGGCCGACGCCATCCCGAGCATTCCGCTACAAGCCATCAACAGTTTCCTGCTGAGCAACCGCATCGTCGACACGCCTGAGGATTTCAACAAGGCCCCCTATATCGTCGCCGGCAATGCCGAACGGGTGCTCAGTGGCATGGGGGATAGGGTCTTCGCCCGTGGCTCGTTCGATGCGAACCAGACGGCGTACGGCATCTTTCGCCAGGGCAAGGTCTACACCGATCCCGAGACCAAGGAGTTCCTGGGGATCAACGCCGACGACATCGGCGGCGGCGAAGTGGTGGCCAGCGAAGGCGATGTCACCACCCTGGCCCTGCAACGCACCACCCAGGAAGTGCGCCTGGGTGATCGTTTGTTCAGCGGCGAAGAGCGCTCGATCAATTCGACCTTCATGCCCAGCGCGCCGACATCGGACATCCACGGGTTGATCCTGGACGTGCCGCGAGGCGTGACCCAGATCGGCGCGCTGGACGTGGTCACCCTGAACAAGGGCCGGCGCGACGGGCTGACCGAAGGCAATGTGCTGGCGGTGATGAAGACGGGTGAAACCGTACGCGACCGCATCACGGGCGAACGGGTGAAGATCCCCGATGAGCGGGCCGGCCTGCTAATGGTTTTCCGCACCTACGACAAACTCAGCTATGGCCTGGTGCTGTACGCATCGCGCTCGTTGGCGGTGCTCGACAAGGTCCGTAATCCGTAACGGGTCTCACAAGTTACCAACAGAGTTATCCACAGCTTGTTCCGGTTTGTACGGGACTTATAACGGTCAAGGATGATCGCATGTCATTACCTGAATCTACGCCGGTTTCCCCTGCGGAACTGGAGGCCCGGCTACGCCTTCACCGCTTGCCGGAGCTGGGACCCAAACGTTTCATGACGCTGATGGAGGCCTTCGGCTCGGCCTCCAAGGCCATCAGTGCGCCAGCCAGCGCCTGGCGCGCGCTGGGCTTGCCGCTGGCCTGTGTCGAGGCGCGGCGCAACCCGGATGTGCGGGACGGCGCCGCCCATGCATTGGCCTGGCTGGAGCGTGCGGGCCAGCATTTACTGATGTGGGACCAACCCGACTACCCGGCGCTGTTGGCGCAGATCAGCGACGCGCCGCCGCTGCTGTTCGTCGCGGGCGACACCTCGATCCTGGAAAAACCTCAACTGGGGATGGTCGGCAGTCGGCGGGCATCACGCCCCGGCATGGACACCGCGGCGGCGTTTTCCCGAAGCCTGGCCGGGGCCGGTTTTGTCATCACCAGCGGCCTGGCCCTGGGCATCGATGCGGCGGCCCATCAGGCGGCGTTGGATGTTGGCGGGCGCACCGTCGGCGTGTTGGGCACCGGTCTGGAAAATTTTTATCCACAGCGCAATCGTCGGCTGGCGGACGCGATGATTGCCCAGGGCAGCGCGGTGTTGTCGGAGTTCCCGTTGGACGCACCGCCCCACGCCAGCAACTTTCCGCGCCGTAACCGGATCATCAGCGGCTTGTCCCTGGGCGTGCTGGTGGTGGAGGCCAGTGTCGCCAGCGGTTCACTGATCACCGCGCGACTGGCGGCGGAACAGGGCCGCGAGGTGTACGCCATTCCTGGATCGATCCATCACCCCGGGGCCCGGGGCTGCCATCAACTGATCCGCGACGGTGCGGCGCTGGTGGAAACCGTCGAGCACATCCTCGAAGCGCTGCGCGGTTGGCAGCGGTTGCCGCCGGCCTCGGAGCCCGTGCCCGTGACCCATCCGCTGCTGCGCCTGCTGCATGCCGCGCCGCTGAGCAGTGAGGCGCTGGCCGAGGCCAGTGGCTGGGGCTTGCCCAAAGTGCTGGCGGCGTTGACCGAACTGGAGATGGACGGACGCGCCATCTGTGACAACGGCCGCTGGTTTGCGCGCTAGGTTTTATGGGGAAGATCGGTAAACTGCCCACAGCCTTATTTGCGTTGCGGGAGAATCTTTCATGGTCAACAGTTGGCGTGTGCAACAAGCCGCGCGAGAAATTCGCGCCGGGGCGGTGATTGCCTATCCAACCGAAGCGGTCTGGGGCCTGGGTTGTGACCCATGGAACGAAGAGGCGGTGGAACGCCTGCTGGCGATCAAGTCGCGGCTGCCCGATAAAGGCCTGATCCTGGTGGCTGACAACATCCACCAGTTCGACTTCCTGTTCGAAGACTTCCCCGAAACCTGGATGGACCGCATGGCCAGCACCTGGCCGGGGCCCAATACCTGGCTGGTGCCGCACCAGAACCTGCTGCCGGAATGGATCACCGGGGTACACGACACCGTCGCCCTGCGGGTCAGCGACCATCCCACCGTGCGCGATTTGTGCTCGTTGGTCGGCCCGCTGGTGTCCACCTCGGCCAACCCCCAGGGTCGCCCGGCGGCGCGTACGCGGATTCGGGTCGAGCAGTACTTTCGTGGGCAGATCGACCTGGTGCTTGGCGGCAACCTCGGTGGACGCAAGAACCCCAGCGTGATTCGCGACCTGGCGACCGGCAAGGTCGTGCGCCCGGACTAGGTCTTTGTGGCGAGGGAGCTTGCTCCCGCTCGGGCGCGAAGCGGCCGCAAAATTGGGCCCGCTGCGCGGTCCAGCGGGAGCAAGCTCCCTCGCCACAAAAGCTGTTGGATCGTTCCCACGCTCCTGCGTGGGAATGCCACCAGGGACGCTCCGCGTTCCGCTTCTGGGAGGTGACGCAGAGCGTCACGGGATGCATTCCCACGCGGAGCGAGGGAACGATCAAATCTCAGGGCAGGAGAATGGTCGACCCGGTCGTGCGCCGTGCCGACAACTCGGCCTGGGCCTTGGCCGCTTCCGCCAGGGGATAACGCTGGTTGATGTCCACCTTGATCTTGCCGCTGCTGATCATCCCGAACAACTCGTCGGCCATGCGTTGCAGGTTTTCGGCGTTGTTGGCGTAAGTCGCCAGGGTCGGGCGGGTGACGTACAGCGAGCCCTTGGCCGCGAGAATTCCCAGGTTCACCCCTTCCACCGCACCCGAGGCATTGCCGAAGCTCACCACCAGGCCACGGGGGGCGACGCTATCCAGCGACGTCAACCAAGTATCCTTGCCAACCCCGTCGTACACCACGGGCACCTTCTTGCCGCCGGTCAGTTCAAGCACTCGCTGTGCGACGTTTTCCTTGCTGTAGTCGATGGTTTCCCAAGCGCCGTGGGATTTGGCGATGGCGGCCTTTTCCGGCGAGCTGACGGTGCCGATCAGCTTCACGCCCAAGGCCTTGGCCCACTGGCAGGCCAGGGAACCCACGCCACCGGCGGCAGCGTGGAACAGGACGGTTTCGCCACCCTTGAGTTCATAGGTCTGGCGCAGCAGATACTGCACGGTCAGGCCCTTGAGCATCACGCCGGCCGCCTGTTCGAAACTGATGGATTCGGGCAGATGAACCAGGTTGGCCTCGGGTAACACATGCACATCGCTGTAGGCCCCCAGTGGGCCGCTGCCGTACGCCACCCGGTCGCCGACCTTGAACCGCGTGACGTCCGAGCCGACCGCCTCGACCACGCCCGCGCCTTCGGCACCCAGGCCCGATGGCAACGCCGGTGGCGGATAAAGGCCGCTGCGGTAGTAGGTGTCGATGAAATTCAGGCCGATCGCCTTGTTGCTGACGCGCACCTGCTGCGGGCCGGGCTCGGCAGGCGAGTAATCGACGTACTCGAGCACTTCGGGACCGCCATGGGAACTGAACTGGATACGTTTGGCCATCTTCACTTTCTCCTTGTCGCAGTGATGCTATTGACTTAAGGCCACCGACAAACCCATGGCGAGGGAGCTTGCTCCCGCTCGGCTGCGAAGCAATCGTGATTCGTCGGCGCGGTGTGCCTGATGCGGCGCATTCGGCAAGTTTTGGGGCCGCTTCGCGACCCAGCGGGAGCAAGCTCCCTCGCCACAAGACTTTTTACCAAGCCTGCTATCGGACTCCTAAGCTTGACCGTCGTCAACTGTGGCGTGGGCAAGTGCGGTGGTATCCTGTGCGCCCATTTGCCACCGGCCCGCCATACGCCGCGTAGCGTAGCCCTGATCAAGGTGATGTCATGTCCACTCGCACCGAGGCCGTGAAAGCCTACCTGCTCGACCTGCAAGACCGTATCTGCACCGCCCTGGAAACCGAAGACGGCGGCACTCGCTTCGTCGAAGATGCCTGGACCCGGCCGGCCGGTGGTGGCGGTCGCACGAGGGTGATCGAGAACGGCACGGTGATCGAAAAGGGCGGCGTCAACTTTTCCCACGTCTTCGGCAGCGGCCTGCCACCCTCCGCCAGCGCCCATCGGCCAGAACTGGCCGGGCGCGGCTTCGAAGCCTTGGGCGTGTCGCTGGTCATTCACCCGCACAACCCGCACGTGCCGACCTCCCACGCCAACGTGCGCTTCTTTATCGCCGAAAAGGAAGGCGAAGAGCCGGTCTGGTGGTTTGGCGGCGGCTTCGACCTGACGCCTTACTACGGCGTCGAGGAAGACTGCGTCCATTGGCACCGTGTCGCCGAGCAGGCCTGCGCGCCGTTCGGCCCCGAGGTGTACCCGCGCTACAAAGCCTGGTGTGACAGCTATTTCCACCTCAAGCATCGCAACGAGCCCCGGGGCATTGGCGGCCTGTTTTTCGACGACCTGAACACGTGGGATTTCGACACCTGCTTCGCCTTCATCCGCGCCATCGGTGACGCCTACATCGATG
The DNA here is from genome assembly GCF_900103575.1 of Pseudomonas sp. NFACC51. NCBI lineage: Bacteria > Pseudomonadati > Pseudomonadota > Gammaproteobacteria > Pseudomonadales > Pseudomonadaceae > Pseudomonas > Pseudomonas sp. NFACC51. The sequence continues at coordinate 189,227 of NZ_FMXH01000009.1, read as the reverse complement.
CCTACCTGCCGATCGTACGCCGCCGCAAGCACGATGCGTTCACCGCCAAACAGCGGGAATTCCAGGAGTTTCGCCGTGGGCGCTACGTGGAATTCAACCTGGTCTACGACCGCGGCACCCTGTTCGGGCTGCAATCGGGCGGGCGTACCGAATCGATCCTGATGTCCCTGCCACCGCAAGTGCGCTGGGGCTACGACTGGAAAGCCGAGCCGGGCAGCGAAGAAGCGCGGCTGACGGAGTACTTCCTGCAGGATCGCGATTGGCTGGCGACGGCCTGAACGAGGATTGTCCATGGACCGCTACGTTGTAATGGGTAACCCGATCGGCCACAGCAAGTCGCCGTTGATCCATCGCCTGTTTGCCGAGCAGACCGGGCAAACCCTGGACTACAGCACGCTGCTGGCGCCCTTGGAGGATTTCGCCGGTTGCGCCCGAGAATTTTTCCACGAGGGACGTGGGGCAAACGTCACGGTGCCGTTCAAGGAAGACGCCTTCCGCCTGGCCGACACCCTGACCGAGCGGGCCCAGCGGGCCGGGGCGGTCAATACGTTGAGCAAACTGGCCGACGGTCGCCTGTTGGGTGACAACACCGACGGCGCCGGGCTGGTCCGGGACCTGACCGTCAATGCCGGCTTCAGTCTCAAGGGCAAGCGCATTCTGTTGCTCGGGGCCGGCGGCGCGGTGCGCGGTGCCCTGGAACCGCTGCTGGCCGAAGCGCCGGCCTCGGTGATCATCGCCAATCGCACGGTGGAAAAGGCCGAATTGCTGGCCGAGTTGTTCGCCGACCTGGGCCCGGTCTCCGCCAGTGGGTTCGACTGGCTGCAAGAGCCGGTGGACCTGATCATCAACGCCACCTCCGCGAGCCTGTCGGGGGATGTGCCACCGATTGCCGCCAGCCTGATCGAGCCCGGCAAGACGGTTTGCTACGACATGATGTATGGCAAGGAACCGACCTCGTTCTGCCGCTGGGCCAGTGAGCATGGGGCGGCGGTGTCGATGGATGGCCTGGGCATGTTGGCCGAGCAGGCGGGCGAAGCCTTCTTCTTGTGGCGTGGAGTTCGTCCGGACACCGCGCCAGTGCTGGCGGAGTTGCGCCGCCAGTTGGCGCTCTGACCCCCTGTTTGGTCCGGGGACATGGTTAACCCCCCTGTGGCGAGGGAGCTTGCTCCCGCTGGGCTGCGAAGCAGCCCTAAAATACTCGACATGACAGGTTTGCGGGCGCTTCGCACCCGAGCGGGAGCAAGCTCCCTCGCCACGGTTAATCCTCGAAGAGAATCGGGCAATTCTGCGCCCCTTCCAGCTTCTTCAACTCCTCCACCACATGCGGCCTGGCCTTGCGCAACGTCAGGCTACGCCCCTGGCCGCGCAGGCGCCGGGCTTCCTGGTGGAGCATTTCCACCCCGGAATAATCGATGAAGTTGATCTGCTGGGCATCAATCACCACCCGCGGCGCTTGCAGCCGTTGCAACCGGACTTGCAAGTAATGGCTGGCACCAAAAAAGATCGAGCCACCCACCCGTAGGATGTCTGCCCCCCCTTCGTGGGAATGGTGCACCCGCGGCTGTGAAGTGCGCTTGAGGTAAAAGAACAACGAAGCCAGCACACCGGCATAGATGGCGGTTTGCAGCTCCAGCAACAGTGTGGCCAGGCAGGTCAAGCCCATTACCACGAATTCGGCGCGGCTCACGCGGTACAACGCACGGATGCCGCGATGGTCCACCAGCCCCCAAGCGATCAGCAGAATGCTGCCGGCCATGGCCGGAATCGGGATGTGCGCGATCAGGTTCGCCCCGGCGACCGCAAACAACGCCACCCACAAGGCCGAGAACACCCCAGCCAGGGGCGAGCAGGCCCCGGCTTCATAGCTGAGGCCGGAGCGGGTAAAGGAACCAGCCGACAACGATCCGGAGAAAAATCCGCCCACGATGTTGGAAAGCCCCTGCGCCCTCACCTCCTGATTCGCGTCGAGCAATTGCCCGGAACGCACCGACAACGAACGGGCGATGGACAGGCTGGTGACCAGCCCGAGCATGCCCACCGCGACGGCACCGGGCAGCAGGCGCAGGATCAACTCCAGGTCCAGCGGCAGCGGCGTGAACGGCGGCAGGCGCCCGGCGAAAGCGCTGACCAGCGCCACATGCCCGAACATCGCCGGCCACAACCAGACCACCAGGCTGCTGATGACCAACGTTATCAACAGGCTCGGCCAACGCGGCAGCAAGCGCTTGAGCACCACGCCCAGGACCAGGGTCCCCAAGCCCAGCAGCAGCGATGGCTTATCCACAGCCCCGATGTGGCTGACCAGCATCAGCAGCCCCCTCAACGCCGTGGCTTCGTTCGGCAGGTCGAGGCCCAGCAGGTTCGGCAACTGCCCAAGGGCGATGACCACCGCCGCGCCCAGGGTGAAACCCAGCACCACCGAGTGCGAAACGAAATTCACCAGCGCCCCGAAACGCAGCAGCCCCAGCAACCATTGGAAAATACCCGCCAACACCGTCAACAGCAGGATCAAGGTGATGTAGTCCTGGCTGGCGGGGACGGCCAGCGGACTGACGGTGGCGTACAAGACGATGGAAATCGCCGCCGTGGGCCCGCAGATCAGGTGCCACGACGAACCCCACAGGCAGGCGATCAGTACCGGCACGATCGCCGCATACAAGCCGTATTCCGGTGGCAAACCGGCAATCAGGGCGTAGGCAATGGACTGCGGCAACGCGAGAATCGCACCGCTCAGGCCGACAACAAGATCGCGGCCGACACTGGCTCGGGTCTGCCGGGGCAGCCAGCTCAGGAACGGAAAGAGTGAATGGCGAGTGGGGATTGCCATGGGGCCTCAAAGACTGGGTTTGGCGCAAGAGTATCAGGACAGGGCACCGCTCTCCCTGTGCCAGGGGATTTATCTGTGGCCAGGCCTGTATCTGTGGTCATGGAGATTATCTGTGGCGAGGGGATTTATCCCCGCTGGGGTGCGAAGCGCCCCCAAAACGACTGAACACAATTGACCTGACATACCGAGTCGACGCAATTTGGGGCCGCTGCGCGGCCTAACGGGGATAAATCCCCTCGCCACAGATAAATCCCCTCGCCACAGTGCTCCGCGTCACTCAGGGAGAGCACGCGGAGCAGCATGTTGGTCAGAGCTTGGCCTTCACCACCGCCAGCGCATCCTTGCCATCCAGGGTCTTCACACCGTCCAGCCATTTATCCAGGACCGCCGGGTTGGCCTTGATCCAGGCCTTGGCCGCGTCGGCGTTGCTGACCTTGTTGTTCACCACCTCGGCCATGATGCTGTTTTCCATTTCCTGGGTGAAGCTCAGGTTGGTCAGCAGCTTGCCCACATTCGGGCAGGCCTGTGCATAACCTTTGCGGGTCAGGGTGTAGACACTGCCCGTATCGCCGAAGTATTTCTCGCCGCCTTTGAGGTAGTGCATTTTCAATTGCACGTTCATCGGGTGCGGGGTCCAGCCGAGGAAGGTCACGAACTTCTGTTTCTTCACCGCCCGGGAGACTTCCGCCAGCATCGCCTGCTCACTGGATTCCACCAGTTTCCACTCGCCCATGCCGAAATCATTGGTCTTGATGATTTCTTTCAGGGAGAGGTTGGCCGGGGCGCCGGAGCCGATGCCGTAGATCTTCTTGTCGAACTTGTCGGCGAATTTGTTCAGGTCGGCAAAGTTATGCACACCAGCGTCCCAGACGTAGTCCGGGACCGCCAGGGTGAACTCGGTGCCGTCCAGGTTCTTGGCCAACTGCGTGACGTCGCCATTGGCCACGAACTTGTCATAAAAGCCCTGCTGCGCCGGCATCCAGTTACCCAGGAACACATCCACCTGGCCATCCTTGAGGCCACCGAAGGTGATCGGCACCGCGAGGGTGTCGACCTTGGCCTTGTAGCCCATCCCCTCCAGCAGGAAACCGGTGATGGCATTGGTGGCGGCGATATCGCTCCAGCCCGGGTCGGCCATCTTCACCGTTTCGCAGCTTTGCTCGGCCCAGGCCGAAACACTGCTCAATGCCAACAGTCCAGCGGTCAGTACTGTGGATAACTTTTGCATGGCTTGCCCCTTACGTTATTGGTTTTGGCAGGGTTGTGGATAACGGGCCTTGCGCTCCAGATCGTCGAGGTCGATGTGGTTACGCATGTACTGCTGGCTGGCGTCCACCAGCGGCTGGTGATCCCAGCTCTTGAGTTTGCCCAGGGTCAGCGCCTGGGCGACGAAACGGCGGCGGCGCTGGCTGGCGAGCACCTGTTGATGAATGGTCGAAATGTCCCACTTGGCGCGCGCTTCGGCGAGAAAATCGGCGAACAGAGCCTGATGCTCAGGGGATTGGCTGAGGTTCTCCAGTTCTTTGGGGTCGTTGCGCACGTCAAACAGCAGGCACGGGTCATCTTCGCTGTAGATGAATTTCCATGGGCCGCGACGGATCATCATCAGGGGGCTGATGGTGCCTTCGGCCATGTATTCACCGAAGACTTCATCATGCCCGCCCTGCCCTTGCAGATGGGGCACCAGCGAACGGCCATCCAGCGGCAAGCCCGGTTCCAGCATGCCGCCGGCCAGCTCCACCAGGGTCGGCAGCAAGTCGGCGGTGGACACGGCCGCGCCCACCCGGCCACTGGCGAACTGCCCCGGAGCGCTGATCAGCAACGGCACGCGGGCGGCCATTTCGAACCAGTGCATTTTGTACCAGAGGCCCTTTTCGCCGAGCATGTCCCCGTGATCGCCAGAGAACACGATGATCGTGTCGTCCAGTAGACCGGTGTCTTCCAAGGTCTGCAGCAGCTTGCCGACATTGCTGTCAATGTAGCTGCATGCGCCGAAATAGGCGCGGCGGGCATCCCGGATCTTATCCACAGGCAGCGGCTTGTCCCACAGGTCATAGACCTTCAGCAGCCGCTGGGAATGGGGGTCGAGCGTCGTTTGCGCCGGGGTCTGCGGCAAAGGGATGTCGTTGTCGTCATACAAATCCCAGAACGCCTTGGGAATCGTGTACGGGTCGTGTGGGTGGGTCATCGATACGGTGAGGCAAAACGGCTGGTCACCGTCTTCGCGGATGTGGTCGAACAGGTACTGCTGGGCCTTGAACACCACTTCTTCATCGAAATCCAGCTGGTTGGTACGCACGCACGGCCCGGCCTGCAACACCGACGACATGTTGTGATACCAACTCGGCCGCACGTCCGGCTCGTCCCAGTTCACCGCCCAGCCGTAATCGGCGGGGTAAATGTCACTGGTCAGGCGTTCTTCGTAGCCGTGCAGTTGGTCCGGCCCGCAGAAGTGCATCTTGCCGGACAGCGCCGTGCGGTAGCCGAGGCGACGCAGGTAATGGGCATAGGTCGGCACGTCCGCCGGGAAATCCGCCGCGTTGTCGTACGCACCGATCTTGCTCGGCAACTGGCCGCTCACCAGGGTGAAACGCGACGGTGCGCACAGCGGGCTGTTGCAGTAGGCGGCATCGAACACCACGCCCTCGGCGGCCAGGCGCGAGAGGTTCGGCAGCTTGATCGGCGAAGGACCGTAGATCGGCAACATTGGCGCGGCCATTTGATCGGCCATGATGAAAAGAATGTTCTTGCGCTTCATGTATTCGCGGCATTCCATAGTAGGCAGTTATGCGACATTGCTGCGATTGAGCATGTAGCCCCCGGGTTTTGGGGTAAAGCCCATGCAGGATAATGACTAGGATAAGCACAGCTTATGTATGACGCCCTGGGTAACCTGTCCCTGGAACTGTTCCGTGCCTTTGAAGCCGCAGCCCGCCAACAAAGCTTTACCGCAGCGGCGATTGAGCTGGGCACCACGCAACCGGCCATCAGCCAGCAGATCAAGCGCCTGGAGGAGCAACTGGGTACGCGGTTGTTCGACCGCATCTATCGCGGGATCGAACTGACTGAGGCCGGGACCATCCTGTTCGAGCAGGTCCAGGCCGGCTTGCAGAGCATCGATGCCGGGCTGAGTGCAATCACCGCCCAGCATCAGCATGAGGTGCTGCAAGTCGCCACGGACTTCGCATTCGCCGCCTATTGGCTGATGCCGCGCCTGCATCGCTTTCACGCCGCCAACCCCCAGGTGGATGTGAGCCTGGTGACCAGCGAGCGCAACCACAACATGTTGCGCACCGATATCGACGTTGCCGTGCTGTTCGGCGACGGTCGCTTCAAACAAGGTGAAAGTCGTTGGCTATTCAGCGAAGAAGTCTTTCCGGTGTGCAGCCCGCTGTTGCTCAAGGATCGTCCCCTGCCCTTGTCCGCGCTGGCCTTGGCGGAGTTTCCATTGCTGCACCTGCGCGCGGGCAACAGCAACAGCTGGTTCGACTGGAGTGGGGTATTCCGCGAGCTGGGCATCACGTCACCACCGGCGCCCGGGCAACTGCGCTTCGACAACTACACACTACTCATCCAGGCGGCGATTGGCGGTCAAGGCGTCGCCATCGGCTGGCGGCACCTTGTGGATAACTTATTGGCCCAGGGGCTGCTGTGTCGTCCGATCGCTGAAACGGTGCTGTCGCGGCTGGGGTATTACGTGGTCTTGCCTCAGCGTAAACGGCGCGGTGTGTTGATCAGACAATTCGTCGATTGGCTGATGGAAGAACAGGCCAACAGTGCTGAATCGCTCACGGGGTTGCCGTTGCCTTCGATTGCGGTTTGAGGCCGTGGCGAAAGCCATGTTTTTGGGGCTGCTTCGCAGCCCAGCGGGAGCAAGCTCCCTCGCCACGGATGTGGATGTCGACAGCTAGTGGGCGGCCACAAAGCTGACATGCTCGCCCACATGCAGGTTCAGGCGCAGCTCATCGGCGATGCCGACCGCCACCCGGTTGAGCCGCTCCAGGGATTCGGCCATGCCGGGTTCTAGGCTGGTACTGACCTGGCTGAAATGCTCGATGCCCAAGCCTGGCGCGGTATAGGGGGCGTTGATCAAGGTCCACTGCAAGGTGCTGTTCTTCAGGGCATCGAGCACTTCTTCGGCGGCGTGGCGCTGCAAATCGTCGTCCGTCGGCTCCTCGTCGAGCATCGCAAAGTCGCCCACCAGGAACAGCCGGGGAATATTCACCGCCTGCATGCCAGCGATCAGTGCATCGACGGCCAATACTTGCTCCACCGGGCCGGGAATCAGTGTGCGCTCCACTTGTTCGCTGTTCATCGGCAACCCTGGCGCGTTTAACAGGCACACCACGGCGCTGGCACCGGCAACACTTTGCTTGACCCGCTCGGGATCGAAAAGATCACCGGTCTTGGTCCGCAGGCCCGGGCGTGGAGCCAGGGCAGTAAGATCGTCGAGAATGGCGATGACTTCGTGCTGGCGCCGCAGCATTTCAGCCATCAACGCACTGCCGAGGCTGCTCATGGCACCATAGAGCACCACTTTGATGACCGGGGTTTCGGCGTTTTTCATGGCTGTTTTCCTCTTTAATCCCGCCTGTAAAGGCTCTGACCCGTGGCAAACGGCGAGGGTTCGGCCTCTTTTCAAGGAGTGACAGATGCAGCGGATCAAGGGCTACCACGCCCACGTGTATTTCGATGCCAACACCCTCGACCAGGCGCGGGCCCTGTGCGAGGAAGCGGCGCAACTGTTTGCGCTGAAAATGGGCCGCGTCCATCAACGCCCGGTCGGCCCGCATCCGGACTGGAGCTGTCAGCTGGCATTCGACCCGCAGTACATTGGCGTGGTCTTGCCGTGGCTGGCGCTCAATCGCAAAGGGCTGGTGATTTTCATGCACCCGGAGACCGGCGATGAGCTGATCGACCACACCGAGCATGCAATCTGGATGGGGGCGGTGCGGCCGTTGGATCTTTCGGTGTTTAAAGCAAATCCCTGACTTGCCTCTGTGGCGAGGGAGCTTGCTCCCGCTGGGCAGCGAAGCGGCCCCAAGATTTTGCGGTCGCTGCGCAACCGAGCGGGAGCAAGCTCCCTCGCCACCAAAGCTGGATCAACCAATCTCACTGGCGAAAGCTTGCTGAAAGCTAGCGCGATTAGGATCACCGCACTTCCGGCAAAAGACCGGTCGGCCAAAAGCGAGTCTTCAAGGCTCGTTCGGCCCTTTTAACAACAACAATGGTGATTCTGATGTCCGCTGCTATCCGTCCCGCTGCACCCACTCCATCCGTCCCCCTCGTGCTCTGCATCTCGCGCTGACCCGTCCGGTTCGCCTTTCATAGCCGCGCCACGCCTGGAGTATTTCCCATGCTGACTTTCCTTGGCTTCGCCATGGTCATCACGTTCATGTTCCTGATCATGACCAAGCGCCTCTCCGCGCTGATCGCCTTGATCATCATCCCGATCCTGTTCGCCCTGTTCGGTGGTTTTGCACCGAAAATCGGTCCGATGATGCTCGAAGGCATCACCAAGCTCGCCCCGACCGGGGTGATGCTGATGTTCGCGATTCTGTATTTTGCCCTGATGATCGACTCCGGCCTGTTCGACCCGGCCGTGCGCAAGATCCTCAAGCTGGTCAAGGGCGACCCGTTGAAAGTTTCGGTCGGTACCGCCGTTCTGGCGCTCGTCGTTTCCCTTGATGGTGACGGCGCGACCACTTACATGATCTGCGTGGCGGCGATGCTGCCGCTCTACAGCCGTATCGGCATGAGCCCACGCATCATGGCTGGCCTGATCATCCTCGCCGGCGGCGTGATGAACATGACCCCGTGGGGCGGTCCTACTGCCCGGGCGGCCAGTGCGTTGCATGTCGATCCGTCCGACATCTTCGTGCCGATGATTCCGGCGATGCTGGCCGGTGTGGTGGCGATCCTGGCGATTGCCTACATGTACGGTAAACGCGAACGCGCTCGCCTGGGTGAATTGCATCTGGTGGGTGATGAAATCGACCACAGCGAAATCAGCGTTTCCCAGTTCCCGGACGCCCGTCGTCCGAAGCTGATCTGGTTCAACGGCGCGTTGACCCTGGGCCTGATGTGCACCCTGATCGCCGGCCTGTTGCCGCTGCCGGTGCTGTTCATGGTGGCCTTCAGTATCGCGATGATCGTCAACTACCCGTGCCTGCAACAGCAGAAGGATCGCGTTGCGGCCCACGCCGGCAGTGTACTGGCGGTGGTCGGGCTGATTTTCGCGGCCGGTATCTTCACCGGCATCCTGTCCGGCACCGGCATGGTCGACGCCATGTCCAAGAGCCTGCTGGCGGTCATCCCGGAATTCCTGGGTCCTTACCTTGCGGTCATCACTGCACTGGTAAGCATGCCGTTCACTTTCTTCATGTCTAACGATGCATTTTATTACGGGGTGTTACCGGTTCTCGCCGAAGCCGCCAGCCACTACGGCATCACGGCTGTCGAAATGGCCCGTGCCTCGATCGTCGGCCAGCCCGTCCACCTGTTAAGCCCGCTGGTTCCGTCGACTTACCTGCTGGTGGCGCTGGCCGGGATCGAGTTCGGCGATCACCAACGCTTCACCCTGAAGTGGGCAGTATTGGTTTGCCTGTGCATAATGTTCGCCGCGTTGCTGATGGGGATTTTTCCGCTGTTCAGCACTCTATAAAAGCAATGCCTGCTGCGTCGCTCGTCGGCGCGGCTTAACACTCGCTCAAAGGAACTCACATGGAATGGCTGACCAACCCGGAAATCTGGGTTGCCTTCTTCACCTTGACCGCCCTGGAAATTGTCCTGGGCATCGACAACATCATCATGATTTCGATCCTGGTCAGCCGCATGCCCAAGCACATGCAGGCGCGCACCCGGATTTTCGGCCTGGCGCTGGCCATGGTCACGCGGATCCTGTTGCTGCTGTCCATCACCTGGGTCATGCGCCTGACCGCCGATCTGTTCGAAGTGCTCGGCCAGGGCATCTCCGGACGTGACCTGATCCTGTTCTTCGGCGGCCTGTTCCTGCTGTGGAAAAGCTCCCAGGAGATGTACCACGCGCTGGAAGGCGAAGATGAAACCAACGAGGCGCCTTCGGGCAAGGGCGGCAATTTCATCTACACCATCATCCAGATCGCGATCATCGACATCGTGTTCTCCCTGGACTCGGTCATCACCGCCGTCGGCATGGTTTCCCATGTGCCGGTGATGGTGGCGGCGATCATCGTCGCCGTGCTGGTGATGATGCTGGCCTCGGCGACCATCAGTGAGTTCATCGACAAGCACCCGTCGCTGAAGATGCTGGCGCTGTCGTTCCTGCTGGTGGTCGGTACCGTGCTGATCGCCGAGTCGTTCGACGTGCATGTGCCAAAAGGCTACGTCTACTTCGCCATGGCGTTCTCCCTGGCGGTGGAAGCCATCAACATCAAGATGCGCACTGCGATTGCACGCAAGCGCAAGCAGCAGGACCCGGTGAAACTGCGCAAGGATATGCCGGGTCAGTAATGGCGTGGGGCATTTGAATGAAGGGGCTCTTTGGAGCCCCTTTTTCATGCCGGTATGAAAGTGGCCCGCTCCCACAGGCCCGCGCTCGCCTGATCGATATAGGAGGCTTCAAGATCGTCGGCGTATTTCTATGACAGTTTTGTTTCAAACGATTCTTTAGCTGTGCAATGCTGGCGCCCGAACCGTTCGCCAACTACAGCTTAAGTACAAGAAAGAAGAATGTGGCATCGTCAATTTGTCCCTTTGGGACGCTAACAGGGGGCTCCTCATGCTGACCCTGCTGAATTTGCTCTCCGCCGTCGCCCTGCTGATCTGGGGCACGCATATCGTGCGTACCGGCATCTTGCGGGTCTATGGCTCGAACCTGCGCCATGTCATCGGCCAGAACATGTCCCGGCGCTGGCTGGCCTTTGTCGCGGGGATCATGGTCACGGCCATGGTCCAGAGCAGCAACGCCACGGCCATGCTCGTCACCTCGTTCGTCGGCCAGGGCCTGATGGCGCTGACCCCGGCCCTGGCGACCATGCTCGGCGCCGATGTCGGCACCGCGCTGATGGCACGGGTGCTGACCCTCGACCTGTCGTGGCTGTCGCCGCTGCTGATTTTCCTCGGGGTGATTTTTTTCCTGTCGCGCAAACAGACCCGCGTCGGGCAAATGGGTCGGGTCGGCATCGGCCTGGGCCTGATCATCCTGGCCCTGCAATTGATCGTCGAAGCCGCGACGCCCATCACCCATGCCCAGGGCGTGAAAGTGATCTTCGCCTCGCTGACGGGCGACATCCTGCTCGATGCGTTGGTCGGCGCGATGTTCGCGATGATCTCCTACTCCAGCCTGGCGGCCGTGCTGCTGACCGCCACACTGGCCGGCGCTGCGGTGATCAGCCTGCCGGTGGCCATCGGCCTGGTGATTGGCGCCAACATTGGTAGCGGCGTCCTGGCCTTTCTCAGCACCAGCATGCAGAACGCCGCCGGGCGCCAGGTGGCGTTGGGCAGCCTGTTGTACAAGCTGATCGGCCTGTTGCTGATCATTCCGGTACTCGATCCGCTGGTGGGCTGGCTGGACAGCCTGGATTTCAGCCCCCAGGAAACCGTCATTGGTTTCCATCTGCTCTATAACACCGTGCGTTGCCTGGTGCTGCTGCCCAGCGTCGGCCCCATGGCGCGGCTCTGTGCCTGGTTGCTGCCGGAACGTCCGGACACCAACGGCACGGCCAAGCCGCGACATCTGGACCCTACCGCCCTCGCCACTCCGAGCCTGGCGCTGGCGAATGCGGCCCGGGAAACCCTGCGTATCGGCGACCTGATCGAAAACATGCTCGAAGCCATGCTGGACGTGCTGCGCGGCCAGCAGACCGCGGTGACCCAGGACGTGCGGCGCATGAGCGATGACGTCGAGGCGCTGTGCAGTGCAATCAAGTTGTACATGGCGCAAATGCCCCGTGAAGACCTCAGCGAACAGGACAGCCGCCGCTGGGCGGAGATCATCGAACTGGCGATCAACCTCAAACTCGCCAGCGACCTGATCGAGCGCATGTTGCGCAAGGTCCAGCAACAGAAGACCTCGCAACGTCGCTCCTTTTCCGACGTGGGCCTGGAGGAGTTGGCGGGGCTGCACAGTCACTTGATCGCCAACTTGCGGCTGGGGCTGTCGGTATTCCTCAGTGCCGACCGGGAAAGCGCCCGCCAGTTGCTGCGTGAGAAACGTCGCTTTCGGGCGCAGGAACGGCGCATGGCCCATGCCCACGTCAGCCGCTTGCAGCGCAAGGTCGTGCAAAGCCTGGAGACCAGCTCCCTTCACTTGGAGCTGATTGCCGACATGAGGCGCCTCAATTCGCTGTTTTGCGGCAGTGCCTATGTGGTCCTGGAGACCGCCGAGATAGGCGCACTGGCGGCGGATGAAATTAGCGACATTACCCATTCGCCGTGAACGACTGGCGCATTGGTCAGTCAGTAACATTGGCTCGGGCCTGAAACCGTTCACCGGCCCGCCTGCTCCCGTTGTCATGAATACCGCATAGATTCGATAGGGGGAGCGAGCCGACTCCGGGCGACGATCCGCCGATGACGGCCTGCCCGACACCATGGACCTCCACTCAGCCGCCAGGAAGCCCTTATGCGTTGTCTGTTGTTCGCCTTTCTTTTACTCGGCTCACTGCCCGTGGTCGCCCTGGACCGGTTCCAGGTCGAAGGCTATACGTTGCCCAACGGCATGCAGCTGATGCTCAAGCCGGGCAGCGAGCGCGGGCATGTGGCGATCCGCCTGGTGGTCGGCGTGGGCCTGGACGACTTCAGTTGCGCCGACAAGGAACTGCCGCATCTGCTCGAACACCTGCTGTTCAGCGGCGTCGATGAGAGCGGTGAAGGCGGCCTGGAAGAGCGCATGCAGGCCTTGGGTGGCGAGTGGAATGCCTTCACGAGCAACGCCGACACCACGTTCGTGATCGAGGCGCCGGCACGCAATCAACGCAAGATCCTGGACCTGCTGCTGGCGCTGTTGACCCGCACCCGCATCGATGAAAAAGCCCTGGAGGCGGCCAAGCGGGTGGTTGAACGCGAGGACGGCGGCCACTACACCCACCTGCAACGCTGGCTCGATCACCAGGACCTGGGCCACAAGGCCAGCAACCAGTTGGCGGTTGAGCTGGGCCTGCGCTGCGCGGAACGGGCCGAGGTCGGGCGCCATACCCTTGCCCGACTCGAACAAGTGCGCAAGGCCTGGTATGCACCGAACAACATGACCCTGATCGTGGTCGGCGACCTCGACCGACTGTTGCCGGCCTACCTGGAGCGCGCCTTTGGCGAACTCGAGCCGGTGGAGCCCAGCCCACACGAGGCGCTGCCACAGATCCGCTACAAGGCGGTCACCAAGCGCAACCTGATCCATGGCCTGGTCGGCAATAGCGCCAAGCTTCATTGGCTGTTCCCGGAGCCGGTGCTGGATGAGCAGCATGACGAAACCTTCGACCTGCTCAAGGATTACCTGGACTGGGCGCTCTATCGCCAATTGCGCCTGGCCCGTGGCTTGTCCTACGGGCCGTGGACCGAACGCGAGGTGTTCGGCGGCGTCGGCTTCTTCAGCCTGAACGCGGACCTGTCCCGCGAAGACTTGCCCGAAGCCGAACAGGCGCTGGAAGAACTGCGCAAGAGATTGCTCAAGGATGGCCTGGACCCCGCCGATTTCGTGCGCATCAAACGTGCGGCCATTGCCCATCAGTCCTGGGCGGTTCAAGGCAACAGTGCACTGGCCGATTACTACTGGGGCGCCCTGGGCGATTATGAAGACGGCCGTTTCGCCAACCCGGCCCTGCGCCTGCAGGAGGTGAGCCTGGAACAGGCCAACGTGGCCCTGCGCGAACTGCTCAAGGACCCGGGTTACCTGCGCATCGAAAAGCCGTTGCTCAGTGACGATGAGCTCGTCTGGGGGCTGGGCGGTCTGCTGGGGGTGCTGTTGCTTGGGTTGGTGGTGTGGCAAGTGCGTCGGCGGGCCCGACCAGAATCTGGTTGATCCGCCCTGGGGGAGCTTGCTCGCGATGACTCCAGCCCAGGGCAACTCAAATCCCGTGGCGAGGGAGCTTGCTCCCGCTCGGCTGCGCAGCAGGCGCAAACCGGGCGATGCGATTTACCTGGATAGATTTACCTGGATAAATGCTGGGGCCTGCTTCGCAGGCCAGCGGGAGCAAGCTCCCTCGCCACAAAAGAGCATCACGGCACGCGTCGCGATCCTCGCCATGTCACCGCCCTGACGATACTCTGTCAGGGATATTTCCTACGACTTACTGCGAAACTACCGAATGCAAAACCTGACGGTCTATATCCAGCGCCTCCTTGAATTGATGAAGCGCTATCCAGGGGTCATTGCGCTCGGTGGCTTCATTTCCGGGGTCGGCAGCTTCATGCTGGTGGATCGCCAGCAGGGCCTGGCGACCTGGATCGCCATCATGATGCTGGTGAGCTGGCTCTGGCTGATGGTCGAGAACAGCATGACCCGGCTGTTCGCGCGGATTTTCAAACGGGAAATCCCCCAGCCGCTGTTGCGCTACGCCACGCAGATGATTCACCAGGAAAGCCTGTTTTTCGTCCTGCCGTTTTTCTTCATCACCACCACCTGGAACAGCAGCCAACTGCTTTTCACCGGCCTGCTGACGATCGCGGCGCTGATCTCGATCACCGACCCGCTGTACTACAAATGGCTGGCGCCTCGGCGCTGGGCGTTCCTGGCCTTGCACACGCTGACGCTATTCGCCGCCCTGCTCACCGCGCTGCCGGTAATCCTGCACCTGACCACCGACCAAAGCTTCAAGCTGGCGCTGGGCATTGCGATGCTGCTGTCGTTTCCCAGCCTGGCCTCGATCTTCCCGATCCGCACCGTGCGCAACGCCCTCGCCATTTTGTGTATCACCGTCGGGATTGGCGCCGCCGGCTGGGTGCTGCGCTCCTGGGTGCCACCGGCCACGCTGTGGATGACCGAAGTGGCGATCAGCACCCAACTGGAAGATCGCACGCCGGGCGCCAGCCTCAAGGAAGTCAGCGCGGCCCAGATTCGCGGCAACGGCCTGTACGCCTACACCGCGATCAACGCGCCACGTGGGCTCGACGAGCGGATCTATCACGTCTGGCAGTTCAACGGTAAAGAAGTCGACCGCATCGCCCTGGACATCCACGGCGGACGCAAGGAAGGCTATCGCGCCTGGACCCACAAGCAGAACTTCCCGCAAGACCCGACGGGCAAATGGCAGGTGCGGGTGCTGACGGAAAATGGTCAGATGATCGGCGTGTTGCGTTTCAACGTGAGCGCTGACGCACCCGAGGCAAAATAACGGCGGTCGTGCTATTAGGTAGCGCTGTTCAAGTCGAACGAGCATGGAGCTTATGACCCTCGGATCCCACACTGGCACAGCCCGGCTGGACACGTCTCGCTCTCCGGCCCGACTCTGGGTCGGCGGCGACTGGACGCTGGCCCATTACGCGCAGCTCAAGCGCTTGAGCGAATCCTTGCGCGGCCAATACGACGAGCACACCCTGATCGATCTCAACGGCCTCGGCGCCCTCGACACTGCCGGGGCTTCGTTGCTGGTGGAACTGCTGGGCTCCGAACGGCTGGGCAAGACCACCGAGCACCCCGATTGCAGCTTGCCGGCCGCCGAGCGGGCGCTGTTGCAGACGGTCTATTGCTCGCTGACGGACTTCTGTGTGCCGGTGAAAGAGCCGCAGGTCAGCGTGCTGACACAACTGCTGACCCGTATCGGCCGCGCCGTGGAAAAAGTCTGGCAAGACACCCTGCAACTGCTGGGTTTTGTCGGCCTGATTCTGGAAACCCTGGCCCGCAACCTGTTTCGCCCCAGGCGCTGGCGCATGACAGCGATGGTCGTTCACATCGAACAGACCGGCCTGGACGCAGCCCCCATCGTCGCCCTGCTGACGTTCCTGGTGGGCGCAGTGGTGGCCTTTCTCGGCGCAACGGTGCTGGCCGATTTCGGCGCCAGCATCTTTACCGTGGACCTGGTGGCGTTCTCGTTCCTGCGTGAATTCGGCGTGTTGCTGACGGCGATCCTCATGGCGGGCCGCACCGCCAGCGCGTTCACCGCGCAGATTGGCTCGATGAAGGCCAACGAAGAAATCGACGCGATCCGCACCCTGGGCCTCGATCCGGTCGAGTTGCTGGTGATTCCACGGGTACTGGCGCTGTTGGTGGCGCTGCCGATGCTGACCTTCCTGGCCATGCTCTCGGGCATTATCGGTGGCGGCGTGGTTTGCGCTTTGTCGCTGGGTATTTCACCGGCCATGTTCCTCACGCTGTTGCAGTCGGACATTGGCGTGCAGCATTTCCTGGTGGGGATGGTCAAGGCGCCGATCTTTGCCTTCCTGATCGCTGCCGTGGGTTGCCTGGAAGGTTTCAAGGTCAGTGGCAGTGCCGAATCGGTCGGGGCTCACACCACGTCCAGCGTGGTGCAGTCGATTTTCGTGGTGATTGTGCTCGATGCCGTGGCCGCGCTGTTTTTCATGGAGATGAATTGGTGAGCCAACCCTTGCGACCGCCCACCGAGACGGTGATTCAAGTGCGCGGCCTGTGCAATCGCTTTGGCCGCCAGAGCGTGCATGAAAACCTCGACCTGGACGTGTACAAGGGCGAGATCCTTGCCGTGGTCGGCGGCTCCGGCAGCGGCAAATCGGTGCTGCTGCGCAGCATCGTCGGCCTGAACCGACCCAGCGAAGGTTCCGTGCGGGTGTTCGGCGAGGACTTGCCGAGCCTGCCCCCGGAACAACGTTCGCGGGTGGAACGGCGCTTTGGCGTGTTGTTCCAGAAAGGCGCGCTGTTCTCATCATTGACCGTGACAGAAAACGTCGCCCTGCCGCTGATCGAACACGCCGGGCTCAGCCGGGCCGACGCCGAGCACCTGGCGGCGGTGAAGCTGGCCTTGGCCGGGCTGCCGTTATCGGCCGCCGACAAGTACCCCGCCTCGCTGTCCGGTGGCATGATCAAGCGCGCCGCCCTGGCCCGTGCACTGGCCCTGGACCCGGACATTCTGTTCCTCGACGAACCCACCGCCGGCCTCGATCCCATCGGTGCGGCGGCGTTCGACCAATTGATCCTGACACTGCGCGATGCCCTGGGCCTGAGCGTGTTCCTGGTCACCCACGACCTGGACACCCTCTACACCATCACCGACCGGGTGGCGGTACTGGCGCAGAAAAAAGTCCTGGTGGCCGATGTCATCGACAAGGTGTCGGAAACCGACGACGCCTGGATTCACGAATACTTCCATGGCCCTCGCGGCCGCGCGGCGTTATCGGCCGCTACACAATCGAACGAGGTTTGACATGGAAACCCGAGCCCATCATGTGCTGATCGGCCTGTTCACCGTCATTGTGGTGGCTGGCGCGCTGTTGTTTGGCCTGTGGCTGGCCAAGTCCAACGTGGACAGCGAATTCAAGTACTACGAAGTGGTGTTCAACGAGGCGGTCAGCGGGTTGTCCCGGGGCAGCTCGGTGGAATACAGCGGGATCAAGGTCGGCGACGTCGTCAACCTGCGCCTGGACCCGAACGACCCGCGCCGGGTTCTGGCGCAGGTGCGCTTGAGTGGGGAAACGCCAATCAAGCAAGACACCCAGGCCAAGCTGGCACTGACCGGCATTACCGGTACCTCGATTATCCAGCTCAGTGGCGGTACGCCCCAGAGCCCGGCACTGACCGGGCACGACGGGGAACCGCCAGTGATCATCGCCGCGCCCTCGCCTATTGCCCGCCTGCTCAACAACAGCGATGACTTGATGACCAGCATCAACCTGCTGCTGCACAACGCCAATGAGGTGTTTTCCTCGGACAACGTCCAAAGCCTGGGCAAGACGCTTGAGCATCTGGAGCAAACCACCGGGGTCATTGCCGAGCAGCGCGGCGATATTCGCCAGGCCATGCAGCAACTGGCGTCCATCGGCGAACAGGCCAGCGCCACGCTGGAACAGACCACGGCGTTGATGCGCAACGCCAATGGTTTGCTCAACGACCAGGGCAAACAGGCGTTCGGTAGTGCCGGCCAGGCCATGCAATCCCTGGCCCGCAGCACGGCAACCCTCGACAAACTGCTGAACGACAATCGCGATTCGTTGAATAACGGCATGCAGGGCCTCAATGCCCTGGCGCCAGCCGTGCGTGAACTGCGCGAAACCCTGAGCGCCCTGCGGGGAATCTCCCGGCGCCTGGATGCCAACCCCAGCGGCTATTTGCTGGGCAACGACAAGGACAAGGAGTTCACGCCATGAAGCCGTGCAACCGGTTTATCCGCCCTATTCTCTTACTGGCAGGATTGCTCCTGGTGGGCGGTTGCTCGATTTTGCCCAAGGCCGAACCCTCGGATGTGTATCGCTTGCCCGTCACCCAGGCCCCGGCGTCTGCGGGCCCGGCGGTGAGCTGGTCGCTGCGCCTGGCCAGCCCCCAGGCCAGCGAAGTGCTCAACAGCCCGAAAATCGCGGTGATCCCCCAAGGCAATCTGTTCAGCAGCTACGCCGCCTCGCGCTGGAGCGACCCAGCCCCCGTGCTGTTGCGCAACCGCTTGCTCGATGGCTTCGCCCAGGATGGACGCGTCAGGTTGTTGAGCGTCGCCGACAGCAACCTGCAAGCGGATCTGGAACTGGGCGGGCAATTGCAGGCGTTCCAGACCGAATACCAGGGCACTGCGGCCAGCGTGGTGATTCGCCTGGACGCGCTGCTGGTGCGCGGCTTCGACCAGCGCATCCTGGCCAGTCGCCGTTTTGAAGTGCGCCAGCCGTTGAGCGATGTGAAAGTGCCGGCGGTGGTGGACGGCTTTGGCCGGGCCGGCGACCGGCTGACGGCCGAAGTGGTGGCCTGGACATTGGAGCAAGGCCAGCGTTTCGCAACGCCGACTCAACCCTAGAGGCGGCGGGAAGACTCAGGTCAACCGAAGAACCAGTAGCAAACGCCAATCGCCGCCACGACCCCGGCCAACTCCGCCAGCAGCGCGCACCCCACGGCATGGCGTGCCCGCTGGATGCCCACGGCGCCGAAATAGACCGCCAGCACGTAGAACGTGGTCTCGGTGCTGCCCTGGATGGTCGCCGCCACCAGGGCCGGGAAGCTGTCGACGCCGGAGGTCTTCATGGTCTCGATCAACATCGCCCGGGCGGCGCTGCCGGAAAACGGCTTGACCATGGCGGTCGGCAAGGCATCGACGAAACGCGTATCCCAGCCGGCCCACTCCACCAGGTGCCGAATGCCGTCGAGGCCGAAATCCAGCGCCCCCGAGGCGCGCAGTACACCCACGGCACAAAGCATTGCCACCAGGTACGGCAGCAAGGTCTTGGCGACGTCGAAGCCCTCTTTGGCGCCCTCGATGAAGGTTTCGTACACCTTGACCTTGCGCAGCGCGCCCACCACCAGGAACAGGATGATCAGGCCAAACAGAGTCAGGTTGCCCAGGATCGATGACAACCCCGCCAGCGCCGTGGCCGAAAGCGTTGCCAGCAGCGCCATGAAACCACCCAGCACCAGCGCACCCGGGATCAGATAAGCCAGCACCACCGGGTCCCACAACCGCAGGCGCTGCATGAACGCCACCGACAGCAGCCCCATCAGGGTCGAGGCGCTGGTGGCGAGCAGGATCGGCAGGAATACCAGGGTCGGGTCCGGCGCGCCTTGCTGTGCGCGGTACATGAAGATCGTCACCGGCAGCAGCGTCAGCGACGAGGCGTTGAGCACCAGGAACAGGATCTGCGCATTGCTGGCGATAGTCGGGCTGGGGTTGAGATCTTGCAGGGCGCGCATGGCCTTGAGGCCGATGGGGGTGGCTGCGTTGTCCAGTCCCAGGCCGTTGGCGGCGAAGTTGAGGGTGATCAGGCCGATCGCCGGGTGGCCGGCAGGCACTTGCGGCATCAAGCGCAAGAACAGCGGCCCGAGGGCCTTGGCCAGCCAGTCGACGATGCCGGCCTTTTCGGCGATGCGCAGGAAGCCCAGCCACAGGGTCAAGGTGCCGAACAGCAGGACCATGACCTCCACCGACAGCTTGGCCATGGCGAAAATGCTTTCCACCATGGCCGCGAAGATCCCGGCGTTGCCGCCGATCAACCACTGCGCCAGCGCCGACACGGCAGCCACGATAAAGAAGCCAAGCCACAGGCCATTGAGCATCAGTTAAATCCCCCGAAGATGCCGCGAATGATAGCGGGGCTGGCAGAAACGACAAACCCCGGATTGCTCCGGGGTTTGCTTGGCACTGCGCAAGGGCTGACAAAATGCCTATGGCAGAATCCCATGAGAGCCGGGGTTGTTCAGGCACTTTGCTGCTAGCCCAAACTCCCACAATGAATCTCAACGGCTGGAAGGCTCCCCCACCGGCAGCGGCTCCTTGCTGCGCCAGTGCGGCAGGGAGTTCCAGTAGCGCTGGCCCTTGGCATCGTCGTACATGCCTTCCCAGCGAGCGATGACCAGCACGGCCAGGGCGTTGCCGATGACGTTCAGCGCGGTACGGGCCATGTCCATGATGCGGTCCACACCGGCAATGAAGGCCAGGCCTTCCAGCGGAATGCCCACGCTGCCCAAGGTCGCCAGCAGCACCACGAACGACACGCCCGGCACACCGGCGATGCCTTTGGAGGTGACCATCAAGGTCAGCACCAGCAGCAATTGCTGGCTGATGGACAGGTCGATGCCGTACAGCTGGGCGATGAAAATCGCCGCGATGCTCTGGTACAGAGTCGAACCGTCGAGGTTGAACGAATAACCGGTGGGCACCACGAAGCTGCAGATGGCTTTCGGCGCGCCGTAGGCTTCCATCTTCTCGATCACGCGTGGCAGCACGGTTTCGGAACTGGCGGTGGAATAGGCCAGCACCAGCTCATCCTTGAAGATGCGCATCAGCTTGAGCACCGAGAAGCCGAACAGGCGGGCGATCACGCCCAGCACCACGAAGGCAAAGAAGGCGATGGCGACGTAAACCAGGATCACCAGCTTCGCCAGCGGCAGCAGCGACGCGAAACCGAAGTTGGCGACGGTCACCGCGATCAGGGCGAACACACCGATGGGGGCGTATTGCATGATCATGTGGGTGACCTTGAACATGCTTTCCGACACGCCCTGGAACATTTTCACCAGCGGATCGCGCAGGTCCGATTGCAGGCTGGACAGACCCAGGCCAAACAATACGGAGAAGAAAATGATCGGCAGCATCTCGCCACGCGCAACGGCGGCGAAGATGTTCGACGGGATCAGGTTGAGGATGGTCTGGATGAACGCATGTTCATGCTGGACTTCCGCGGCCGTGGCCTGGTACTTGGAGATATCCACCGTACCCAGGGTGCTCATGTCGATGCCGCTGCCCGGCTGGAAGAAGTTGGCCAGCAGCAGGCCGACGACGATGGCGATGGTGGTGACGACTTCGAAGTAAAGGATGGTCTTGAGACCGATGCGCCCGAGCTTCTTGGCATCACCGACCCCAGCGATGCCGACGATCAACGAGGAAATCACGATCGGGATCACGATCATCTTGATCAGACGGATAAAGATATCGCCCGCCGGTTGCAGCACATTGCTGATCCACCAGGCCTTCTCGGCACTGAAATGGTTGAGCAGCGCGCCCAATGCAATCCCGAGCACCAGACCGATGAGGATCTGCCAGGCGAGGCTTAGTCGTGCCTTCTTCATATTGTTACCCTTACTTCAGTTGGACTCGGACAGTGGCGCGAATGGATCGTCGATGACGAAAAACACTCATGCCCCTGCCCCCGTATAAGGTCACCCCGAGCGCGTTAGCGGCTTACTGGCAGGCGAAAAAAGGCGCAACTATTGCGATGCAAGGGGGGCTCGTCTAATGCCATAAACGCCTACCCCATGCCGAATCGGCATGAGATTTTTCAAACGAAACCCGCCTTCCAAGCGGTTCGAATGCGACATTTATGCAGGCATAAGTGCCGTGAACCGGCCGTTTCAGCGTAGCTGGGCTTTCTCTCGCAAGTGTGGGGAACCGATGAAACGGCAGCGACTCAAGACGCGGCCCATGGGAGAAATTACCTCGGCATTCTCCGATATACGGTTGGGCAAAGGGGGATAAATCGGCGGAAGGAGACAAAATGCCGCATCGCCGAGGGACTTGCCGCGGCCAATCCACCCACCGCTCTGGCGCACGCATTTTGCGAACAAGAAGCTCTACGCAAGTTCGCCAAGCCGCGATGGCTTTGCGAACTTGCGTCGCAGCTTTTACCTGACCCGGCCCTTTCGCAGGCACCCCTTGTGCCCGTAGGTCACTCCGACTCTCATCAGTCAGAACGTCCCAGCCCCTTGGTCATGCACCGGCCCTCCTCGGGCTGTGCAGCAGAGAAAAGCAGGGCTGCTTTTCCCATTTTCAGAATCAGTACCAGTTCGGATCTTTCTTGAGTTGTTCCATTAACAGTTTCTGCATACCTTCATCGGGCTTGCCGAGGAATCGGTAGTCGGCATGCCGCGTCGGGGACTTGTCGGCTGGCAGCCCCGCAGGGACTTCCACCAACATGGCATAGGCTTCGTCCTTGTCGAAACTGAAGGCGACGATCAGACG
Organism: Pseudomonas sp. NFACC51; assembly: GCF_900103575.1. Lineage (NCBI taxonomy): Bacteria > Pseudomonadati > Pseudomonadota > Gammaproteobacteria > Pseudomonadales > Pseudomonadaceae > Pseudomonas > Pseudomonas sp. NFACC51. Next base: position 166,868 of record NZ_FMXH01000009.1, on the reverse strand, counting down.
CTTGCTGCGACACGTTGCCTGGGTTTCACACAGCGGCCCCACCAAATACTTGTCGCCATCTTCTTCGACAGCATTCATCTGGTCCGAATCGCCCGTCAGGTTCATCACCCATTCGGGTAGACGTTCTTCTTTTTTCACGACGTGCTGCCAGGTCTCGCGATATTGCGCGTCGGCCTGCAGCAACTGGTTGACGCGCATCTGCCCGTCATTGGCAGCCATTGCCATGGCACTGCCGCCCAGCAACAGGGCGGCAGCCAGTCCTTTGAATGAAACGTTCATGGTCAGCCTCGGCCACGACGGCCAAAGAAGAAGGAAGCGATGAACATCACCAGGAACACAACAAAGAGAATCTTGGCGATGCCCGTGGCGGTGCCTGCGATACCACCGAAGCCTAGTACGGCGGCGATGATGGCAATGATCAGGAAGGTAATTGCCCAGCTCAACATGGTGATTCTCCTTACGCTTTTCTATTTAGTGAAGGTCTTGCGGTGATGGTTCCGGCGCAATGGACGACCGGTTCATCGGGTTAAAACACCCAGCGCTCTTCACGCGGCATGGCGCTCAATGGCTGGGCCTGGTCGACATCCATCATGCGCATTGAAGCGGACGCTTCTTCAAGGCTGCTGACGGCACTGAAATGGGTCTGTGGGGCACGGTGAATCGAAACCTGCGGCGCTTGGGGCTGTTGGCTCTGATACCAGAGCAACCATTGCTGGCCCGTTACGAGGGTGACCAGCAGCGCCAAGGCAGCCCATGCGCCCTGCTGGACGTGCAGGGAAGAGAGGCGCAATGGGGCGGCACTTTTGAAGTGGGCGAAGCCAAATTGAGTGACACTTTGACGATTCATCCTGGAATTCCTCCCCACCCGAGTGCGGTGATCTGGTTGAGGCGCGCTACGCCACGTTGATCAGAGCATTGCAGTCGCCGTGCCAGGATTTTTTGTCAGATAAAAACCTTTAAAATCAATAAGTTAATAAATAAGTGCAACATACCGGGAGCGCATCCTGCACGATGACGCAGGCGTCGGTCGTGCGTATTGCACGAATCAGCAGGAAAAGTCGTTAGATTGTTTTTGAATTGGCTGTCAGACACAGCTGTCGGAATGAGCGATGCGAACCGTCCGAACCGGACGACTCGTAAAAAAAGGAACTCAAATCAGGCTTTTAGGAGTCAGACGTCCACAGGGCCATTCTTGATGAGTAATATCCCCTCAGAATCGACCATGCAACTTGCCCGATTTTTCTGACACTAACCAACATCATTCATTAAAGGAGCGTAGGAAAAATGGAATCCGCCACTGAGCACCAAGGCCGCATTCTGCTGGTAGACGACGAGTCCGCCATCCTGCGTACATTCCGATACTGCCTGGAAGACGAAGGCTACAGCGTCGCCACCGCCAACAGCGCCGCCCAGGCCGACGCACTGCTGCAACGCCAGGTGTTCGACCTGTGTTTCCTCGACCTGCGCCTGGGGGAGGACAACGGCCTGGATGTCCTGGCACAAATGCGTATCCAGGCACCCTGGATGCGCGTGGTCATCGTCACCGCTCACTCGGCAGTCGATACCGCGGTCGATGCGATCCAGGCCGGGGCGGCCGATTATCTGGTCAAACCGTGCAGCCCCGATCAATTGCGCCTGGCGACCGCCAAGCAATTGGAAGTACGCCAGCTGTCGGCAAGGCTCGAAGCCCTTGAAGGGGAAGTGCGCAAACCCAAGGATGGCCTGGACTCCCACAGCCCAGCGATGAAAGTCGTCCTGGAAACCGCGCGCCAGGTCGCCAGCACCGACGCCAACATCCTGATCCTCGGCGAGTCCGGCACCGGCAAGGGCGAGCTGGCCCAGGCGATCCATGGCTGGAGCAAGCGGGCGAAGAAGTCCTGCGTCACCATCAATTGCCCGTCGCTGACCGCTGAACTGATGGAAAGCGAATTGTTCGGCCATAGCCGTGGGGCTTTCACCGGGGCCAGCGAGAGTACGTTGGGTCGGGTCAACCAGGCCGACGGCGGCACGCTGTTTCTCGACGAGATCGGCGATTTTCCTCTGACATTGCAACCCAAGTTATTGCGTTTCATCCAGGACAAGGAATATGAGCGGGTAGGGGATCCAGTCACCCGTCGCGCCGACGTACGGATTCTCGCAGCGACCAACCTCAACCTCGAAGACATGGTGCGCGACGGACGTTTTCGCGAAGACCTGCTGTATCGCCTGAACGTCATCACCCTTCACCTGCCGCCATTGCGAGAGCGCGCCGAAGACATCCTGACCCTGGCCGACCGCTTCCTGGCCCGCTTCGTCAAGGAATACGCGCGCCCGGCCCGGGGTTTCAGCGACGAAGCGCGCGAAGCGCTGCTAGGCTATCGCTGGCCGGGCAACATCCGGGAACTGCGCAATGTGGTCGAGCGCGCCAGCATCATCTGCCCTCAGGAAAAAGTCGAAATCAGTCACTTGGGCATGGCCGAGCAACCGGTCAACAATGCGCCGCGCATCGGCGCCGCGCTGAGCCTCGACGAATTGGAAAAAGCCCACATCGGCGCGGTGCTGGCCACCGCCGACACCCTCGACCAGGCGGCCAAGACCTTGGGTATCGATGCCTCCACGCTGTACCGCAAACGCAAGCAGTACAACCTGTGAGCGACACCTTATGAAACTGGCGATGAAGCTGCGCACACGACTGTTTCTCAGTATCTCGGCCCTGATCACCGTGGCCCTGCTGGGATTGGTGCTTGGCCTGGTCAGCGTGATGCAGATGGCCAATACCCAGGAACAATCGGTACGCGACAACTTCATCCTGCTGGACCTGGGCCTCAAGCTGCGCCAGACGCTCGGCGATCAGTTGATGATCATGCTCGACGACAAGCCCGACCTGGCTGTGCTGGAGGCCTCCAAGCAGCAATACCTGGCGCTGATCGACGAAGGCATCGCCCACGAACAGGGGCTGGATGAAGCGGCAGTCAGCTTCAGCAGGGCCAAGGCCGACTACATTGAGTTTTTTGAAGCCTTCACCGCGTCTCGCCAGCAGCCGAGCCAGCTCGCGAACATCAAGGACCTCACCGAAAAATTCAATGTGCTGCGCAATGGACTGATCGAGGGCTATCGCCGGGCCCTGACCAACATCAGTGAAACCCAGGATCGCGCCCGTGAGCGCGCGATGTGGATTTCCGGACTGCTGGGGTTGGTGGGGTTTGCGGTGCTGATCATCGGGTTTATCACGGCCCATGGCATTGCCCGGCGTTTCGGCGCGCCGATCGAGGTACTGGCCGCGGCGGCGGACGACATCGGCCAAGGCAATTTCGAGGTCACGCTACCCGTGTCCTCGGCCGCTGAGTTGAATCTCCTGACCCGTCGCTTCGGGGTCATGGCCGAGGCCTTGCGTGAGCATCAGGCCACCAACGTCGATGAGCTGCTCGCCGGTCAGCAACGTTTGCAAGCCGTGCTCGACAGCATCGACGACGGCTTGCTGATGATCGACCGCAAAGGTCAGCTGGAGCACCTCAACCCGGTGGCCCAGCGTCAATTGGGCTGGGATGAGGAACGCCTCGGCCAAGGACTGGGCGAGGCGCTGGGACGCCTTGAACTGGATGAAGAATTGCACCTGGTGCTGCGCGGTGGAAGCCTGGAGCGCGCGCCGGAAGACCTGAGCGTCGAAGTGGATGGCGAGTCGCGGGTGCTCACCTACAGCCTCACCCCGGTCAGTCATACCCAGGGCCACATTCTCGGCGCGGTCATGGTGCTGCATGACGTCACCGAGCAGCGCGCCTTCGAACGGGTGCGCAGCGAGTTCGTCTTGCGTGCCTCCCATGAGCTGCGCACGCCCGTGACGGGCATGCACATGGCCTTCGGCCTGTTACAGGAGCGCCTGCATTTTTCAGAAGAGTCGCGCGAGGCCGACCTGCTCAACACCGTCACAGAAGAGATGCAGCGACTGATGCAGCTCATCAATGACCTGCTGAACTTCTCTCGCTACCAGAACGGCCTGCAGAAGCTGACCCTGGCGCCTTGCTCCATCGACGATCTACTGGAAGCGGCCCGGTTGCGGTTTGCCGAGCAGGCCCAAACCAAGGGTATCGAGCTGCTGGTGGCGATCCAGGGCCCGCTCCCGCGCCTGCATGCCGACGCTGCGCAATTGGATCGCGTGCTCGATAACCTGATCGATAACGCCATGCGCCACACCGCCGAAAACGGCCAGATCCGCTTGCAGGCCCGACGGCATGGCGAGCGGGTGATCATCAGCGTCGAAGACAACGGTGAAGGCATTGCCTACGGCCAGCAGGGACGGATCTTCGAACCTTTCGTCCAGGTCGGACGCAAGAAGGGGGGGGCGGGCCTCGGCCTGGCGCTGTGCAAGGAGATCGTCCAGCTCCACGGCGGGCGCATGGGCGTTTATTCAAGGCCGGGGCAGGGCACACAGTTCTACATGGCGCTGGCAGTCTGAGCTCATGGCCTGAGGAGACTCAGGCTTCGTCATCGAGGCGCCGACCACGCAGGCGCCGGCCACGGGTAATCAGTTCAATGAGCTGAACCGCGCTGAGGGCATGGGCAAACAGCCAACCCTGGCCGAACCTCACCCCTTCGCTGCTCAAATAGGAAGCCTGGGCTTCATGCTCGATGCCTTCGGCTATCACCTTGAGTTGCAGCGCATGGGCCATGCGAATGATATGCGGGGCCACGCCGCTGCTGGCGGCATCGTGGCCCAAGGCGTCGATGAAGGCCTTATCGATTTTCAGGCAGTCCACCGGCAGGGTTTGCAAGTAGGCCAGGCTGCAATAACCGGTGCCGAAATCGTCGATCAACACCTGATGCCCGACGTCGCGCAGCGATTGCAGGTTATCCCGGGCGACCAACACATCGACCAGCCCACGCTCGGTCACTTCGAAGGCAATCTGGTGCGCCGACACGCGATGCAGCGCCAGCAGGCGGGCGATCACTTCGCCAATACGCGGCACCATCACATCGCAGGCCGCCAGATTCACCGAGATATACAGCTGCGGATTGGCCCGCAACAGCTGGCCCAATTGATCGAACAGCCGCTGCAGCACGAAATCGGTGATCTGGCGGATCTGCCCCGTGTTCTCGGCCATCGGGATAAACAGGTCCGGGCTGGTCAGGGTGCCGTCCGGTCGTCGCCAGCGCAGCAAGGCCTCCGCCCCGACACAGTTACGGCTGCTCAGGTCGAAAATAGGCTGGTAAAGCACCTGCAATTCACCACGCCGGATAGCCCCATGCAGTTCGGCGTCCATGGACTGGCGCTGACGCGCCAGCAGAAACACCTGGAAACCAATCCCCAGGCCCAGCATCAGGCTGATGGGCAGCATCCACCAGGCATTGGCCGGAACCTTAAAACCGTTGCGCTGGGCGATAAGCACCAGTTGATAGACCGGGCTTTCGGTCGGCATCCGATAGATCAACCGGTTCTGCGTCACTTGCAAGGCATTGTGGCTTTTCGGTGGCCAAGGTTCGACCGGCGGCCAGTGTTGGTCCGTCCCGAGCACGGGAATGGCCCGTTTACCGTTATCCAGGACAACCAGCAGGCTGCTGCCCGGTGGTAAATCGACCACATCGGTCAAATGCCCGCGGGACGTGGCCACCCGAAAGTTGCCGCGGCCCAGCATCAATGCGGCGCGGTCTTCGTCAGGCTCGGTGGTGGTGTTGAGCCAGTAATTGTAGGTCGGCCCGCGGATGTCGGGCGGGCGGGTCACTGACAAGCCGCCCTGGCGTGGACGATTGGAGCAGACGCCGCTGCCATCGATATACGCCGCCTCGTAGACAAAACGGTAGTTGAAGCTGACCTGTCGCAATGTGGCGATCATGTCGTCGTTGCATCCGCGCAACGGCTGGTTTTGCAAGTCGTCGAGGCTTTCACGCAATTGCCCGAAAAGCTGTTCCAGGCGCTGCAGAAAGCGCTCGCCCTGGGCATTCATCTGGTCGCTTTCGCGCTGCTGGATCTGCTGCACGACCACGAACAGACTCCCCGCCAGCAGCAGGACGGTACTTAGGGCAGTTGCCACCATCGCCAGGAAAACGGGGCGATGGAGCCAGCTGTGTAGGGTTTCGCGGGTGGCCGTCATCATGGGTAATCCGAAAGTTACCAATGAGTTATAGCTTCTGATTTGGATTTGGCCCGATTCGTCAGACGGGCGTCATTATTTTGTCTGGTTGAGCACCTGCAGAATCGCCGCGCTTTGCGCATCCGGCGTGCCATCGAAGCGGGTCGGACGGTAGTGCATCTGGAAGGCGGCCAGCACATGGTGGGTGGCCACGTCCCACTCGCCGGTCTGCGGCGTCGGGTAGCCCAGGCGGGCCAGCTCGGCCTGGAACCAACCGGCAGGCGGCAGCTGCGGCGTGAAGACGGCCTGCTGGCGGGCGACGGCCTGTTCGTCTGGCCAGACTCCTAAACCAGCTTGCGCCAGGCGCTTCCAAGGGAACAGCGGGCCCGGATCGAGTTTGCGCAGGGGCGCGATGTCGCTGTGACCGATGATGCTGCGCGGGTTGATGCCGTTGCGCTGGATGATGTCCTTGAGCAATACGATCAAGGTCTGGACCTGGGCTTCGCTGTAGGGATACCAGAGGCGCCCGGTAGGCGTGTCGACAAAACCCGGATTGACGATTTCGATGCCGATGGAACTGGAATTGAGCCAGGTCCGGCCTTCCCATTCACTTTCCCCGGCATGCCAGGCGCGTTGGCTTTCATCCACCAGTTTGTAAATGGTCGCGCCTTTATCGTCGCCGATCAGGTAATGGGCACTGACTTCGCCATGAGTCAGCAGGGCCAGCGAGCGCTCCAGGGAAGCCGAGGTGTAATGCACCACCACGAATTGGATACGGTTGTCATGGTTGACGGAAGGATGACGGGTGTCGAGTCGCGGGCCACTGGCGCAGCCGGCCAGGATAAATAAAGAAACAATGAGCGAGAAAAATTTCATGGCGGAAGGCAATACGCACTGGGAGTAATGCAACAGTGTAACGTATCGCCTCGCGATGATCCGGTGCGCGCGGCGATATTAAACAAATTGGAACAATTAGCCCCCTAGCCCAATTCCACATGGTTGCGCCCGGAACTTTTCGCCCGATAAAGCGCCTGATCGGCTCTTTTAAGCACCAAGTCGCTGTGTTCGCCGGGTTTGAAGGCGGTCAGGCCGATGGATACCGTCACCGTCACCGGCTCGCCCTTGAAATGAAACGGACAGCCTTCGATGGCCAGGCGCAGCGCCTCGGCCAGCTTGGCGCCAGCAGCCAGGGAGGTATTGGGCACCAGCAGCACAAACTCCTCGCCCCCAAAACGCGCAATGAAATCGCCGCTACGCAGGCGTTTACGCAGGACCGAGGCGATGAGTTTCAACACCCGGTCACCGGCCAGATGGCCATAGTTGTCATTGATGCGCTTGAAATGATCGAGATCGAGCATGGCCAGCAGCAAGCTGTTGCCGTGTTGTTGCCACTGGGCGACTTCATGTTCCAGACGCTCGGACCAGGCGGCGCGGTTGGGCAGCCCGGTGAGCGGATCAATCAGGGCTTTTTGCCGCTGTTCCTCGAGATTCTCCCGCACGACCTGGGCATCCTGCTCCATCAGCGCAACGCGATCGGCCAGGCTTTTCAGGCGAGCCGAGACCTCCTGCTCACGTTGATCACGTTGCTGGCGGTGGTGGTCCATCGTACCGAGCAAGCCTTCGAGGTGATTCTCGAGCACCTGCTTGAGGCCTTCCAGGTCATCGGCTTCCTTCACGCTGCTTTGCAGGCCGTCCACCTGCTCGCGAATCTGGGTATCCATTTCCCTGGAGGCCGACAGGTTTTCGGCGTGGTCTTCACTGGCGGCCTGCAGGCTGCTCTGGAATGACTCGAGCCGATCGTTGAGGCGCTGCAAGTACGCCTCGAATTCATGCTGGCCGGTGTCCGTGATGGCCAGCATCAGTACGGCCAGATCATCGAGGATCGGCAGCAACTCGTACCAGTTCAAGCCATTGCGCAGACGCTCACACATGGCTTCGGCTTGTGGTCGATGACGCTCGGGCAAGGTCAGGTCGCCCAAAAGGCCCAACAGCGTGTCTTCGATATGCTTGGCGACCGAACTGTAGGATGGCTCCGGCGAGTCGGGCAGGGCGTACTGGGCGTCAGCCACATCGGCGCCTTCCAGGGGCTCGTCGAGCTCCGCAGGCGGTAGCGAAGGGGCGGGCAGGCCCTGGGCAGGCTCCTCGGGCATCAGCTCGTCGGGATTCTCGAGTGCGGGCACCACAACCGGGGGTACTTCGGCGAGCGGCGTCAGCAGCGGCGCGGGCTCGGTTGCCTGGTCGTCCGACTCACTGGCGGGCTGAACCACTTCGGCTGCCGGTGCTGGAGCGGGCGCTGGAACGATCTCGATCTGCGGTGCAGTCGGGGCAACCGGTTCGGGCGTTGTCTCCAAGGCAGGCGCTTGCTCCGCCACCGAGGGCTGCGGTGCCGGTGCCGGTGCCGGTGCCGGTGCCGGTGCCGGTGCCGGTGCCGGTGCCGGTGCCGGTGCGACGGATTCTGCGGCCGTTGCCGGCGCCACGGCTACGGGCAGGGCCATTTCTGACGCAGGTGCCACGCGGGCCTGGGCAGGGTCGTGGGGCTGGGGCTGGGGTGTCGCGTCCTCATGGCCTTGGCCACCAAACAGCCGTTGCAGCAGGCCGGGGCGACTCGGTTCGACAGGGGCATCCAGGGCACTGAGTGCCTTGCCTTGCAAGCTGCTCAATTCGCTGAGCAACAGCGGAATCTCCCGAGCCTGGCCGGCCCGATCCTCCAGTTGCTTGGCAAACTTCTTCAGCGGCCGCCTGACTTCCTTGGGCAGCGGCAGGCTCTGCAACTGGGCAACCAGGGCGGTCAACGCGGCGCTCGTCTGCTCGACCCGGGTCTCGCGGCGCTGCTCGGAATCGAGTACGGCTTTCTCCAGGCGCGGCAGCAGGGCAGCGAGGCCGGCATCCATGTCATTGGTGCGCACCACCTCGCGCATCTCTTTCATGCATTGATCGACAGCCCTGTCAGTGCCCTCGGCGGCCAGGGTGCTGCGCACCAGGCCACGACGCAGCAAGTCGAGCCGAGCCTCCCAACGGCGCTCAAGCTTTTCCTGCTGTTCGATACTCTTGAGGTACTTCTCTCTCCAGCGTTCGGCGTCGTCGCTCATTCATCGGATCCGCGAGGGGCAGGACTCAGCGCGGGAAACGCATCGGCCGTGAGCGAACCCGGCAAACGAATTTCGACCGCGACCGGCAGGTGATCGGAAATGGGTTGGGCCAGCACCTCGACACGTTCCAGGGTCAGGGTCGGGCTCAACAGGATATGATCCAAGCAGCGCTGGGGGCGCCAGCTGGGGAATGTCGCTTCCAGTTGTGGAGCGAGCAGGCCGAGATCGCGCAGGGGCGAAGTCTGCAGCAAATCGGTGGCATGGGTGTTCATGTCGCCCATCAACACCTGATGCTTGTAGCCGCCGATCAATTCGCGAATGTACGCCAGCTGCATCGTCCGGGTACGCGCCCCGAGGGCCAGGTGCATCATGACCACGACCAGCGCCTCGGGACCTTCGCCGAAACGCGCGAGGATTGCCCCGCGGCCCTTGGGTCCCGGCAACGGATGATCTTCGATCGCCCAGGGGCGCAAGCGACTCAACACGCCATTGCTGTGCTGGCCGAGACGCCCGAGGTTGCGATTGAGTTGCTGGTACCAGTAGGGAAAGGCGCCCAATTGGGCCAGGTGTTCCACCTGATTGACGTAGCCTGAGCGCAAGCTTCCGCCGTCGGCCTCTTGCAGGGCCACCAGGTCGAAGTCCTTGAGCAGGTCGCCGATTTTCTGCAAGTTCCCGGCACGCCCGGTGTGCGGCAGCAAATGTTGCCAGCCGCGAGTCAGGTAATGCCGGTAGCGCTCGGTGCTGATGCCCACCTGGATATTGAAGCTGAGCAGCCGCAAACGACTGTCGCCAGGCAGGCCCGTGGACATGACATGATGCTCGTTGACCCGCGGTTCGTGCAGGCCAACGATGCGCTCGGTGCTCCAGCGGGCCATGGGCGTGGGCCGCGCTTAGTTGGCAGCAGCCTTGGTGGCCGCTCGCTCTTTGGCGATCAGCTGGTCGGCCAGTTGCAGGGCTTCATTTGCGCCACCGGCGGAGCCGATGTCAAAGCGGTATTTGCCGTTGACGACCATGGTCGGTACGCCAGTGATCTCGTATTTCTTCGCCAGCTCGCGGGCCTTCTTGATCTGGCCCTGGATGGCAAAGGAGTCGAACGTGGCGAGGAACTTGTCTTTGTCGACGCCCTGGGTGGCGAGGAAATCGGCCATCTCTTCTTTCTTGACCAGCTTCTTGCCTTCTTTCTGGATCGCGTTGAATACCGCGGCGTGGACCTTGTGCTCGACGCCCATGGCCTCGAGTGTCAGGAACATCTGGCCGTGGGCATCCCACGGGCCGCCGAACATGGCGGGAATACGCACGAAGTTAACGTCCGAAGGCAGTTTCTCGACCCATGGGTTGATAACCGGTTCAAAAGCGTAGCAATGCGGGCAGCCGTACCAGAACAGCTCCACGACTTCGATCTTGCCAGGCGCCGCCACCGGAACGGGGTTGGTCAATTCGACATAAGGTGCGGCAGGCTTTTCAGCCGCTTGGGCAGTTACGCCGAACAGGCTGGCGGCGACGAGCGCGGCGCTGATGATCAGATTACGCATGCTTTACTCCTGGACAATGAGGGGGCCTCGCGAGGCCTGTTTCTAAGACAGACCGTGGCGGGTTCAAGTTCTCTAGTGTAACGGCAGCGGCCACAAAAAAGGGCGGCCAAAGCCACCCTTTTGATGTTCGCATCGACAGATTAATCGAGCGTTAACGTTGCAAGGGATGTACGCCCCTTGCAACGCCAGCCAAAGGCCTCAGTGCAGGCCCTGGATGTAGCTGGATACCGCAGCGATATCTTCGTCGCTCAGCTTTTTCGCAATGCTCTGCATCGGCTTGGTATCGCCGTCGTTGGTCCGGCCACCCTCTTCTTTGCGGAAGTCGGTCAACTGCTTGCCTACGTACTGGGCATGCTGGCCGCCCAAGTGTGGGAAGCCGGCTGCCGCGTTGCCCTTGCCGTCAGGCGAGTGGCAGCCGGTGCAGGCTGGAAGCCCCTTGTTCAAGTCACCCCCACGAAACAGCGCTTCACCACGGGCCACGAGTTTCGGATCGGCAGCGCCGACGCTGCCCTTCTGGCTGGCGAAATACGCCGAGATGTCCGCCAGGTCCTGATCGCTCAGGTTGGTCAGCAGGCCGGTCATTTCCAGCACCGTGCGCTTGCCGGACTTGATGTCGTGCAGTTGCTTGTTCAGGTAACGTTCGCCCTGGCCCGCCAGTTTCGGAAAGTTGGGCGCCATGCTATTGCCATCCGGGCCGTGGCAGGCTCCGCATACGGCCGCCTTCGCCTGACCGGCAGCGGCATCGCCAGCGGCGTGGGCTACGCCGGATATCCCCAAGGTCAACAGCAGACTCACGATCAGTTTGTTCATCAGCTAATCCAACTACGGCTAAGGGTTAAAGAGTTATGGACCGGGTTCACTCGCTCATCCACTGGATGATGGCTCGGTAATCCTCGGCACTGCAGTCCATGCACAAACCACGCGGCGGCATCGCCTTGAAACCCTGGGTCACGTGTTGCACCAGCGTCTCCATACCTTTCGCCAACCTCGGCGTCCAAGCTTCCTGATCGCCCTTGCGGGGCGCCATGGGGAGTTGGCCGGAATGACAGGCACCACAAACACGGTTGTACACAGCTTCCGGATCCTGTGTAGCCTGAGCGCTGTAAAGCGGCATCAAGACACCGGCAGCTAGCAGCCATTTCGTCATAAAACGACCTTTTCAGGGTTGGGAACGAGCTGCGTTCTAACGCGCAATTTCGGTCGGTCGCTCCCGTGAGCTTCATCCTACGCTGGGACAAAGCGCACACAAAATCTGCGGCATTATATACTGGCGTCACTGAAACGGAAACGACACAGCTTGCCGCGTCCATTCCCGACGCCGCCCACATCGGAAATCCCATGCAACTGAAGAACCCCATCCTCGGCCTGTGCCAACAGTCCACCTTCATGCTCAGCGCCGCCAAAGTCGATCAATGCCCAGACGACGAAGGCTTCGAAGTGGCTTTTGCCGGACGTTCCAATGCCGGCAAATCCAGCGCGCTGAACACCTTGACCCATGCAAGCCTGGCACGCACCTCGAAAACCCCGGGTCGCACGCAACTCTTGAACTTCTTCAAGCTAGACGATGAACGGCGTTTGGTCGACCTGCCCGGCTACGGCTACGCCAAGGTACCGATCCCGCTCAAGCAACACTGGCAGCGCCACTTGGAAGCGTATTTGGGCAGCCGCGAGAGTTTGAAAGGCCTGATCCTGATGATGGACATTCGCCATCCGATGACCGACTTCGACCTGTTGATGCTCGATTGGGCGGTCGCCAGTGGCATGCCGATGCACATCCTGTTGACCAAGGCCGACAAGCTCACCTACGGCGCGGCCAAAAATACCCTGCTCAAAGTGCAGTCGGAAATTCGCAAAGGCTGGGGTGACGCGATCACCATCCAGCTGTTCTCGGCGCCCAAGCGCATGGGCCTGGAAGAAGCCTACACGGTGCTGGCCGACTGGATGGAATTGGCGGACAAGGGCAGCGAAGAGGCCGAATAAGCCGGATCGCAGGCAAAAAAAACCCCGGACTTCTTATGGGGAGGGGGAAGTTCGGGGTCCAAGTTCCGGACCGCTAGGGCGGGGTCCAGATATCTGCCAACACTTAACACAACATAGGAGCATTGAAGGGCTTCACCAGCCATTCAGAATCTCTGAGTGGCATTTGACGGGTTTAGTTCAGATTATTTTTGGAAATAGCCTTAGGAATTTTCCGAACTAAAGACATCGTCCCGGGGTTTCAGTGAGCCAATGTGGCGAGGGAGCTTGCTCCCGCTTGAGTGCGAAGCGCTCACAAAATGTTTGGGGCGGCTGCGCCACCCAGCGGGAGCAAGCTCCCTCGCCACGGGACCTGCGCCAGCTTCAGAGCCTACGACTCAATGCGCCTCATCCCAGTTATTGCCCACGCCCACTTCCACCAGCAGCGGCACGTCCAGCGTGGCGGCGGCGCTCATGTGCTGACGGATTTCCTCGCGCACCTGGTCGACCAGGTCTTCACGCACTTCCAGCACCAGTTCGTCGTGTACCTGCAGGATGACCTTCGCATCCAGCCCGGACGCCGTCAGCCAGCGATCCACGGCGACCATGGCTTTCTTGATGATGTCAGCCGCCGTGCCCTGCATCGGCGCGTTGATGGCCGTGCGCTCGGCGCCTTTGCGCAGGGCCGGGTTTTTCGCGTTGATGTCCGGCAGGTACAACCGGCGACCGAAAATGGTTTCGACAAAACCTTGCTCGGCCGCCTGGGCGCGGGTGCGTTCCATGTACGCCAGCACACCCGGGTAGCGGGCGAAGTAGCGGTCGATATAAGCCTGGGACTGCTTGCGATCGACGCCGATCTGCTTGGCCAGGCCGAACGCACTCATGCCGTAGATCAAGCCGAAGTTGATCGCCTTGGCGCTACGGCGCTGGTCATGGGTGACCGCGTCCAAGTCGACGCCGAACACCTCGGCGGCCGTGGCCCGGTGCACGTCCAGGTCATTACGAAACGCATGAAGCAACCCTTCGTCCTTGGCCAGGTGCGCCATGATCCGCAGTTCGATCTGCGAATAGTCCGCCGCCAGCAGCTTGTAGCCTTTCGGCGCGACGAACGCCTGACGAATCCGGCGGCCTTCGGCCGTGCGGATCGGAATGTTCTGCAGGTTCGGGTCGATGGACGACAGGCGCCCGGTCGCGGCGACGGCCTGTTGATAATTGGTATGGACACGGCCGGTGCGGCTATTGATCTGCTCCGGCAAACGATCGGTGTAGGTGCTCTTGAGCTTGCTCAGCGAGCGATACTGCATCAGCACCTTGGGCAGCGGGTAATCCTGCTCCGCCAGCTCGGCGAGCACCGCTTCGGCGGTGGACGCCTGGCCCTTGGCGGTTTTGCTGAGCACCGGCAAGCCAAGTTTTTCGTACAGGATCACGCCCAATTGCTTCGGCGAACCCAGGTTGAACTCCTCGCCGGCGATGGCAAACGCCTCACGCTCCAGCGCCACCAGTTTTTCCCCCAGCTCGACACTTTGCACACCCAGCAGGTTGGCATCGACCAGCGCCCCCTGGCGCTCGATGCGCGCCAGGACCGGCATCAGCGGCATTTCGATGTCATTGAGCACGGTGCCCAGGCTTGGCGTGGCCGCCAGTTTTTCCTGCAGGGCCTGGTGCAGGCGGAAGGTCACGTCGGCGTCTTCGGCGGCGTAAGGGCCGGCCAGTTCCAGGGAGATCTGGTCGAAGGTCAGTTGCTTGACCCCTTTGCCCGCGATGTCCTGGAAATCGGTCTTGCTCTGGCCCAGGTACTTGAGCGCCAGGCTGTCCATGTCGTGGCGGGTCGCGGTGGAGTCCAGCACGTAGGATTCGAGCATGGTGTCGAAGGCGATGCCCTGGACCAGGATGCCGTTATTCTGATCGCCATCAATGGCGCAGTTGGCCAGGATGTTGGTTTCGAACTTGGCGTGCTGGCCGACCTTGAGCTTGTTCGGGTTTTCCAGCAGCGGCTTGAGGGCCTTGAGCACCGTGTCGCGGTCCAGTTGCTCCGGCACACCCATGTAGGAATGGGTCAGCGGGATGTAGGCTGCCTCGAAAGGGGCCACGGCGAACGACAAGCCGACGAGTTGCGAATGCTGGGCATCGCCGCCGTTGGTTTCGGTGACGAAGGCAAACAGCGGCGCTTTGTCCAGTTTGGCCAGCCACGCGTCGAAGCGCGCCTGATCGAGGATGACCTCGTACTTGGCCTCGGCCGCGCCGGGCTGTTCTTCGGCAACTTCAACGATCTCCTGGCCGGCACGCTTGGCGTCCCGCTGGTTTTCTTCGAACCAGCTCTTGAATTCCAACAACGTGTACAGCTCGGCGAGTTTCTCGTGATCCGGTTGGCCCATTTGCAGGTCGTCGAGGCCGACATCCAACGGTACGTCGGTCTTGATGGTTGCCAACTCGTAGGAAAGCAACGCCATTTCCTTGTGCTCTTCGAGCTTGGCAGCCAGGGTCTTGGCGCCACGGATCGGCAAGGTGGCGACGATGTCCAGTTGCGCGTACAGCTCGGTCAGGCCGCCATTGACGCCCACCAGCAGGCCGGAAGCGGTCTTCGGCCCGATACCCGGAACGCCCGGGATGTTGTCGGAAGAATCGCCCATCAACGCCAGGTAATCGATGATCTGCTCGGGAGCGACGCCAAACTTCTCCTTCACGCCAGCCACGTCCAGGGCGCTACCGGTCATGGTATTGACCAAGGTAATGTGCCCATCGACCAATTGCGCCATGTCTTTGTCGCCGGTGGAGATCACCACCGGACGGTCGGCCGCCGCGCTACTGCGGGCCAGGGTGCCGATCACGTCATCGGCCTCGACGTTGTCCACGCACAACAGCGGGAAACCCAGGGCCTTGACGCTGGCATGCAGCGGCTCGATCTGCACACGCATGTCGTCGGGCATGCTCGGGCGGTTGGCCTTGTATTCGGCGTACAACGCATCGCGAAACGTCCCACCCTTGGCGTCGAATACGACGGCAAACGGACTGTCCGGATACTGCTTGCGCAGGCTCTTGAGCATGTTCAGCACGCCCTTGACCGCACCGGTCGGCAGGCCTTTGGACGTGGTCAGCGGTGGCAGCGCGTGAAAGGCGCGGTACAGATAAGAAGAACCGTCCACCAGGACGAGGGGGGCTTGGCTCATGAGCAGGATCAACCTTTTCGGCGGGTCCGGGGCTAGAATAGCGGGACCGTTGACGACAAAGGGACAAGGTTATCATGCGTACACTAAATCGCCTGTTACTGGCTGGCTTGTTTGCAATCACCCCGTTGGCCGTCATGGCGGCGGACGACGCACCCTCGGCGGACCCGGATGTCACCATCCGCACCGAAGGCGATAAAACCATTCAGGAGTACCGGCAAAACGGCTTTTTGTACGCGATCAAGGTCACGCCCAAGAACGGCAAGCCTTATTTCCTGGTGCGGGCCGACGGCAGCGATGCAAACTTCATCCGTTCGGATCAGCCGGATATGCTGATTCCGTCGTGGAAAATCTTTGAGTGGTAATACCGCTCTGCACTTCAACCGGCGCCCGCTGAAGGGCGCCCGTACTGGCAGTTTTAACCATGTCTGTGTTCACGCCCCTGGCTCGGCCCGAGCTGGAAACCTTTCTCGCCCCTTATGGGCTTGGCCGCCTGCTTGATTTCCAGGGGATCGCCGCCGGCAGCGAAAACACCAATTTCTTTATCAGCCTGGAGCAGGGCGAATTCGTCCTGACCCTGGTCGAACGCGGTCCGGTGCAGGAAATGCCGTTCTTCATCGAACTGCTGGACGTGCTGCATGACGCCGACCTGCCGGTGCCTTACGCCTTGCGCACCACCGACGGCGTCGCGCTGCGGGAACTGGCGGGCAAGCCGGCGCTGCTGCAACCGCGCCTGGCCGGCAAGCACATCAAGCAGGCCAACACCCAGCACTGCGCCCAGGTCGGCGAGCTGCTCGCGCACCTGCACCTGGCAACCCGCGACAACATGATCAAGCGCAAGACCGATCGTGGCCTGGACTGGATGCAGGAGGAGGGCGCCAAGCTGCTCTCGCACCTCGACGCCGAGCCGCGTCGGCTGCTCGAAGCGGCGCTGGATGAAATCTCGTTGCAGAAAGTCGGCATCCTGGCGCTGCCGCGCGCCAACATCCACGCCGATCTGTTCCGCGACAACGCGATGTTCGAAGGCACGCACCTGACCGGGCTGATCGACTTCTACAACGCCTGCTCGGGGCCAATGCTGTATGACGTTGCCATTGCCTTGAACGACTGGTGCTCGGACGACAACGGCGCGCTCGACGGACCCAGGGCGCGAGCGCTGCTGGGCGCCTATGCGACGCTGCGACCGTTTACCGCCGCTGAGGCGCAACTGTGGCCGACCATGCTGCGCGTGGCGTGCGTGCGGTTCTGGCTGTCGCGGTTGATCGCTGCTGAATCCTTTGCCGGGCAGGATGTGTTGATCCACGACCCGATGGAGTTCCAGCAGCGCTTGGCGCAGCGGCAGACGGTTCACGCGTTGCTGCCGTTCGCCCTGTAACAGCAGACAAGCGCGAAGCGGGCTGCTCTTGTGGCGAGGGAGCTTGCTCCCGCTGGGGTGCGGAGCAGCCCCAAAATCTTGCGGTCGCTGCGCAACCGAGCGGGAGCAAGCTCCCTCGCCACACGGGCCCCATGTTCGGCAGGAGAGAGCGGGGCTGGGGTTATAGCGACTCCAGGCACCCCGCCAGATCATTGCCCAGCTTCTCCAACAACTGCTCATATCCCTGCGCCGTCGCCGGGGTATAGCCGCCCAGTGCATCGAGCTCCGCCAGCTTCACCGGCAACCCGGCCACCAGGGTTTCGGCCAGGCGCGGGCGCAGGGGCGGTTCGCTGAACACACAGGTCTTGCCCACGGCCTGCAAGCGCGTGCGCATTGCCGCCACATGCTGGGCACCGGGCTGGACTTCGGCGGCCACGGCGAACACCCCGGCGTGCTTGAGGCCGTAGTTGTCTTCGAAATAGTCGAACGCCTCGTGGAAGACGAAATACGGCTTGCCCGCGACCCCGGCCAGGCGCGCCTTGAGACGTGTGTCCAAAGCATCGAGACGCTGGTTGAAGCCCTTGAGGTTGCTTTGATAACGGGCCGCGTTGGCCGGATCCGCCGCGCTCAGGTCGGTCGCCATTTTGGCGGCGATCACCCGCGCATTGAGCGGCGAGAGCCACAAGTGGGCATCCACGGTGCCAGGGCGATGGTCGTGATCGTGTTCGTCGCCGTCATGGTCATCGTCCTCGTGGGACGCGCTGTCCTGGGCGAAGTGACGCAACTTGAGCCCCGGCAAATCCTGGATGGCGACGGAGGGCAGCGTGCGACCGTTGAGCACCCGCGGGAGAAAGCCTTCCATATCGGGGCCGATCCAATAAAGCAGGTCCACCGACTGCACCTTGCGAACATCCGATGGCCGCAACGCATAGTGATGCGGCGAAGCCCCTGGCGGCAGCAACACCTCTGGAACGGCTACGCCATCCTGCACAGCGGCGGCAATCAGTTGCAGCGGCTTGATGCTGGTGAGCACCTTGACCTCGGCCTGGGCCGGGCCAATCAGTAGAAAACTTGCGACAAAAGCGACAAAGAGCGAAAAAAATCGGGACACGATGACCACTCGTAGAGGCGAGAACGGGTAACATAATAACGTCTCTCACTAAACTCGTCGCTGCCCATGCCTATTACACCCCTTGCCAGTCGTCCCCACGATCACTCCCACTGCGTGCACAGCGCGCTGTCCGAGGCCGACGCCATCTGCGCGCGCCAAGGGTTGCGCCTGACCGCCCTGCGTCGGCGCGTGCTGGAATTGGTCTGGCAAAGCCACAAGCCACTGGGCGCCTACGACATCCTCGCCGTGCTCAGCGAGCAGGACGGCCGCCGCGCCGCACCGCCGACGGTCTACCGGGCGCTGGATTTCCTCTTGGAAAACGGCCTGGTTCATCGCATTTCGTCGCTGAACGCCTTCGTCGGCTGCAACCACCCGGAGCACGCCCACCAAGGCCAGTTCCTGATCTGCCGGCAATGCCACGCCGCCATCGAGCTGGAACAGAAGTCCATCAGCGATGCCATCATCGCCAGCGCCAAGGACGTCGGCTTCGTGGTCGACACCCAGACCGTCGAGGTGGTCGGTCTCTGCTCCGGCTGCCAGGGGGCCTGATGAGCAATGCGTTGATCCGCCTCGAACAGGTGGCCGTGACGTTCGCCGGGCAGAGCGTGCTGGACAACATCCACCTGAGCGTCGAGCCGGGGCAGATCGTGACCTTGATCGGCCCCAACGGCGCCGGCAAGACCACCCTGGTGCGCGCCGTGCTGGGCTTGCTCAAGCCCGACAGCGGCAGCGTCTGGCGCAAGCCCAGGTTGCGCGTCGGCTATATGCCGCAAAAACTTCACGTCGATCCGACGCTGCCGCTGTCCGTGCTGCGCTTCCTGCGCCTGGTGCCGGGCGTGGACCGCGCCCGCGCCTTGGCCGCGCTCAACGAAGTGGGCGCCGAACAGGTGATCGACAGCCCGGTGCAAAGCGTCTCCGGCGGCGAGATGCAGCGCGTATTGCTGGCTCGCGCCCTGCTGCGCGAGCCTGAGCTGCTGGTGCTCGACGAGCCGGTGCAAGGCGTCGATGTGGCGGGGCAGGCCGAGCTGTACAGCCTGATCACGCGCCTGCGCGACCGCCACGGCTGCGGCGTGCTGATGGTCTCCCACGACCTGCACTTGGTGATGAGCACCACCGACCAGGTGGTCTGCCTCAATCGTCACGTATGCTGTTCCGGGCATCCCGAGCAAGTCAGTGGCGATCCGGCTTTCGTCGAGTTATTCGGAAAAAACGCACAAAGCCTGGCGATTTATCACCATCACCATGACCACGCCCATGACCTGCATGGCTCGGTGGTCAGCGCCCCTTCCGCTTCCAATCATGTTCATGGAGATGGCTGCAAGCATGGCTGATTTTCTGTTGTACGCCCTGCTCGCAGGCTTGGCACTCGCCCTGGTAGCCGGCCCCTTGGGTTCGTTCGTGGTCTGGCGGCGCATGGCCTATTTCGGCGACACCTTGTCCCACGCGGCGTTGCTCGGCGTGGCCTTGGGGTTTCTGCTGGACGTCAGCCCGGCGGTGGCGGTGACCGTTGGCTGCCTGTTGCTGGCGGTGGTACTGGTGACCTTGCAACACCGCCAACCGCTGGCGTCCGACACGCTGCTGGGTATTTTGGCGCCGAGCACCCTGTCCCTCGGGCTGGTGGTACTAAGCTTCATGCATGACGTGCGGATTGACCTGATGGCCTATCTGTTCGGCGACCTGTTGGCGATCAGTCCGACGGACCTGTCGTGGATCCTCGGCGGTAGCGCCGCGGTGCTGCTGTTGCTGGTGGCACTCTGGCGTCCCTTGCTGGCCGTCACCGTGCACGAGGAACTGGCCCGGGTAGAAGGCCTGCCTGTGCTGGGGTTGCGACTGGCACTGATGCTGCTGATTGCGGTGGTCATCGCGGTGGCGATGAAAATCGTCGGGGTGTTGCTGATTACGTCATTGCTGATCATCCCGGCGGCTGCGGCACAGCGTCACGCCCGCTCACCCGAGCAAATGGCCCTGGGCGCGAGCCTGCTGGGAATGCTCGCGGTGTGTGGCGGCCTGGCACTTTCCTGGTTCAAGGACACTCCGGCCGGCCCATCGATCGTGGTCAGCGCCGCCGCGCTGTTTCTGCTGAGTTTTGTCCTACCTCGTCGAGGGGTGTAGACTTGCTCGCTTTTTGCGCAAATAGAGAGTCGCAGGAATGAAGCCGTTCGCCTCCCGTTATCTGCTCCTTGTCGCGTTTTCCCTGCTGCTGGGCGCGTGCCAGAGTACGCCGCCGGTCACCGAGGCTCCCGATACCCGGGGCCCGGCCATCGCGCAGCTCGAGCAAAGCCTTGCCAGCAATGAGCTGGCCACCGCCGAAGACCAGTTGGCCGCCTTGCAAGCCCAGTCACCCGAAGACCGGTCGCTGGAACCCTATCAGCGGCAACTGGCCGAGGCGTATTTGCGCCGCAGCCAAATCGATCTGCAAAAAGGCGATGTCAACGCCGCCGCCACCGCCCTGAGCCGTGCCCGAGCCTTGATGCCCAAGGCCCCAGCGCTCACTGGCGAGGTCAACAGCGCCATTGCCGAAGCCCGCAAGGCCGACCTGGATAAAGCCGAGGCCGACCTCAAGGCCGCCGAAGCCAAACCGGTCGCCAAAGTGATCGACCCGAGCGCCCCCAGTACCACAGTTGCGCTCAACCTAGCCGATATACAGCAAATGCGTCGGCAACTGGATGCCATCGCCACCGACGTGGTGAATTATCAGTGTGACGTCACCATCCAGGCGCCGCGCACCGATGATTATCCGTGGTTGGCGACGTTGCTGACCAAGCGGGTCAAGAAACTGGACCCGGGGTTTGATTTGAAGCTGCAAAAGCAGATTTTGCGCAGTGTGCCGGCGCAGATGGTGCTGACACCGCATAAGCCCTAAAAAGCATCGTCGGAACGCCGCCCGGAGCAAGCTCGCTCCCACAGGGACCCCATGTGGAGCGAGCTTGCTCGCGATAGCGCCCTACCAGACAACAAATCTCTTTAGGCTGGAACCGCCTTAGCCTTAGCCTCCCGCGCCCAGACCCGATGCTGAGCAATCGCCGCGAAAAACCGCGAAAAACCGCTCGTATCCGCATCTTCGATCAACCCCGCATCCACCTCCAGCTTCAACTCCACCAACAACTGCCGGGCCTCACCATGAAGCCCAATGGCTTTCAGATGCTTGTAGGCCTCCAGCACGTAATGCAACGCCACGCCGTCGCGACTCAAAGCCTTGATCGACTCCGCCCCACCCGGCACGAACACCGCGTCAAAGGCAATCGACGGCAACCCCTCCATGGACGCATCCACCGCCAGCGTTTTTCCATCGGCCGTGGTCACTGGTGCGGAAGTCGGCCCCAGCACTTTGGCGTGGGCGCCCTCGGCCTTCAGCGCCTTCTTGAGGGCATCGATGATCGCTGCATCGACACCGTTAGCCACCAGCACCGCCACTTTTCGCGTCTTGATGTCCCCAGACAGCAGGTTCGCCTGGCTCAAGGCCGGAGACTGCTCCAGCGACGGCGTTGGCACATCGACGGTGCCCGCGGTAGGCGCCGGCAACCCGAGGTTCTTCGCCACTCGCCCGGCCAGTTCCAGATCGATATTGGCGAGGATCTCATTGACCTGCCGCGCCCGGATGAACTCACGCTCCACCTTGCCCAGCTCGAAACTGTAGGCCGCGATGATGTGCTCTTTTTCATGGGCGCTCATGCTTCTGTAGAACAGCCGCGCCTGGGAGAAATGGTCGGCGAACGAATCGCTGCGTTGGCGGATCTTGTAGGCATCGATGCGCTCCGGATAACTCTCGAAGCCACCGTCTTCCGGGCCAGGCGGGGTTTCCTTCGGCCAGCCACCGTCGATGGAGTTCGGCTCGTAGGACGCACGCCCCTTGTCGATGGTGGTGCGGTGCATGGCATCCCGTTGGCCGTTGTGTACCGGGGTGATCGCCCGGTTGATCGGCAGCTCATGAAAATTCGGCCCACCGAGTCGGCTGATCTGCGTATCGGTGTAGGAAAACAGCCGCCCTTGCAGCAACGGGTCGTTGGAAAAGTCGATACCCGGCACGATATGCCCGGGGCAGAAGGCGATTTGCTCGACCTCGGCAAAGAAGTTGTCCGGGTTACGGTTGAGCACCATCTTACCCAGGGGCGTGATGGGCACCAGCTCTTCAGGGATGATTTTGGTCGGGTCGAGCAGGTCGAAGTCAAACTTATGCTCGTCCTCCTCGGCGACGATCTGCACGCCGAATTCCCATTCCGGGTAGTCGCCCATCTCGATCGACTCCCAGAGATCGCGACGGTGATAGTCCGTATCTTTGCCCGCCAGTTTCTGGGCTTCGTCCCATACCAACGAGCAGGTGCCAACCGTAGGGCGCCAGTGGAATTTGACGAAGCTGCTTTTGCCTTCGGCGTTGATCATGCGGAAGGTATGCACCCCAAAACCCTGCATGGTGCGTAGGCTTTTTGGAATGGCCCGGTCAGACATCGCCCAGATCACCATATGAGCCGATTCCGGCACCAGCGAGACAAAATCCCAGAACGTGTCGTGGGCCGAGCCGCCTGTAGGAATTTCGTTATGGGGCTCGGGTTTTACCGCGTGGACAAAATCCGGAAACTTCACCGCGTCCTGAATGAAAAACACCGGCATGTTGTTGCCCACCAGATCGAAGTTGCCTTCGTCGGTGAAGAACTTCACCGCGAAGCCGCGCACGTCCCGCACGGTGTCGCCGGAGCCGCGTGGGCCCTGCACAGTGGAAAAACGCACGAACACAGGGGTTTTCTTGCTCGGGTCTTGTAGGAAACCGGCCTTGGTCAATGCCGAATGCGCATCGTAGCTCTGAAAATAACCATGGGCGCCGGTCCCGCGGGCGTGGACGATGCGTTCCGGAATGCGTTCATGGTCAAAGTGCGTGATTTTTTCACGCATGATGAAATCTTCCAGCAGCGAAGGTCCGCGGGGGCCGGCGCGCAGGGTGTTCTGGTTATCGGCGATCTTCACGCCCTGGTTGGTGCGCAACGCCTGTTCGGTGGCGTCGGAGCGAAACTGTTCCAGGCTCTCGAGCTTGGCGTTGGTGTTGCCGCGATCCAGCGTGTCGGTCCCGGCCAGTTGGCTCTTGTTGACCGTGGGCTTTTTGATACTCATCAGGCATGACTCCTCTTTGCGTTCCTCGCCGGGGCCAGGAATCTGAGTTCGATACCGCAGGTGCATGACCCCGGCATTTCGAGTGGCTTAATGAGTGACCGATGCCGTTTGGCCGTGTTCCTTTTTTTATGGCCTTTGATCGCGTTATTGCCAAATGACAGGTCTGATCGCAAATAAATGCTAAGAACCTCTATACGGACAGGCTAAAATGCGCGCCCGGCTAACCGCTGATCCTTTTCCAACGCGCCCCACAAGGTTCGCTACGTGATCGAGTTTCAAGACGTCCATAAAACCTACCGAGTCGCCGGTAGGGATATCCCCGCCCTGCATCCGACCAGTCTGACGATTGAGAACGGTCAGGTCTTCGGCCTGATTGGCCATTCCGGTGCGGGAAAAAGTACTTTGCTGCGCCTGATCAATCGCCTGGAAGATTCCACAGGCGGCAAGATCATCGTCGACGGCGAGGAAGTCACCGCCCTGGACGCCAGCGGCCTGCGCCGCTTCCGCCAGCAAGTCGGGATGATTTTCCAGCACTTCAACCTGCTGGCGTCCAAGACCGTGGCCGACAACGTGGCGCTGCCACTGACGCTGGCCGGCGAATTGTCCCGCAGCGAAATCGACCAGCGCGTCGCCGAGTTGCTGGCGCGGGTGGGCCTGTCCGACCACGCCAGGAAATACCCGGCGCAACTGTCCGGCGGCCAGAAACAGCGCGTCGGCATCGCCCGCGCCCTGGCGACCAAACCCAAGATCTTGCTGTGCGACGAGGCCACCAGCGCCCTCGACCCGCAGACCACCGCCTCGGTGCTGCAACTGCTGGCGGAAATCAACCGCGAGCTGAAACTGACCATCGTGCTGATCACCCATGAAATGGACGTGATCCGCCGGGTTTGCGATCAAGTGGCGGTGATGGATGCCGGCGTGATCGTCGAGCAAGGCCCGGTGGCCGAGGTGTTCCTGCACCCCAAGCACCCGACCACCAAGCGTTTTGTCCAGGAAGACGAGCAGATCGACGAAAGCGAACAGCGTGACGACTTCGCCCACGTGCCCGGGCGCATCGTGCGTCTGACGTTCCAGGGCGACGCGACCTACGCGCCATTGCTCGGCACCGTCGCCCGGGAAACCGGCGTGGACTACAGCATCCTGGCCGGTCGTATCGACCGCATCAAAGACACCCCCTACGGGCAACTGACCCTCGCCATCACCGGCGGTGACATGGAGGCGGCGTTCGCCCGCTTCACCGCGGCCGATGTCCACATGGAGGTGCTGCGCTAATGGAACTGTTGAGTTCGTTCTTCTCCAACATCGACTGGCTGGAAATCTGGCTGGCCACCGGCGACACCTTCCTGATGCTGTTCGGTTCGCTGCTGTTCACCGTGCTGCTCGGCCTGCCCCTGGGTGTGTTGCTGTTCCTCTGCAGCCCACGTCAGTTGCTTGAGGCCCGCGGTGTGTACGCGCTGCTGTCGCTGATCGTGAACATCCTGCGTTCGCTGCCGTTCATCATCCTGTTGATCGTGATGATCCCGTTCACGGTATTGATCACCGGCACCTCCCTGGGCGTGGCCGGCGCGATCCCACCACTGGTGGTCGGCGCCACACCGTTCTTCGCCCGCCTGGTGGAAACCGCCCTGCGCGAAGTCGACCGCGGCATCATCGAAGCGACCCAGGCCATGGGCGCCACCACGCGGCAGATCATCGTCAATGCCTTGCTGCCGGAAGCCCGTCCAGGCATTTTTGCCGCGATTACGGTGACAGCGATTACGCTGGTGTCCTACACGGCCATGGCCGGTGTGGTCGGCGCCGGTGGTTTGGGCGACCTGGCGATCCGCTTCGGCTACCAGCGTTTCCAGACCGACGTCATGGTGGTCACGGTGGTGTTGCTGCTGGTGCTGGTCCAAGTCCTGCAAACCGTGGGCGACAAACTGGTTGTACATTTTTCTAGAAAATAAGGCCTCGCGGCCAATAAACCATGAGCCGGCCATTCGCTGGCAGGCGCCAAGAGCAGGCGCCTCAAAAGGAGTTAGCTGAATGAAAAAACTACTGGTTGCCTTCGCTGCCGCCGCAGCGTTTTCCGCCCACGCCGCCGACACCCTGACCGTCGCCGCAACGCCGGTCCCGCACGCGGAAATCCTCGAATTCGTCAAACCAGCCCTGGCCAAAGAAGGCGTCGATCTGAAGGTCAAAGTCTTCACCGACTACATCCAGCCGAACGTACAAGTTGCGGAAAAGCGCCTGGACGCCAACTTCTTCCAGCACCAGCCGTACCTGGATGAATTCAACAAGGCCAAGGGCACCCACCTGGTGAGCGTGGCCGGTGTGCACCTGGAACCCCTGGGCGCGTACTCCAGCAAGTACAAGGCACTGACAGAACTGCCGGGCGGCGCCAACGTGGTGATCCCGAACGACGCCACCAACGGCGGCCGTGCGCTGTTGCTGCTGGCGAAGGCTGGGGTGATCAAGTTGAAAGATTCGAACAACATCCTGTCGACGACCAAGGACATCACCGAGAACCCGAAGGATTTGAAGTTCCGTGAGCTGGAAGCGGCGACTATTCCGCGGGTGCTCACCCAGGTGGATCTGGCGTTGATCAATACCAACTATGCGTTGGAGGCGAAGCTTGACCCTTCCAAGGATGCACTGGTTATCGAAGGTAACGACTCGCCTTATGTGAACATCCTGGTGGCTCGTGAGGATGACAAGGACAGTGAGGCGATGAAGAAGCTGGTTGCGGCGCTGCACACGCCGGAAGTGAAGGCTTTTATTCTTGAGAAGTACAAAGGCGCGGTTTTGCCGGCGTTTTGAGCTGATTAGGTGGTGAAAAAACGGGGCTGCGTGGGAATGCAGGCCCGTTTTTTTTGCTTGGAAATATGCGGCGTTACGGAAAGGCCCTCAAGATCATGGGCATCCATCACCGTGATTGACATAGCGATTGTTCCGCAATAATGATTGTCCCAACGCATGAGGGTGTGACTCTCGTGCCTACCTTCCGAGGCCCGCTTGAGAGAAATCTCTGCGGGCTTTCGTGTTCCTATGACAAGGAATCCGGTCGCTATGGCGCATTACGTCGCGTACCTGGACAAATTCGGGCACCTCGGCCAGTACGTCTCACGCCTCCATCCAAGGTACAAAACCCATCCCGCTTTCGGGTTTGCTGGCCCGATCCTGCCGGCTACCGAAGTCCGCAAGTTCGCAATCTACTAATGCCCCTCATGATTTTTGTTCCCTTAAAACGAGCAAAAATAAAGCACACCCAACATAGGATGCCGGGTGTGCTTTTTGAGAGGACGTTTACCTGCTAACGCGGATCAACGTTATCCAACACCCGATTCGCCAGCAATGAACTCAATTCGATCAATTGCTGTATACCGAGAGCAATATGACGGCGAGGGCCTTCCAGGTCGAAAGCCAGGTTGCTGACCATCGCGTCGGCTGCCGCCAAGGTTTCGCTGAGGTTCGCGAGGAGGGATTCGTTGTCGGCGTTTTTTGCGACGGTGAAGAGCTGGCCCGGTTGGGACGCATCTTCGGATTTTTCCGGTTTTGGTAGCAGGTAGTGATCCAAGACGCGTTTGGTGGCTTCGTCGTGCTTTTTGGCTTTGGATTTGATGTGCGGTGGGGCTTGGTCCGTTTCCGGAGGGTTTGGAGTTATTTTGAACATAAGCTGGAATCCTCGAGTTAGGCCGCGACCTCTTCCCTACTAAAAGAAGGGTGGCGGCTGTACGCAGGTTAGTAGACCGGGGATTCCAGCATTGCCGGCGCGCCGAAGCGCCCTGCGCACAGCCACCATCAAGGACAGGAATTGGAACACCTGCCTGAGTGGAGAGCTCATGCATCTTGCGGAAAACCTCGGGCTACTAAACCCGACCACTGATGGGCAGTGGCAGGGAAACGATAGAACCCGGGGGCAAGGCGCACAAGCGGGCGGATTCTGGCGTAGTTGTAGGCAAAGGCGCAAGGTTGGGTGGCCTGGTGGAATGGTTGGGGTTGGAGGATAAACGGGCGGCGTTTATTACCTGTAGTTCGGGGATAGAGGGGTGCTTGCGAATGGGCGGAGTGGCTGGCGGGGTTGGTCTGTAGGAATGTGTTTGGCTGGTTTGGGGCTGCTACGCAGCCCAGCGGGAGCAAGCTCCCTCGCCACGGGGATTGGGGCGTAGAGGAAGTGGGGGCAGTCGCATCGGCGGGAGCGATGCAGCCTTTTTCAGCAATCACTTGCTCCCACATCCCTATCAGCATTTGCCCCTTGTTCGGGCCGAATGAACCATAGGATCTGCTTCATTGTTCTACAACCCCCATGATAAATTCCCCGCCGCGACCTCTAATCAATAGAGGGCATTCAGGGAGAGAAGTAAGTGATCAAGTCTTTGTTGGTTGGGGCATTGTTGGCAATGGCATCAGCATCGGCATCTGCGATGAGTTGCGATAATCCTAGAAACGCCTATGACAGGACCTATTGCGCGTCGCTGAAAATGGTTCAGTCGGATCAGGAAATCAACGAGCAGTACAAGAAGACCATGAGTGCCCTGAACCCGGATCAAAAGAAAAAAGTGAAAGCTGCTCAGATCCAGTGGATCAAAAATCGTGACAGCGCCTGTTCCAACGATGGCCTGCTCTACCTGGACTGTGCCAATGAGAAGACCGAGGCGCGTATCGTCATACTCAAGGCTGTCGAGCGCGAGTGCCGTGCTGCCGGTTGCGACGACGCCAAGCTGTCGCAAGTCGAGTAACCCGTAGACAACGTCGGGCTTGCAGTCGTATCCCACGAAAAACCCGACGTAAAGCGTCGGGTTTTTCTTTGGTGGGTTCACCTGCTATCGCGGCTCAACTCGCCCTTGCTCCTTCTTTCATGCCTGACGCAGGCTGGTCATGATCAGTGCTACGCAGCACCGCGCTCGACCATGGCACGCCATGCCTGGACGCTGGAGCGTTCCTCCATCCTGGCATGCCATGCTCGAAGCGCCACGCACTCTTCAGGCACGGCGAGTTGCACCAACGAGGCGAAGATCATGCCGCCCAGTACCGCAATGTCGGCCATCGAAAACTTGTCGCCCGCCACAAAGGGCCGGTCTTTGAGAAGGTTGTCGAAATAGTGCATGCCCCTGATCGCCTTATCGCGCATCCGGGCGCCCCACTCGGCATTCTGGTACAGCTCGACATCGGGGCCGAGGCCCGGCGTGGCATGGTGAAAGTACGCGCTGACGGCATCGAGAAACTCGATCTCGGCACGTTTGGTCATCATATGGATGATGCCTTTCTCAACAGCCGTTTGGCCCGTCAACGTCGGATGACCGTCCAGGCTATCCAGGTACTGGGTGATCGCCGTGCACTCGGCGATCCGCGTCCCATCGTTCAGCTCCAGCACGGGCAGTGTCCCGGAGTAATTGATGGCCAGGAACTCGGGTTGCTTGTGCTCGCCGTTCCAGAGATTCACCGGTACGAATTCGATGTTGGGCAGCAATCCTTTTTCCGCCAGCGCAATGCGGACGCGGGCGGGGTAGGGGCCGTTGAACCAATCGTAGATTTTCATCGTAGGAACAGTGGAAACGTCAACGCGCTGCTGTGAAGAAGTCATGATTCAATCACCTGCCTGTCAATTGGTAGGCAAAGATTGAGCCGACACTCAGGTGCTGTCAATCCCCTACCTGTCAATTGGCAGGTAAACGGCTCCGGGCGTAGAATCGCGGTTACCTAAGTGAATAGAAATCTCGAAATGAGGCTGCAACGTGAACGAAAATGCTCGAGAAGCCATCTTGGCGGCAGCGAAATCCGCTGCCCAACTGCACGGTTACAGCGGTATCAATTTCCGTAGCATTGCCGACCAGGTGGGTATCAAGAACGCCAGCATTTACTACCACTTTCCGAGCAAGGCAGGCCTGGCTGCGGCGGTCGCTGAGCGCTACTGGCAGGACGCGTTGCGAGTGCTTGAAGGGATACGCGCTGCCAATGTCGATCCAAAGAAGTGCCTGCAGCTGTACGCATCCATTTTTCGAAAGTCGCTTGAGGACGGCAACAGGCTTTGTCTGTCCAGCTTCATGGCAGCCGAATACGAAGACCTTCCCGATGAAGTATCGCGAGAGATCAGGGCTTTTGCGGACGTTAACGTGGCGTGGCTCGCCCAGGTACTGGCAGATGCTGGAACAGGTAGCGCAGAAGAATGTGAACGCCGAGCGCGGGCCATTTATACCGCTGTTGCGGGTGCTCAGTTAATTGCGCGGACTCGAGCGGATGTCGGTCTGTTCGATGATTTGATACTGAGCTACCGGGAAGCGGGGTTGATTCCGGCCTGATTGCTCGTTTCTTAGGCTGATGACACGGTTGGTCTGTTGGAATGCTTGGGGCTGCTTTGCAGCCCAGCGGGAGCAAGCTCCCTCGCCACGGGGGGTGTTCCTGCATAGCGTTTGGGGATAAATCCCCTAGTCACAGTAATTCAGTTGTTTACGGTAATAGCAGGGTGCCACAATCGTTTTTTTGTTGCGTCATAACCAGGTGGTCCAAATGTATGGCCCAAGATTGCGCAATGGCCAGGATTTTGTAATAGCCGAGCAGGTGCGCACCGACCGATTGCAGCAGCTGTTTCGCCAATCCGTTTCTGCGGTTTTTGGTAGTTACCTCGCGGCCATCATGCTGAGTTGGCTGTGTTGGGATCGTTTTGAGCACGGCGCTATTTTTTGGTGGATGGCCATTCTGACCGCATCGACGCTGTTGCGTATCGCGATGTTCGTTGCCTATTTCCGCAGCGACGAAAGTCAGCGCACGCCTCGACATTGGGAGCGCAAATACTGGGTCACACTGGTGCTATCCGCCAGTATCTGGGGCGGCGGGGCGTTCGTTCTCATGCCGGCGGACGATCTGTTGTCACAGGCGTTGGTCATGCTCTTTACAGTCGGCATGTCCGTCAGTGCGGTGTCCTGCTACTCGGCCTATCGCGATATGACACTGGTCTCCATTGGCGTGGTGCTGTTGCCGTGCACGATCTGGCTGCTGTTTCAACCGTCCCCGATTCAACTCGGCATGGCCCTTTCGATTCTGGTGTTCGCGGCATTTGCGGCCCGCGCCACGCACAAAATGTCCCAGGCACTGGAGATCGCCTTTCGACTCACCCGTGAAATGGAACAGGCGAACAGCATTTCAACCCGCGCCGCTCAAACCGATGAACTGACCGGCCTGAAGAGTCGAAGGGCGTTTTTCGAGCATGCCCAGCAGCTTTACGACGAATGTAAGGCCAAGCGGCAAGGATTGTGCGCGGTCATGTTGGACATGGATCACTTCAAGCACATCAACGACACCTACGGCCACCAGGTCGGCGATCAGGTTTTGCGCCAGATGGGGGCGGTCATCAGTTCGTCATTTCGGGTAACGGATATCCACGGTAGGCTCGGGGGCGAAGAGTTCGCCATTCTGCTCCCGAACACTTCCATTGAGGTTGCCACCCAGATTGCAGAACGGCTCATCGATACGATTGCGGGCTTGATGGTCGAGCCTGTCCTCTGCATATCAGCCAGCCTCGGCGTCGCGTCGACGGAGGCCTGTAATAAGGATCTTCACAGCTTGATGAACGATGCGGATAAAGCCCTGTATCGGGCGAAGGCGTTGGGGCGTAATCGGGTGGCTGTTGCTTAGTCGGGTTGGATTTGCCCAGCGCGAAACCAAAAAACCGCCAATTCGGCGGTTTTTTTACTTTTCCCTGATCCCGCGTTTGATCGTGCCGGCGCTGCGTGGGTATGCATCCCGTGACGCTCTGCGTCACTTTCCAAAAGCGGAACGCGGAGCGTCCCTGGCGGCGTTCCCACGCAGAGCGTGGGAGCGATCGAAACCCATCATTCTGCTTATGAATTTCCCTCTCTTTGAAGGCCTGCAATTGCGCTGGCCCTGCTGATCCCCTAGCAACCTCCTTCCCGTGGCTCACCTCCCAGCTCACCCGGGCTGGCGACATTGCAAAACCAAAAAATAAATTCCCTTTTAGATCAATTTGTTAACTCAAAATCGATAAATTTATCAAAATTTATCTTGCGCACTAACTATTAACCCGTTAAGTTTATCTCAACTGGTTAGCGCACAAACATTTAGCGCAAACAATTTCGATCCACCCATCAGCAATAGAGGAAACACCATGAACGTTCTCTACACCGCAGTCGCAACCTCCACCGGTGGCCGTGATGGCCGTGCTGTTTCCAGCGACAAGATTCTCGACGTGAAACTGGCCACTCCAAAAGCCTTGGGCGGCGCTGGTGGTGAAGCCACCAACCCTGAGCAGTTGTTCGCTGCCGGCTACTCCGCCTGCTTCATTGGCGCATTGAAGTTTGTCGCCAGCCAAAGCAAACGCAGCATTCCTGCTGATGCATCGATCACGGCACATGTCGGCATCGGCCAGATCCCTGGCGGTTTCGGCCTGGACATCGACCTGCACATCAACCTGCCAGGTCTGGATCAAGCCGATGCTCAAGCGCTGGTCGACGCGGCTCACCAGGTTTGCCCGTACTCCAACGCGACACGCGGCAACGTCGATGTCCGTTTGCACGTCACCGTCTAACTCACTAACTCACTTTATCTACGAATAAAAAGGATCAGGACATGAACACTCTCGGCAAAACTCTCGTTGGCTCGCTTCTGGCACTGTCGCTCGGCAATGCGTTCGCGACTTCTTCTGTTCAACCTATGTTCGCTGAGGGTGGTTCGGATCGCCTGATCGAAAAACGCGTAGCCGAAGGCGGCTCGGATCGACTGATCGAAAACCGTGTAGCCGAAGGTGGCTCGGATCGACTGATCGAAAACCG
>NZ_FMXH01000009.1:0-134720 GCF_900103575.1 Pseudomonas sp. NFACC51 | reverse complement strand
GATCGAAAACCGCGTAGCCGAAGGTGGCTCGGATCGACTGATCGAAAACAGAGTGAGCTGAACAAGCCCTTCACCACGCCAAAGCCGGTCGAATCAACCCATGTTGTCTCCAAAACAAAAAACGCCGCTTATCTCTCATGAGGAAGCGGCGTTTTTTTGCAACGTGTCGCGGGATCCTAAACGATGCTATCCACCACACCCCCATCAACCCGCAACGCCGCGCCAGTGGTGGCCGAGGCCTGTTCCGAGCTGGCATAGATGATCATGTTGGCGACTTCCTCGACGCGCGCCGCGCGCTGGATGATCGAGGTGCTGCGGTGCTCATTGACGAAATCCGCCGCGACCTTTTCCAGGCTGTCCCCGGTGCGCTCGACATCTGCCTGGAGCATCTGGGCAACCCCTTCGGACAGCGTCGGCCCAGGCAGCACCGAGTTCACCGTAACGCCTGTGCCAGCCAGGCGCTTGGCCAGGCCACGAGCGATGGACAGCTGGGCGGTCTTGGTGAAGCCGTAGTGAATCATGTCGGCAGGAATGTTCACGCCCGACTCCGACGAAACAAACACAATCCGCCCCCAACCCCGCTCGACCATGCCCGGCGCGTAGGCCCTGGAAACCCGCACGCCGGACATTACGTTGGTTTCGAAGAAGCGCTGCCATTCGCTGTCCGGCGTTTCGAAAAAGTCTTCCAGTTTGAAAATGCCCAGATTGTTGATGACGATATCGAAGCGTGGGTATTTGGCGATCAGTGCCTCGCAGCCCGGCGCGTTGCTCAGATCGCCAACAAAGCCATCGGCCCTTGAAGCGAGGGCGCCCAAGCGCTGCAACGCGTCCTCCACGCTGCTCCCGCTGCGACCGTTGATAACCACGTGGGCGCCGGCTTCGAGGAAGCCTTTGGCTGTGGCAAAACCGATACCGCTGGTGGAGCCGGTGACGAGGACGTGACGGCCGGTGAAGTCGATGTTCATGAGGGGGACTCCTTGATTAATGAGCCAGAGGAAGTGCGATATTTCTGACTGGACGGTAATCCGACGGATCGAGGGATGGCTTTGCCATCCCAACGTCGCCGATATCGCAGGCCCTTAATCATGGACACGATTGAGGCTTTGCGCCTCCTCGTGATCAATCAACCATCAGGAAGCCGACCACACCGCCAGCTCATAGCCATCCGGGTCGATGAAGTGGAAACGCCTTCCACCCGGGAACGCGAACACTTCACGGCTGATGAGCGCCCCCGCGGCCTTGAGCCGGAGTTGGGTAGCCTCAAGGTCATCCGCGTACAAGATGATCAACGGACCACCCGGGCGCACCGGTTCACCGGTCGTGAAACCACCGGTCAGGCGACCGTCGCTGAATTCGGTATAGGTCGGGCCGTAGTCGACGAAACTCCAGCCGAACACGCTTGCATAGAAGGCTTTGCTGCGGGCGATGTCGCTGACATTGAACTCGATGTTATCGATCTGACTGTCTTTATTACCTTGAATGCCCATTGTCGCTTCCTTGGCTGATTTGGGAGTAAGCGAGCTTAGGCCATTTCCCCCTCACCGAGCTTGGAAAAATCGATCCGGACGACAGGGGTTGAGGGCCGAGCAAGCCTTGTCGCCGACGATATCTTCACTGGCAAGACGACCCACGATCGCGGCCAGGGTTACGCCGGGGTGCATGACGCACACGTATACGCCGCCAACCTGCGGAAGATAACCAATGATGGGGATGTCATCAGCAGGCATGGGTCTGTATCCGACGCGAGCCGATTGTAGGTCCAGGGAGACGACGCCGTGGAGTTCGCTTTTGATGGCGTTGGCGGTGCGCAGCGCGATCTCCGATGGTTGGTTTTCCAAGGCGTCGTCCAGATAGTCTTCGGCCGCCAGCAACGCACCCTCCGGGGTTTGCCTCACTTCCATTTCAGGGCTGGAAATGAGGCTGCGTACCAGGTTGGGTGGCGAGGTGTAGCGGATGAAAATTGCCGGGGAGGCGTCTATGGGCAGGCAGACTTCAAGCAGGTCGGCCAGCTTCGTGATGCCTGTGCCGGCTGCCAATACGACGATATCGGCTTCAATGACGCCCGTGGCGGTTTCAACGCCCCACACGGTGGAACCCTGGGTTTTAAAGCCGAGAACCGACGTTTGAGTGAGCACTTTCGCGCCATTCGCTTGAGCACCGGCGATCAGCGCATGGGTTGCTGCTACGGCGTCCAGCGCTCCTTCTTCCGCCGCATACGAAGCTTGCTGAGGAGGGTTCTTGAGGTTCGGCTCAAGTTCACGGATCTGTGATTGGGATATCCGGCTAGCCGACGCTGTTGAACTCGAGCCGTAAGAGAGGGCGCCAGTCCAGCGGATCTTCAGGCCAGGCAGTTGCGTTTCGAGTCGGCGGTATTCCTGGATGGCAGCACCGCGCAATGGCGCAATGGGGTCGGGTTCGCCATGGGAGGTGTTGATCCAGGCGAATGAGCTGCCGGTCACGCCTGACGCGATACCTTCGGCCTCGACCACAGTGACTTTCGCGCCTTTGGTCGCCAGGTGGTAGGCCAGGGATGCGCCTACGATGCCCGCACCGATGACGATGACGCGTTTGCCTGGAGCGTTATCCATTTCGCCTCCGTTGGATTGTGCGCCTGGTCGGTTGGGGCTGCTTCGCAGCCCAGCGGGAGCAAGCTCCCTCGCCACGGGGGAAGGATGGAGTCAGTTGTTTATGCGGCGGCTGTTAGGCCGCTATCGCGAGCAAGTTCGTTCCCACAAGGATCGGTGGTGTGCTTCAGTACCACCGCGCCTCGCCAGGCGGGCGTTTCTTGAAGCGTTTCATGCTCCACATGTACTGGCTGGGGTAGGCCCGCACGTAGCGCTCCACCACTTGGCTCATGGCGGCGCAGGCGGTTTCGGTGTCGGTGCTGTACATGGCCTCGGGCGCGGCTTCGAGGATGACTTTGTAGCCGGAGCCGTCCGGCAGGCGCAGGGCGTGGAGGAAGACGCCGACCGCTTTGCCGCCGGCGAGCATGTTCGGCACGAACTTGCTGGTCAAGGCCTGGGTGGCGAAGAAAGGCACGAAGATACCGGCGGATTCGGCCGGTTCCGGGTCGGCGGGGATGCCTACCTGGCCGCCTTTGCGCACTTCCTTGATGACACTGAGGATGCCTTCCTTGGTCGATGCGGCGACCTTGTTGCCCAACTGAACGCGTTGCTTTTGCAGCAATTCATCCACCGCCTTGAGCTTGGGCGGGCGGTAGAAAATGATCGGTTTGCACTGGCTGCAATAAAAGTGGTTGAGCACTTCCCAATTGCCCAGGTGGCTGGTGATACCCACCACACCTTTGCCGGAGGCCAGGGCTTCTTTCAGCACCTCCAGGCCTTCGACTTCACGCACCAGTTCGATGGAACGCTGGGCCGGCCAGATCCAGGCGCAGGCGCTTTCGGTCAGGGATTTGCCAATGTCCTTGAGGCTCTGGCCCACTAGGCGTTCGCGCTCGGCCGGGTCCATCTCGGGAAAACATTTGGCGAGGTTGATCCGCACCACGTCGCGGGAACGGTTGGGAAATTTCCACATGAGCCAGCCAATCGCCGAGCCCACTGCCTGCACCGCTCGCCAGGGCAGCAGCGCAAACAACCGCAGAGCGCCGACCAGCAAGGCGCCTTTCAACTTATCCACAGGTCACTCCTGAATGTATGGGCCGTGTTGCGAGCCGGCTATTCTAACCGCCGTTTGCCAGCTCGGCGTAGCGGTCGCAGTCCTGAGTGTGGTCCATGACCATGCCCGAGGCCTGCATCAAGGCGTAGCAAATGGTCGGCCCGACGAAGGTGAACCCGGCCTTTTTCAGACCTTTGCTCATTGCCAGAGCCTCGGGCGTGATGGCCGGCACTTCGCTGCGGTCCTTGAAATGGTTGATGATGGGTTTATCGCCGACGAACGACCAGAGGAACGCCACCGGATCCTCCAGGGCCAGCCAGGCCTGGGCGTTGCGGCGGGCGGCCTTGAGTTTGAGGCGGTTGCGGATGATGCCGGGGTCGAGCATCAGCTCATCGATTTCCGCGTCGCTCATCTGCGCCACGCGCTGCACATCGAAGCCGTACAACACTTCCCGGTAGCGCTCGCGTTTACGCAAAACGGTGATCCAGGACAGACCGGCCTGGAACCCTTCGAGCAAAAGCAACTCGAACAAACCCTGCGCATCGCGCAGCGGCGTGCCCCACTCCTGATCGTGATAAGCCATGTACAAAGGATCGTCAGAACACCAAAAGCAGCGTGGCATAAGGCTCCAGGGGGCGTGCGCACGAACGAATCGGGTATACTCCCGCTCTTTAAATCGCAGCCCAAGAAACAGGTGAATTTCGTGAGCCAGCCTACGCCAGCCGTGCGTACCTTCCAAGACTTGATCCTCGCCCTCCAGCAATACTGGGCCGAGCAAGGTTGCGTGGTACTTCAGCCCTACGATATGGAAGTAGGCGCCGGCACTTTCCACACTGCCACGTTTCTGCGTGCCATCGGCCCGGAAACCTGGAACGCCGCTTATGTGCAGCCCAGCCGCCGCCCGACTGACGGCCGCTACGGCGAAAACCCGAACCGCCTGCAGCACTACTACCAGTTCCAGGTCGTGCTGAAGCCGAACCCGGAAAACTTCCAGGAGCTGTACCTGGGCTCCCTCAAGCACGTGGGCCTCGACCCACTGGTGCACGACATCCGTTTCGTCGAAGACAACTGGGAGTCGCCAACCCTGGGCGCCTGGGGCCTGGGCTGGGAAGTCTGGCTCAACGGCATGGAAGTGACCCAGTTCACCTACTTCCAGCAGGCGGGCGGCATCGAGTGCTACCCGGTCACCGGCGAAATCACCTACGGCCTCGAACGCCTGGCCATGTACCTGCAGGGTGTGGATTCGGTCTACGACCTGGTGTGGGCCGACGGTCCGTTCGGCAAGGTGACCTACGGCGACGTGTTCCACCAGAACGAAGTGGAACAGTCGACCTACAACTTCGAACACGCCAACGTCGACAAGCTGTTCGAGCTGTTCGATTTCTATGAAAGCGAAGCCAAGCGCCTGATCGAGCTGGACCAGCCGCTGCCGTTGCCAAGCTATGAAATGGTGTTGAAGGCGTCCCATACCTTCAACCTGCTGGATGCGCGCCGGGCGATTTCCGTGACCGCGCGCCAGCAATACATCCTGCGTGTGCGCACCCTGGCGCGTTCCGTTGCGCAAGCCTACCTGCTGGCCCGTGCCAAGCTGGGCTTCCCGATGGCGACCCCGGACCTGCGTGATGAAGTGTTGGCTAAGCTGGAGGCTGCACAATGAGTGCTCAAGATTTTCTGGTTGAACTGGGCACCGAAGAACTGCCACCCAAAGCCCTGAACACCCTGGCCGATGCGTTCCTGGCCGGTATCGACAAAGGCCTGCAAGCTGCCGGCCTGAGCTACGAAGCCAAACAGGTGTACGCCGCGCCGCGCCGCCTGGCCGTGCTGATCACCGCCCTGGCGACCCAGCAGCCAGACCGCAGCATCAACCTCGACGGCCCGCCACGCCAGGCCGCGTTCGATGCCGACGGCAACCCGACCCAGGCCGCCCTGGGCTTCGCCAAGAAGTGCGGCGTGGACCTGAGCGAAATCGACCAGAGCGGCCCGAAGCTGCGCTATAGCCAGAGCATCAAGGGCAAGCCGACCGCCAGCCTGTTGCCGACCATCGTCGAAGACTCCCTCAATGACTTGCCGATCCCCAAGCGCATGCGCTGGGCCGCGCGCAAGGAAGAATTCGTACGTCCAACCCAGTGGCTGGTGATGTTGCTCGGTGACCAGGTCATCGATTGCACGATCCTGGCCCAGAAGGCCGGTCGCGATTCCCGCGGTCACCGCTTCCATCATCCACAGAGCGTGCGCATCACCTCGCCGGCCAACTACCTGGCCGACCTGCGTGCCGCCTACGTGCTGGCCGACGCCAACGAGCGCCGCGCACTGATCAGCAAGCGCACCGAAGAGCTGGCCACCCTGCAGGAAGGCACCGCCATCGTGCCGGCCAACCTGCTGGACGAAGTGACAGCGTTGGTGGAATGGCCAGTGCCGCTGGTGTGCTCGTTCGAGGAACGTTTCCTTGAAGTGCCGCAGGAAGCGCTGATCACCACCATGCAGGACAACCAGAAGTACTTCTGCCTGCTGGACGCCGAAGGCAAGTTGCTGCCGCGCTTCATCACGGTCGCCAACATCGAAAGCAAGGACCCGCAGCAGATCATCGCCGGTAACGAAAAAGTCGTCCGCCCGCGCCTGACCGATGCCGAGTTCTTCTTCAAGCAAGACAAGAAGCAGCCGCTGGAAAGCTTCAACGAGCGTCTGCGCAACGTGGTGTTCCAGGAAAAACTCGGCAGCGTCTATGACAAGGCCGAACGCGTATCGAAACTGGCCGCGTTCATCGCCCCACGCATCGGCGGCGACGCCCAGCGCGCAGCCCGTGCCGGCATCCTGTCCAAGTGCGACCTGTCCACCGAGATGGTCGGTGAGTTCCCAGAGATGCAAGGCGTCGCCGGTTACTACTACGCCCTCAACGATGGCGAGCCGCAGGACGTGGCCCTGGCACTGAACGAGCAGTACATGCCCCGCGGTGCCGGCGCCGAGCTGCCGACCACCCTGACCGGTGCGGCCGTGGCGATCGCTGACAAGCTCGACACCCTGGTCGGCATCTTCGGTATCGGCATGCTGCCCACCGGCAGCAAAGACCCTTATGCCTTGCGTCGTGCGGCGCTGGGTGTGTTGCGGATCCTGATCGACAAGCAGCTGGACCTGGACCTGAACGACGCCGTGGCATTCGCCGTCAATGCGTTCGGCAGCAAGGTCAAGTCTGCCGGCCTGGCCGATGCGGTGCTGGAGTTCATCTTCGACCGCCTGCGTGCGCGTTATGAAGACGAAGGCGTCGATGTTGCTACCTATCTGTCGGTGCGTGCCCTGAAACCAGGTTCGGCCCTGGACTTCGACCAGCGTGTACAAGCGGTGCAGGCGTTCCGCAAATTGCCGGAAGCGGCAGCGCTGGCATCGGTGAACAAGCGTGTGTCGAACCTGCTGAGCAAGGCCGAGCCTTCCGTCAAAGCCGTTGAAGCACGTTACTTTGATAATGCCGCCGAGTTTTCGCTCAACTCGGCGATTCAACAGGCGTATGCGTCGGTACAACCGCTCATGGAAAAACGCGATTATGCCGAGGCACTGGCGCGCCTGGCGGCACTGCGCGAGCCGGTCGATGCGTTCTTTGAAGCCGTGATGGTGAATGCGGACAACGAAGACGTTCGCAAGAATCGTTATGCATTGCTGGCACGCCTGCGCAGCCTGTTCCTCAATATTGCCGATATTTCCGTGCTGGGTTGAGGAGCTGCTGTTGAAACTGCTGATTCTCGATCGGGACGGGGTGATCAATCACGACTCCGACGCTTACATCAAATCGGTGGAGGAGTGGTTGCCGCTACCCGGTTCGATCGAAGCCATCGCGCAGTTGAGCAAGGCCGGCTGGACGGTGGCGGTTGCCACCAACCAGTCGGGCATTGCCCGCGGTTATTATGACCTCGCCGTGCTCGAAGCCATGCACGAGCACCTGCGTGCATTGGTGGCGGAGCAGGGCGGGGAAGTCGGGCTGATCGTTTATTGCCCGCATGGGCCGGACGAAGGTTGCGATTGCCGCAAACCCAAGCCGGGCATGTTGAAAACCATTGCCACGC
The DNA here is from genome assembly GCF_900103575.1 of Pseudomonas sp. NFACC51. NCBI lineage: Bacteria > Pseudomonadati > Pseudomonadota > Gammaproteobacteria > Pseudomonadales > Pseudomonadaceae > Pseudomonas > Pseudomonas sp. NFACC51. The sequence goes on along the minus strand of NZ_FMXH01000009.1, from coordinate 127,050 downwards.
ATTACGGCGTGACACTGGCGGGTGTGTGGTTCGTCGGCGACAGCCTCGGTGACCTGGAGGCGGCCAAGGCCGTCGATTGTCAGCCAGTTTTGGTAAAGACCGGGAAAGGCGAGAAGACTCTGGGCAAGACCCTACCGGTGGGCACCTTGATTTTTGACGACTTGGCGGCGATTGCCGCTGAACTTATCCACAATTAGAGCTCCCAAGACAACCTGATCAAGGATTGTTCGGGAAGCGCTTGAACAGGCGGGCATTGCCCGCAACGGTAAATGCCGCTATGTCTATATTGCAGGCCATCAGAGCCTTTCTCTTTTACCTGCTGTTGGGCACCAGTTCCTTGCTGTGGTGCTCCTTGAGTTTTTTTATCGCGCCTTTCTTGCCGTTCAAGGCGCGCTACCGTTTCATCAATGTGTACTGGTGCCGCTGCGCACTGTGGTTGAGCAAAGTGTTCCTGGGCATCCGCTATGAGGTCAAAGGGGCCGAGAACGTGCCTGACCGGCCCTGCGTGATCCAGTCCAACCACCAGAGCACCTGGGAAACGTTCTTTCTCTCGGCCTATTTCGAACCGTTGAGCCAAGTACTCAAGCGTGAACTGTTGTTCGTGCCGTTCTTCGGCTGGGCCATGGCGATGCTGCGCCCGATCGCTATCGATCGCGACAACCCCAAGGCAGCCCTCAAGCAGGTCGCGAAGAAGGGCGACGAACTGCTCAAGGATAACGTTTGGGTGCTGATCTTCCCCGAGGGCACCCGTGTTCCTTATGGAACCGTCGGCAAATTCTCCCGTAGCGGTTCGGCATTGGCCGTGAACGCCGATCTACCCGTGCTGCCGATTGCACACAATGCCGGCAAATTCTGGCCCAAGGCTGGCTGGATCAGAACACCAGGCGTCATCACTGTGGTGATCGGCGCGCCGATGTATGCCGAAGGCACTGGGCCCCGCGCCATCGCCGACCTCAATGACCGTGTCCAAGCCTGGAATGAACAGACACAACGGGAAATGGGCTCGCTGCCCCCGACCCCGACAACACCGGCCACCACCGACCAGCTCGCTGTTTGAGATCTGTGGATAACCTGTGTACCGTTTTTTCTAAATCCGGTGCTTTTATGCTGTAGGTCTATGTTTTTAATACATATTTCCTAAACACATAAAACCCACCTTCAGGTGCATAAGTTTTTTATAGCACCCAAAGATCGCAGCCTTCGGCAGCTCATACAGACGAAGGCTGCGATCTTTTCAATCTTCCAATAACGGGAAACGCAGGCTAAACGTCGTGCCTTTACCCACCACGCTATGGCACTCGATTTTCCCCTCGTGATGGTCAACCACAGCCTTGACCATCGACAGCCCCAAGCCAATTCCATCGACCCCGTGAGCCGAGGAAAACCGTCGGTACTGACTAAACAGGTCTGGTAGTTCTTCGGCGCTGATGCCTTTGCCCTGGTCGGCGACATTGCAGATCAACCAGCCCGGGGTGCAATGAACCTGCAGCGAAATGCAGGCGTCGGGCACACTGTACTTGATGGCATTTTCCAGCAGATTGAACAGGGCACGAGTCAGCAACGGCTGATCCGCCCTCACCATTGCCTCTTCATCCTCTATTTCATGAATCAACTGGATGCGTTTTGCCTGGGCGATGGGCAGCGCCTGGTCGAGCACATCCAGAACCAGCATGGCGAACAGCGTCGGCTGGAATTGATACGCCTCGGATTCGGCCTTGGCCAATTGCACGAAGCCCTCGGTCAGGTCCAGGGCGCGACGTACCTGGCGCTCGATCTGGTCGAACAGCGGATTATCCCCACCGACCTGATGCCGCTGCACATCGAGCAATGCAAGGATCGCCGAGTGCGGGGCACGCAAATCATGGGAAAGGAAACGCAGCATGACGCTGCGCTGTTCTTCAGCCTCACGTTCGGCACTCAGGTCCGTGAGGCTCAACAACCAGCCAATCGGCGCATCGCCATCAACCGGCAACAACGCCGCCCGTTCCAGGCGCAAGCTGCGCTCGCGAATGTCGCGAAACTCCACCAAGGGCAATGTGGATAACCGGTGATGCGTCCCCTGCTCCAACCCTGGGTAACCCAATTGCCCGAGATGCTCCAGCACGTCGCCACCCGCCAGGCCATGGCCGAACAACTCGCGCGCCTTGCGATTGCCGAGCAACAGCTTGCCTTGAGGGTCACAGATCATGGTCGCCACCGGCAAATATTCCAGGCCGTCGGCAATGAAGCGTCGGGTGTCGCGGGTTCGACTCATGGCCTGCTCCAGGGCCATGATCTGCCCCTGCAAGCGGTCGCTGCCGGTGTAGGAGGCGCGGCGACGTTCCGGGAAGACCTTGGGTTCCGCGTCCAGGCGTGCCAGCTCCCAGCCGAAATAGGCCAGTACCACGCTCAGGCGGCGCCAATTCCAGATCAGGTAGCCGAACAGGATGCCCAGCACACTTGCCATGGGCGACCACCACCAGCCTCGCGCGCCCAGCACGGCACTGATCAACAGAGCCAGGCTCATGCCACCCACTGTTGTCCACAAGGCCAGGTGCGGGCGCAGCAGTAACAAGCCCAATACACAGGCCACCAAACACACCGACAACAACACAGCGCCTGGATGGTTACCCGTCGCTTGGCTGCTCAATGACAGCAAGGCCGTCAGCGGCAACAGCAACAAACTTATCCACAACCACTCCCGCACCAACTGACGAAACAACCGCTGGACCTGGGTTGGCTCACGACTTTCACGGCGACGCTGGTTACTCATAGGCCTCCTGGCCAACCTCAAGAATGGGGATTTCTTTACGGGCCTGCAAAGCCCATGACTATAACGGGACTCGATAGGTGGCGCGCTGCTGCCTTTCCCTCTGTGCCGCGAGCCGGTATTGTCGCAGCCAGCGACAGGTCAATGACAACGAATCCGCCACCGGCTGCGTTTCATTGCCACCTGAAGATGTCCGTTACTCTCGAGATCAAGGAATCGCATTCCATGCGTGTCGCCATACTGGACGATGAACCGGCCGAGCTGCGCCGGGTAGAACAGACCCTGCAACAAATCCCCGGCAGGGGCGAGCAAGCCTGGACCCTGCACAGCTTTGAACGAGGCGAGGACTTGTTGCGGCAACTGCGCCGGGAAACCTTCGACCTGTTGATCCTCGACTGGCAACTGCCTGACATCAGCGGGCTTTCATTGCTGCGCTGGACCCGCGAGCACATGGATTCACCACCGGCCGCCATCATGCTGACCAGTCGCGACGGCGAGCACGACATCGTCCAGGCCCTCAACGCCGGTGCTGACGACTATGTGAGCAAACCCTTCCGGCCCAACGAGCTCAAGGCCCGGGTCACCGCTGTGCTGCGCCGCCACAACCTGCAACGCGCGCCAGCCAACGACGTGCTGGTGTTCAATGACCTGGCGTTCGACGACGCCGAGCTGACCATCACCCGCGCCGGCATTCCCATCAGCCTGACCGAGCGGGAATACCGCCTGGCCCGATGCCTGTTCGCCAACCTGGGCCGGCCGCTGTCTCGGGAGTATTTCTACGAACGCTTCTGGACCCACGAGGAAATGACCTCGTCCCGCCCGCTCGACACCCATATCTATCGCCTGCGCAACAAGCTCGGCCTGACGGCAGACCGGGGTTGGCAATTGCTGACGATTTATGGGTACGGGTATCGATTGGAGAGTGTGGCGGCGGGGAGCGAAGCGTCTGTCGCGAGTTAGGTATTGGATACATCTGTGGTGAGGGGATTTATCCCCGCTGGGCTGCACAGCAGCCCCCAACCAGGCAACTCGGTGTGCCTGGAAGATTGAATTCACTGCTTTAGGGCTGCTGAGCAGCCCAACGGGGATAAATCCCCTCGCCACAACAGGATCAACCGATCGTCGGTACCCAGCGTCCTGTTTTTGCGATCCGACGGCGCTGTACCAGCACGCCGGATATCACCACCAAGACACTCAGCAGACCGGTCGCGAGGATTTCCACGCGATGGGCTTCCTGGAACAGCATGATGGTCAAGGCCCCGACGATGAAGACAATCACCGCGTAGGTCAGGCCAGGGAACAGCCACATGCTGAAAGCGACTTTTTCACCACGCGCCATGCGTTGTTTGCGCATGCGCAGCTGCGAAACCGCGATGACCAGATACACCAGCAATGCAATGGCGCCGGAGCTGGCCAGCAGGAAATCAAACACAGCAGCCGGTGCCACATAGTTGGCGAATACCGCCAGGAAGGCCGCCCCGGTCGACAGCATCACCGCCCAGTAAGGTGTACCGCTCTTGTTTGTGCGCTGGGAAACGGCCGGCGCATCACCACGCTTGCCCAACGAGAACATCATCCGCGAAGCCGTATACAGCGCCGAGTTCAGGCAGCTCGTGACTGCCACCAGGACGACGATATCGACGATCAGTTTGGCATTGGGGATGCCCATGCGTTCCAGCACCGTCTGGTAGGAACCGACACTGGCCAGGAGCGGATCGTTCCACGGCACCAAGGCAACGACGATGAAGATGGAGACGAGATAGAACAAGCCAATCCGCCAGATGACCGAGTTGGTCGCCTTGGAAATCTGCTGGCCAGGGTTCTTCGATTCGGCCGCCGCGATGGTCACGATCTCGGTGCCCATGAACGAAAACATGGTGGTCAGGATGGCCCCCAACACCGCGCCCATGCCGTTGGGCAGGAAGCCCTGGGTGTCGAACAGGTGCGAAACACCGCTGACCTGGCTGGTGGGCAGCACGCCGAAGATCGCCATCACACCCAAGCCAATGAAGCCGATGATCGCCACCACCTTGACCAAGGCGAACCAGAATTCGAACTCCCCGTAATTTTTCACGCTGAACAGGTTGGTGACCGTCAGCAGCAGGGTGATGACCAAGGTGAAGGCCCAGATCGCCACGTTCGGAAACCAGGCATGCAGGATCGTTGCGGCGGCGTTGGCTTCCAGCGGAATCACCAGGACCCAGAACCACCAGTAGAGCCAGCCGATGGTGAAACCGGCCCAATGACCAATCGCACGGTCAGCATAGGTGGAGAAGGAACCGGTGTCCGGCGATGCCACTGCCATTTCACCCAGCATCCGCATCACTAGCACCACAAGGGCACCCGCTGCAGCGTAAGCCAGCAGCACGGCTGGACCGGCCGCTGCGATAGCGTGGCCGGAGCCCACGAAAAGGCCAGCGCCGATGACGCCGGCGATAGATAGCATCGTCACATGCCGGGGTTTGAGCCCTTGCTCCAGATGATTGGAAGTTTGCGTACCGCTCATTGAGACTACCCTTGGTGTTGGATTTATTCGTGTCACCTCGTACCCACCGCTTCCCTGTCAATTTAAAGAAACGATGTGTAATTTATTTAACACGCAAGTTCTGCGCCAAAAAACCTGAGGCCCCGTTATCCGGGGCTCTCACTCAATTCCTAACCTATTGAGCGTTAAGGCTTTGTGCCAAGGTGTTACCGAGTTACCCGGTTTTTTATCCACAGGCCTGAAAACGGTGCAGGTTTTTCAAATGTAAAAAAAAGCCAACGCATAAGCGTTGGCTTTTTTTGGAGCGGTGCAACTGAAGGGATCAGAAATCCAGGTTGGACACCGCCAGCGCATTGCTCTCGATGAAGTCACGACGAGGCTCGACTGCATCACCCATCAGGGTGTTGAAGATCTGGTCCGCGCCAATGGCGTCTTCGATGGTGACTTTCAGCATCCGGCGCGAGCCTGGGTCCATGGTGGTTTCCCACAGCTGATCCGGGTTCATCTCACCCAGACCTTTGTATCGCTGGATGGTGTGGCGCTTGGTGCTTTCGGCCATCAGCCATTCAAGGGCTTCCTTGAACTCGGTCACGGACTTCTTGCGCTCACCGCGTTGGATGTACGCACCTTCGTCCAGCAATGTGCTGAGTTGCGCACCCAGGGATACGACGGTCTTGTAGTCGTTGCTGCCGAAGAAGTCGCGGTTGAAGGTGACGTAGTTCGACAGGCCGTGGGAGATCAGCTCGACCTCCGGCAGCCAGACGTTACGTTCACGGTCTTCACGCAGGCTGGCTTTGTAGACCAGGCCGGATTTCTCGACGGTGCGCAGGCGTACTTCGTACTGGGCCAGCCAATCTTGCATCGCTGCGTGATCGGACAGTTGCTCCAGGCTCACGGCGGGCAGGTAGATGAAGTGCTCAGTCAGTTCCTGTGGGTACAGGCGCGACAGACGCTTGAGGGTCTTCATCACCAGGCGGAAGTCGTTCACCAGGCGCTCGAGGGCTTCACCGGAAATGCCTGGGGCATCTTCATTAAGGTGCAGGCTCGCGTCTTCCAGGGCCGACTGCGTCATGTACTCTTCCATGGCGTCGTCGTCTTTGATGTATTGCTCTTGCTTGCCTTTCTTGACCTTGTACAGCGGCGGTTGGGCGATGTAGATGTAGCCGCGCTCGATCAGCTCCGGCAACTGACGGAAGAAGAACGTCAGCAGCAGGGTACGGATGTGCGAACCGTCGACGTCAGCATCGGTCATGATGATGATGTTGTGATAGCGCAACTTGTCGATGTTGTACTCTTCGCGGCCAATGCCGCAGCCCAACGCCGTGATCAAGGTGCCGACTTCCTGGGAGGAAATCATCTTGTCGAAACGCGCCTTCTCGACGTTCAGGATCTTGCCCTTGAGCGGCAGGATGGCCTGGGTGCGGCGGTTGCGACCCTGCTTGGCGGAACCGCCAGCGGAGTCACCTTCCACCAGGTACAGCTCGGACAGGGCAGGGTCCTTTTCCTGGCAGTCAGCCAGTTTGCCCGGCAGGCCGGCGATGTCCAGCGCGCCTTTGCGGCGGGTCATCTCACGGGCCTTGCGCGCCGCTTCACGGGCACGGGCGGCGTCGATCATCTTGCCGACCACCAGCTTGGCTTCGTTCGGGTTTTCCAGCAGGAAGTCGGAGAAGTACTTGCCCATCTCCTGTTCAACGGCGGTCTTCACTTCGGAAGACACCAACTTGTCCTTGGTCTGGGAGCTGAACTTCGGATCCGGCACCTTCACCGAGATGATCGCGGTAAGGCCTTCACGGGCATCGTCACCGGTGGTGGCGACTTTATGCTTCTTCGCCAGGCCTTCTTGTTCGATGTAGTTGTTCAGGTTGCGAGTCAGTGCCGAACGGAAGCCCACCAGGTGAGTACCGCCATCGCGCTGCGGGATGTTGTTGGTGAAGCACAACAGGTTCTCGTTGAAGCTGTCGTTCCACTGAAGGGCGATTTCCACGCCGATGCCGTCTTCACGCTGGACGTTGAAGTGGAACACCTGGTTGACCGGGGTCTTGTTGGTGTTCAGGTACTCAACGAACGCCCGCAAGCCACCTTCATACTTGAATAGCTCTTCCTTGCCACTGCGCTCGTCCTTGAGGACGATGCCGACACCGGAGTTGAGGAAGGACAGTTCACGAATCCGCTTGGCCAGGATGTCCCAGCTGAAGTGGATGTTCTTGAAGGTTTCGCTCGAAGCCTTGAAGTGGATCTGGGTGCCTGTGGTTTCGCTGTCGCCAACGATCGCCATGGGTGCCTGGGGCACGCCGTGGATATAGGTCTGCTCCCAGATCTTGCCGCTGCGGCGAACGGTCAGGACCAGTTCTTCCGACAGCGCGTTCACCACCGAAACACCTACGCCGTGCAGACCGCCGGAGACCTTGTAGGAGTTGTCGTCGAACTTACCGCCAGCGTGGAGGACGGTCATGATGACCTCGGCGGCGGAAACGCCTTCCTCTTTATGCACATCTACCGGGATGCCACGGCCGTTATCGCGAACGGTGATGGACTCATCCGGGTGGATGATGATGCTGATGTCGTCGCAATGGCCGGCGAGGGCTTCGTCGATGGAGTTGTCGACCACCTCGAACACCATGTGGTGCAGACCGCTGCCATCGTCGGTGTCACCAATGTACATACCGGGACGTTTGCGTACGGCATCCAGGCCTTTCAGCACTTTAATGCTCGTTGAGTCGTACGTATTTTCTTCGCTCAATGCCTTCACTCCCGATGGTCGTGGGTCTGGGTGATACGGCCCTGTTCCACGTGGAACAGGGCGACTGGCGTTTCCGTCTGCCAGCCTTCCCTCAATAATTCGTGGTCTACACAGGTGATGAACACCTGGCAGCGTAAGTCTTCCAACAAGCGGCAAAGCGCGCGACGGTGGGCTTCGTCCAACTCGGACGGCAAGTCATCCACCAGATAAATACACTGACCACGCCGGGCCTGGCTGACCAGGTGTCCTTGGGCAATACGCAAGGCACACACCACTAACTTCTGTTGCCCCCGGGACAAGATGTCCGCGGCATTATGCGCGCCCAATCTGAGGCGCAAGTCAGCGCGTTGCGGTCCAGCCTGGGTATGGCCCATCTGCTGGTCCCGCTGCAACGAGCCAGCCAGCACGGTGCTCAATTCCCGGTCCTTGTCCCAGCCTCGGTAATAGCTGAGCGTCAGGCCCTCAAGCTCAACCAGTTCGCTCAAGGTCTGCTCGAAGACCGGTTTCAAGGCTTGGATGTAAGCGCGGCGGTATTCATCGATTTCAGCGCTGGCCTGGCACAGTTCCCTGTCCCAAACCGCTTGCGAAACGGCGTCAAGTGTACCATGTCGCAGCCAAGAGTTTCGCTGGCGCAACGCCTTCTGCAGGCGTTGCCAAGTCGCCATGAACCGCGGTTCCACGTGGAACACGCCCCAGTCGAGAAATTGCCGACGAATCTTCGGTGCGCCCTCCAACAGACGGAAGCTGTCCGGGTTGATCAACTGCAATGGCAGGATCTCGGCCAGCTGAGCGGCGCTGCGAGCGTTCTGCCCATCGATGCGGATCTGGAACTCGCCCTGCCGGTCCCGCGAGATCCCCAGGGCGCTATGACCGCCTTCTGCCAGCTCCACCTGCCCGAACACAGTGCATGCCAGTTGATCGTACTGGATGACCGGTAACAGGCGGGTGCTGCGAAACGAACGGGCAAGCCCCAGCAGGTGCACGGCTTCCAGGACGCTGGTTTTGCCGCTGCCGTTGGCGCCGTAAAGGATATTGATGCGGGGGGAGGGGGAGAAGGTCACCGGGTGCAGATTGCGCACCGCGGTGACCGAGACGCGACTTAAGGACATCTAGCTTCTGCTGGGCATGATTACAGACGCATCGGCATGACAACGTAAGCCGAATCGTCGTTATCAGACTCTTGCACCAGCGCACTGCTGTTGGAGTCGGACAGGATCAGACGCACTTGCTCGGTGGTCATCACGCCCAGCACGTCGAGCAGGTAGCTGACGTTGAAGCCGATTTCCAGGGAGCCGCCGTTGTACTCAACGCCTACTTCTTCTTCCGCTTCTTCCTGCTCCGGGTTGTTCGCCTGGATCTTCAGCTGACCATTGGCCAGTTGCAGACGGATGCCACGGTACTTCTCGTTAGACAGGATCGCGGTACGGCTGAAGGCTTCGCGCAGGGCCTGGCGATCGCCCAACACCAGCTTGTCACCGCCTTTTGGCAGCACGCGCTCGTAGTCTGGGAACTTGCCGTCGACCAGCTTCGAGGTGAAGGTGAACTCACCGGTGGTGGCGCGGATGTGGTGCTGGCCCAACACGATGCTGACGTTGCCGTCCGGCTCGGTCAGCAGGCGAGCCAGTTCCAGGATACCTTTACGCGGCACGATCACCTGGTGGCGATCAGGCTGACCGATATCAGCCTGCATCGAGCACATGGCCAGGCGATGCCCGTCGGTGGCAACGGCGCGGATGACGCCAGCGGAAACCTCCAGGAGCATGCCGTTGAGGTAATAACGCACGTCCTGCTGGGCCATGGCGAAACTGGTGCGTTCGATCAGGCGACGCAATTTGCTCTGGTCCAGGCTGCAGGTCAGCGAACCTGGGCCTTCTTCTACGGTCGGGAAATCGTTGGCCGGCAGGGTCGACAAGGTGAAGCGACTGCGACCGGCCTTGACCACGAGCTTCTGCTCATCGACCTTGATGTCGATCAGCGCGTCGTTGGGCAGGCTCTTGCAGATGTCCATCAGCTTGCGCGCCGGCACGGTGATGGAACCCGGATCAGCCGGTTCTTCAAGTTGCACACGACCGACCAGCTCGACTTCCAGGTCGGTACCGGTCAGCGACAATTGCTGGCCTTCGACAACCAGCAGCACGTTGGAAAGTACCGGCAAGGTCTGGCGGCGTTCGACGACGCCTGCGACCAGTTGCAGGGGTTTCAACAGGGCTTCGCGTTGAATGGTGAAATGCATGGTCTAGTCCCTTGCCTTAATAAGCTGCGCTGGTGGTCATCAAGTGGTCAGTGTACGCAGCAGGTTCTTGTAGTCCTCGCGGATGTCCGCGTCGGATTCCTTAAGTTCGTTGATCTTGCGGCAGGCGTGCAGCACGGTGGTGTGGTCGCGTCCGCCAAACACATCGCCGATTTCCGGCAGGCTGTGGTTGGTCAGTTCCTTGGACAGGGCCATGGCCACCTGACGCGGACGTGCTACCGAACGCGAACGGCGTTTGGACAGCAGGTCGGAAATCTTGATTTTGTAGTATTCCGCAACGGTTCGCTGAATGTTATCCACAGAAACCAATTTGTCCTGAAGCGCCAACAAGTCCTTCAAGGATTCGCGAATCAACTCGATGGTGATGTCGCGGCCCATGAAGTGCGAGTGAGCGATCACCCGCTTGAGGGCACCTTCGAGCTCACGCACGTTGGAGCGGATACGCTGGGCGATGAAGAACGCGGCGTCGTGAGGCAGCTCGACCTTGGCCTGGTCGGCTTTCTTCATCAGGATCGCGACCCGGGTTTCCAGCTCGGGCGGCTCGACGGCCACCGTCAGGCCCCAGCCGAAACGCGACTTGAGACGTTCTTCAAGGCCTTCGATTTCTTTCGGGTAGCGGTCACTGGTGAGAATGACCTGCTGCCCGCCTTCAAGCAATGCGTTGAAGGTGTGGAAAAACTCTTCCTGGGAACGTTCCTTGCGGGCGAAGAACTGAATATCGTCGATCAGCAGAGCGTCCACCGAACGGTAGAAACGCTTGAACTCGTTGATCGCGTTCAGCTGCAGCGCCTTGACCATGTCGGCCACGAAACGCTCGGAATGCAGGTACACGACCTTGGCATTCGGGTTCTTCTTTAATAGGTGGTTGCCCACCGCATGCATCAAGTGGGTCTTACCCAAGCCTACACCACCATAAAGGAACAGCGGGTTGTAGCCATGCTTGGGGTTATCCGCGACCTGCCAGGCCGCAGCGCGAGCCAGTTGGTTGGATTTACCTTCGACGAAATTCTCGAAGGTAAAGGTCCGATTCAGGTAGCTGGTGTGCTTGAGCGCACCTTCGACCTGGACGGTGCGCTGTTCGGCACGCACCGGCGCCTGCTGGGAGCTGGCACCGGCCATCGGGTCGAAGCTGTCCCGCGAGGGCTCTTCGCTGACCTCGGCGACCTTTTGTGCGCTGCGTTTGCTCGGGGCAGGCGCGGGTGCCGGGGCGGCATGGTTGTTAACCGGTGCCGTTGCAGCCTGCTGGGCCTGTGACGCTGCGGCGGCCAGCGGCGCATTGGGTGCGGCGCGCGGTGCCGAGCTGCGCTTGCTGCCTATTAATAAGGACAACGCAGGCGCCATGCCATTGCCATGCTCGTCGAGCAGTTCCATGACCCGGCCCAGGTACTTTTCGTTGACCCAGTCGAGAACGAAACGGTTCGGTGCATAGACACGCAACTCGTCGCCTTCGGCTTCGACCTGTAGTGGACGGATCCAAGTGTTGAATTGTTGGGCAGGCAGCTCATCGCGCAAAAGCTCCACGCACTGCTGCCAAAGTTCCACTGACACGGATATCCCCTAAGTTGAAAGCCGGTGAGGCAAAAACAAGCGGCCATTGTAGCGAGCAGACGCCCACTTATCCACATGCAGCTTGCTGATCGCCCATGATTTATCAATGCGTTAACCGCGAGAAAGACGACGGGCGGTCAGTGGATAAGCTCTGTGGATAACCCGGCCTGAGGTCGTTGCACAAGTGGGGGCGAAAGTCGGTGGATAACCGGCCTGTGGATAACATGGCTTTCCACACACAGCTTATCCGACAGCGCAGCACAGGCTGGCCACTGCTTTCCCCTGTAGTTGTCATTCTCTGTACATGGCGTGCTACAAGGCCTGAGCATGGTTATCCACAGACAGGTGGCGGCCTTGCTTTTATAAGCTTTACAGAAAAGCTTTAAATAATTCCCTTCTTTATTTCTATATCTAGCGTCGTGTGATGAATCCGCCCAAGCGTCCGGATATCTATTTAAAGGAAACGCTGGTTGGAAATTGACCTAGAGGCTTGCTTTCTCTAGAATCCCCGGTCTCTTAAAACGGGGGCCATTCCGGCCCGTTGTGGACGAACCAGGTAACACGACATGAAACGTACTTTCCAACCAAGCACTATCAAACGCGCTCGTACCCACGGTTTCCGTGCTCGCATGGCTACCAAGAACGGTCGTGCCGTCCTGTCGCGTCGTCGCGCCAAAGGTCGTGCGCGTCTGGCAGTTTGATAATCCGGCACTGGAGGTGAGTCAGGACTTCAGTCGGGAAAAGCGTCTGCTTACACCCCGGCATTTCAAGGCAGTCTTTGACTCCCCTACCGGCAAGGTTCCGGGGAAAAATCTCCTGCTCCTTGCGCGCAGTAACGATCTCGATCACCCCCGACTAGGGCTGGTTATCGGGAAAAAGAGCGTCAAGCTCTCTGTTCAGCGCAATCGCCTCAAACGTCTGATGCGCGAATCGTTTCGCCTGAACCAGGATTCACTGGTTGGATGGGACATTGTTATCGTCGCGCGCAAAGGTTTGGGTGACGTAGAAAACCCCGAATTGATTCAGCATTTCGGCAAGCTCTGGAAACGTCTGGCCCGCAACAAGCCAGTACCAGCAGTCAACACCGAAACTGTAGGGGTAGACAGTCCCGATGCGTAAACTGGCACTCGTTCCGATCCAGTTTTACCGCTATGCCATTAGTCCTTTGATGGCCAGTCACTGTCGTTTCTACCCCAGTTGTTCCTGCTACGCGTACGAAGCCATAGAAAATCATGGCCTACTGCGCGGTGGCTGGCTGACCTTTCGTCGTTTAGGTCGCTGTCATCCGTGGAATCCCGGCGGTTATGACCCGGTTCCGCCTATCCCTACCTCCCGTTCTTCTTCGATGGCCGAGTAATCATGGATATCAAACGCACGATCCTGATCGTCGCCCTGGCAATCGTGTCCTACGTCATGGTCCTTAAATGGAACCAGGACTATGGCCAGGCTGCCCTGCCGACTCAGAATGTTGCAGCCAGCAATACCGCACCGAGCCTGCCGGATGTCCCAGTTGGCAACAATGCTGCCAGCAATGACGACATCCCGCGCGCGGCAAGCGATACCAGCGCTCCCGCCGAAGCCCCGGTGGCCGTAAGCAAAGATCTCATCCAGATCAAGACGGACGTGCTCGAGCTGGCAATCGATCCACAAGGTGGTGACGTCGCCCAGCTGAAGCTGCCGCTGTATCCACGTCGCCAGGATCATCCGGAAATCCCGTTCCAGTTGTTCGACAACGGTAACGAGCGCACCTATCTGGCCCAAAGTGGCCTGATCGGTACCAACGGCCCGGATTCGAGCCCGGCCGGTCGCCCGGTCTACTCCGCCGAGAAGAAGACTTATCAACTGGCTGACGGTCAGGACCAACTGGTTGTCGACCTGAAGTTCAGCAAGGATGGCGTCAACTACATCAAGCGTTTCACCTTGAAACGTGGCCTGTATGACGTAACCGTCTCTTACCTGATCGACAACCAGAGCGCCCAGCCTTGGTCCGGCGCGATGTTTGCGCAACTCAAGCGTGACGCCAGCGACGATCCTTCCTCCAGCACGGCCACCGGCACCGCGACTTACCTGGGCGCCGCCCTGTGGACAAGTTCGGAGCCTTACAAGAAAGTGTCCATGAAGGACATGGACAAGGGCCAGATCAAGGAAACCGTTCAAGGTGGCTGGGTTGCCTGGCTGCAGCACTATTTTGTAACTGCCTGGATCCCGCAGAAGGGCGAAAACAACGTCGTCCAGACGCGTAAAGACGGCAAAGGCAACTACATCGTCGGCTACACCGGCCCGGCATTGACCGCCGCGCCAGGTGCAAAAGTCGAAACCAGTGCCATTCTGTACGCCGGTCCTAAAAGCCAGGCGGTACTGAAAGAGTTGTCCCCAGGCCTGGAATTGACCGTGGACTACGGTTTCCTGTGGTTCATTGCCCAGCCGATCTTCTGGCTGCTGCAACATATCCACAGCATCGTCGGTAACTGGGGTTGGTCGATCATTTTCCTGACCATGCTGATCAAGGGGATTTTCTTCCCGTTGTCGGCCGCCAGCTACAAATCCATGGCTCGCATGCGCGCAGTGGCCCCGAAACTGGCGGCCCTGAAAGAACAACATGGCGATGACCGGCAGAAAATGTCCCAGGCCATGATGGAGCTGTACAAGAAAGAGAAGATCAACCCGTTGGGTGGTTGCTTGCCGATTCTTGTACAAATGCCTGTGTTCCTGGCGCTGTACTGGGTGCTGCTGGAAAGCGTGGAGATGCGCCAGGCACCGTTCATGCTGTGGATTACCGACCTGTCGATCAAGGATCCGTTCTTCATCCTGCCGATCATCATGGGCGCGACCATGTTCATCCAGCAGCAGTTGAACCCGACGCCTCCGGACCCGATGCAGGCGAAGGTGATGAAAATGATGCCAATCATCTTCACCTTCTTCTTCCTGTGGTTCCCGGCGGGTCTGGTGCTGTACTGGGTTGTGAACAACGTGTTGTCCATTACCCAGCAGTGGTACATCACGCGTAAGATCGAAGCGGCTGCGAAAAAAGCCGAGGCGTAACTTGCTCTGTGGATAACCACACAAAACGCCCCCTAGTGGGGCGTTTTGCTATCTGCCACTTTTGTCTGGATACCGGTTTATGAGCGCACCGCGTGAAACCATTGCCGCCGTTGCCACCGCCCAAGGTCGCGGCGGTGTCGGCATCGTCCGTATTTCGGGGCCCTTGGCCAGTGTCGCGGCCAGGGCAATCAGCGGTCGTGAACTCAAACCGCGGTTTGCTCATTACGGTCCGTTTTTCAGTGATGACCAGCAGGTCCTCGACGAGGGGCTGGCCTTGTATTTCCCGGGGCCGAATTCGTTCACCGGCGAAGACGTACTGGAACTGCAAGGGCACGGCGGCCCCATCGTGCTGGACATGCTGCTCAAGCGTTGCCTGGAGCTGGGCTGTCGCCTGGCCCGGCCGGGCGAGTTCAGTGAACGGGCATTCCTCAACGACAAGCTCGACCTGGCCCAGGCCGAGGCGATCGCCGATTTGATCGAAGCCAGTTCTGCACAGGCGGCCCGCAACGCATTGCGATCCTTGCAGGGTGCGTTTTCCCAGCGTGTGCATAACCTCACCGAACAATTGATCGGCCTGCGGATTTACGTCGAGGCCGCGATTGATTTCCCGGAAGAGGAAATCGACTTCTTAGCCGATGGCCACGTGCTGAGCATGCTGGATAAAGTGCGCGATGAGTTATCCACCGTACTGCGCGAAGCCGGGCAGGGTGCCTTGTTGCGCGATGGGATGACCGTGGTGATCGCTGGGCGGCCGAATGCCGGCAAGTCCAGCCTGTTGAATGCCCTGGCCGGGCGCGAGGCGGCGATTGTCACCGAGATCGCCGGCACCACTCGGGACATCCTGCGTGAACATATCCACATCGATGGCATGCCACTGCACGTCGTGGATACCGCAGGTTTGCGCGACACTGATGACCGGGTGGAAAAAATCGGCGTTGAGCGGGCGCTCAAGGCCATCGGTGAAGCCGACCGGGTCCTGCTGGTGGTGGATGCAACCGCACCGGAAGCGGACGATCCATTTGCCTTGTGGCCTGAATTCCTCGAAGTCCGCCCGGATCCCGCGAAAGTCACCTTGATCCGTAACAAGGCCGACCTGACCGGGGAAGCGATTGTCCTTGAGGTCAGCAACGACGGCCATGTGACGATCAGCCTGAGCGCAAAGGCGGCGGGTGAAGGCCTGGAACTGCTGCGTGAACACCTCAAGGCCTGCATGGGCTATGAGCAGACCTCGGAAAGCAGCTTCAGCGCCCGCCGGCGGCATCTTGAAGCCTTGCGCCATGCCAGCGCCGCCCTGGAACACGGTCGCGCGCAGTTGACCTTGGCGGGGGCGGGTGAGTTGTTGGCCGAAGACCTTCGCCAGGCCCAACATTCCCTTGGGGAAATTACCGGCGCCTTCAGCTCCGATGACCTGTTGGGGCGGATCTTTTCCAGCTTCTGCATCGGTAAATAACCCCGCTTTTCAAACCGGGTTTGTCCTCGAAGCCTCTCGAGTCCAACGCAAACCCGGTTCCTCCTCTCTATTTTTGAAACGATTGCCATTGATGGCGGCTTGCCTGTGGACGCTGCGGTGATCCATCGCGGCGGTTTTCTGTGGATTAAGCCCTGTGAATAACTGCCACTGGGGTCGGTTGATAAACCCCCCTCAAATCTGAAGATAACCGCCTCTGTGGATAAAAGGCCCATTCATCCACAGGCTTACACCGGTTATCCAACCCCCTCATTGCCACCTGACCACAGGGTTTTGAATCTCTGTACACATTGAAAATAAAGGCCTGTGTAATGTTATCCACAAATAGGAGGCTCAGTAAGAATAAACATAAAAACAAAGGTTTTATAAATTTCTTTCTTTTTAATTTCTTTAACCGCGAGTTTTCCACAGCTGGTTAAATTTTGTGCAAAGGGTTCTTTAGGAAAGGGGAAGTCCCTATACTTGCCGACCTGGCTCGAAAAACGCTCTGGCCAGGCTCAAGACCTATTTCCGAATTACCTGAATTAAGCAGGCACGAGGTGCGTGGTGGATTTCCCTTCCCGTTTTGAAGTGATCGTCATCGGCGGCGGTCATGCCGGTACCGAGGCAGCACTTGCATCAGCACGCATGGGGGCAAGAACCCTGTTGCTGACGCATAACGTGGAAACCCTCGGTGCCATGAGTTGCAACCCTGCCATTGGTGGGATTGGCAAGAGCCACCTGGTCAAGGAAATCGATGCCCTAGGCGGCGCGATGGCCATGGCCACCGATAAAGGTGGTATTCAGTTTCGCGTATTGAACAGCCGCAAAGGCCCAGCCGTGCGCGCTACTCGCGCCCAGGCCGACCGAATCCTGTACAAGGCCGCTGTCCGCGAAATCCTGGAAAACCAGCCGAACCTGTGGATATTTCAACAAGCAGCGGATGACCTGATTGTCGAGCAGGACCAGGTACGCGGTGTCGTCACGCAAATGGGCCTGCGTTTCCTCGCCGATTCCGTAGTGCTGACCACCGGGACATTCCTCGGTGGACTTATCCACATTGGTTTGCAGAACTTTTCCGGTGGTCGCGCGGGTGATCCGCCGTCGATCGCTCTGGCTCATCGTTTGCGTGAGCTGCCGTTGCGTGTCGGGCGCTTGAAAACCGGTACGCCACCGCGTATCGACGGTCGGTCTGTGGATTTCTCGGTGATGACCGAGCAGCCTGGCGATACGCCGGTCCCGGTCATGTCGTTCATGGGCAACAAGGAACAGCATCCACGGCAAGTCAGTTGCTGGATCACCCACACCAATGCCCGCACCCATGAAATTATTGCGGCGAACCTCGACCGTTCGCCGATGTATTCCGCTGCCGGTGAAATCGAAGGCATCGGCCCGCGTTATTGCCCGTCGATCGAAGACAAGATCCATCGCTTCGCCGACAAGGAAAGCCACCAGGTCTTCATCGAGCCGGAAGGCCTGACGACCCACGAGCTGTACCCGAACGGGATCTCAACCTCCCTGCCGTTCGATGTGCAATTGCAGATCGTGCAGTCGATTCGCGGTATGGAAAACGCCCACATCGTTCGCCCGGGCTACGCCATCGAGTACGACTACTTCGATCCGCGTGACCTGAAGTACAGCCTGGAAACCAAGGTCATTGGCGGCCTGTTCTTCGCCGGGCAGATCAACGGCACCACCGGTTACGAAGAGGCCGGCGCCCAAGGGTTGTTGGCCGGTGCCAACGCGGCACTGCGCGCCCAGGGCAAGGACAGCTGGTGCCCACGCCGCGATGAGGCATACATCGGCGTACTGGTGGATGACCTGATTACCTTGGGCACCCAGGAACCGTATCGGATGTTCACGTCCCGCGCCGAATATCGCCTGATCCTTCGCGAAGACAACGCCGACCTGCGCCTGACCGAGAAAGGTCGTGAGCTGGGGCTGGTGGATGATGTGCGTTGGGCCGCGTTCTGCAAGAAACGTGAGAGCATCGAACTGGAAGAGCAGCGCCTGAAAAGCACCTGGGTTCGCCCTGGTACCGAGCAGGGCGATGCCATTGCCGCGAAATTTGGCACGCCGCTGACCCACGAATACAACCTGCTCAACCTCTTGAGCCGCCCGGAAATCGATTATGCCGGGTTGGTGGAAGTGACCGGCCAAGGGGCGGAAGATCCACAAGTGGCCGAGCAGGTCGAAATCAAGACCAAGTACGCCGGTTACATCGACCGTCAGCAAGACGAAATCGCCCGTCTGCGCGCCAGTGAGGACACCAAGCTGCCTGTGGATATCGATTACACCGGCATTTCCGGGTTATCGAAGGAAATCCAGAGCAAGCTCGGTGCGACCCGTCCAGAGACCCTGGGCCAGGCCTCGCGCATTCCCGGCGTCACGCCAGCGGCGATTTCCCTGTTGATGATTCATTTGAAAAAACGCGGCGCGGGCCGCCAGTTGGAGCAAAGCGCTTGAGTTCGATGGTCACCTCGCAACACGCTGAAGAGTTATCCACAGGTGCCCGTCAGCTTGGTGTCAACTTGACCGAAGCCCAGCACGCGCAATTGCTGGGTTATCTGGCGTTGTTGATCAAATGGAACAAGGCCTACAACCTGACCGCCGTGCGCGATCCGGATGAAATGGTCTCGCGCCATTTGCTCGACAGCCTCAGCGTCATGTCCTTCATCGAAAACGGTCGCTGGCTGGATGTTGGCAGTGGCGGTGGCATGCCGGGCATCCCGCTGGCGATCCTGTTTCCCGACTCGCAAGTGACCTGCCTGGACAGCAACGGCAAGAAAACTCGTTTCCTGACCCAGGTCAAACTCGAACTCAAACTGGATAACCTGCAAGTTATCCACAGCCGTGTCGAAGCGTTCCAGCCTGCACAGCCTTTCAACGGGATCATCTCCCGGGCGTTCAGCAGCATGGAGAACTTCAGCAACTGGACGCGCCACCTGGGCGACGCCGATACGCGCTGGCTGGCAATGAAGGGCGTTCATCCGGCCGATGAGCTGGTAGCATTGCCGGCAGACTTCCACCTTGATAGCGAACACGCCTTGGCCGTACCCGGTTGCCAAGGCCAACGCCATCTGCTGATACTGCGCCGCACGGCATGATTGGGAACACAAGCAAGAATGGCTAAGGTATTCGCGATAGCGAACCAGAAGGGTGGTGTGGGCAAGACCACCACCTGTATCAACCTCGCAGCATCCCTGGTCGCGACCAAGCGCCGGGTGCTGTTGATCGATCTCGATCCACAGGGCAACGCCACCATGGGTAGCGGTGTGGATAAGCATGGCTTGGAAAACTCCATCTACGACGTCCTGATCGGCGAATGCGATCTGGGCCAGGCCATGCACTTCTCCGAACACGGCGGTTATCAACTGCTGCCGGCCAACCGTGACCTGACGGCGGCCGAAGTGGTGCTGCTGGAAATGCAGATGAAGGAAAGCCGCCTGCGCAGCGCCTTGGCGCCGATCCGGGAAAACTACGATTACATCCTGATCGACTGCCCGCCGTCGCTGTCGATGCTGACCCTCAACGCCCTGGTGGCGGCCGATGGGGTGATTATCCCCATGCAGTGCGAATATTTCGCATTGGAAGGCTTGAGCGACCTTGTGGATAACATCAAGCGCATCGCCGAACTGCTGAACCCGGACCTGAAGGTCGAAGGCCTGCTGCGGACCATGTACGACCCGCGCCTGAGCCTGATGAACGATGTGTCGGCCCAGCTCAAGGAACACTTCGGCGAGCAGCTCTACGACACGGTCATCCCGCGGAACATCCGCCTGGCCGAAGCGCCCAGCTACGGCATGCCGGCCCTGGCCTACGACAAACAATCCCGTGGTGCGCTGGCCTACCTGGCCCTGGCGGGCGAGATGGTTCGCCGTCAGCGCCGTAATCCACGCACCGCTGCAGCCCAGCCAACTTAAGGAAACCCCATGGCCGTCAAGAAACGAGGTCTCGGACGTGGACTGGATGCACTGCTCAGTGGTCCCACTGTCAGTTCGCTGGAAGAGCAGGCCGTACAGGTCGATCAACGCGAGTTGCAGCACTTGCCGCTGGACCTGATCCAGCGCGGCAAATACCAGCCGCGCCGGGACATGGATCCCCAGGCGCTGGAAGAACTGGCCCAGTCGATCAAGAGCCAGGGCGTGATGCAGCCGATCGTGGTCCGGCCGATCGCCAACGGGCGCTTCGAGATCATTGCCGGCGAACGTCGCTGGCGCGCCAGCCAGCAGGCCGGCCAGGAAACCATTCCGGCGATGGTCCGCGATGTGCCGGATGAAACCGCCATCGCCATGGCGCTGATCGAGAACATCCAGCGCGAAGACCTCAATCCGATTGAAGAAGCCGTGGCCCTGCAACGTTTGCAGCAGGAGTTCCAGCTGACCCAGCAACAAGTTGCCGAGGCGGTGGGCAAGTCCCGCGTGACCGTGGCCAATTTGTTGCGCCTGATTGCGTTGCCGGAAGTCATCAAGACCATGCTGTCCCATGGCGACCTGGAAATGGGTCATGCCCGTGCATTGCTCGGTTTGCCGGAAAATCAACAGGTTGAAGGGGCGCGACATGTTGTCGCACGCGGTCTGACTGTGCGCCAAACTGAAGCACTGGTTCGTCAGTGGCTGAGTGGCAAACCGGCCCCTGTCGAGGCACCCAAAACCGATCCTGATATCGCTCGCCTGGAACAGCGCCTGGCCGAGCGCCTGGGCTCTGCGGTGCAGATCCGCCACGGCAAGAAGGGCAAAGGGCAACTGGTGATTGGCTACAACTCCCTCGATGAGCTGCAAGGCGTCCTTGCACACATTCGCTGAAACAATTGCTCTTGTAGCGCGCAGTCGGAAATCACTACCTGGCAGTTGAATAGGGGCAGAACCGCCCCTATACTCTGCGCGCATTTTGTCGGCACAAATTATGCCAAGTTATTGAATTATGGCGGCCGACTATTGGAGAGCAAAAGCGATGGAAACCCGCACGCCAAACCGCTTGCCGTTCCATCGTCTGGCAGTTTTCCCGGTTTTGATGGCCCAATTCGCCGTTGTATTGATCGCCGCACTGGCGCTCTGGCAATGGAAAGGAGTCGTCGCCGGATACTCAGGGCTTTGCGGAGGCCTGATAGCCTTGCTTCCCAATATTTACTTCGCTCACAGGGCCTTTCGGTTTTCCGGCGCCCGAGCAGCCCAGGCTATCGTCCGGTCTTTTTATGCCGGCGAGGCGGGGAAACTGATTTTGACGGCAGTGCTGTTTGCATTGACGTTCGCAGGTGTGAAGCCACTGGCGCCGCTGGCTGTATTCAGCGTCTTCGTGCTGACCCAACTGGTTAGCTGGTTCGCTCCCCTGCTAATGAGAACAAGACTTTCGAGACCTTAGGGCGTTTGAGGCAACCATGGCAGAGACAACCGCTTCGGGCTATATCCAGCACCACTTGCAGAACCTGACCTTCGGTCAGCTACCCAACGGCGGCTGGGGCTTTGCCCACACCGCAGCAGAAGCCAAGGAAATGGGTTTCTGGGCTTTCCACGTCGATACCCTCGGCTGGTCGGTCGCATTGGGTCTGATCTTCGTTTTTCTTTTCCGCATGGCGGCAAAGAAGGCGACTTCCGGTCAGCCTGGTGCACTGCAGAACTTCGTTGAAGTACTGGTCGAATTCGTCGATGGCAGCGTGAAGGACAGCTTCCATGGCCGTAGCCCGGTGATCGCACCGTTGGCACTGACCATCTTCGTCTGGGTGTTCCTGATGAACGCCGTCGACCTGGTACCGGTCGACTGGATTCCTCAGTTGGCCATCCTGATCTCCGGTGACCACCACATCCCATTCCGCGCTGTGTCGACCACCGACCCGAACGCGACCCTGGGCATGGCCTTCTCGGTCTTCGCACTGATCATTTTCTATAGCATCAAGGTCAAGGGCATCGGCGGCTTCATCGGCGAACTGACCCTGCACCCGTTCGGCAGCAAGAACATCCTGGTCCAAGCCCTGCTGATCCCGGTGAACTTCCTGCTCGAATTCGTGACCCTGATCGCCAAACCGATTTCTCTGGCACTGCGTCTGTTCGGCAACATGTATGCCGGCGAACTGGTGTTCATCCTGATCGCTGTGATGTTCGGCAGCGGCCTGCTGTGGCTCAGCGGCCTGGGTGTGGTCCTGCAATGGGCGTGGGCTGTGTTCCACATCCTGATCATCACCCTGCAGGCGTTCATCTTCATGATGTTGACCATCGTCTACCTGTCGATGGCGCACGAAGAAAACCATTAAGGCCAGTCTCGACTAGTCTGATGTCCTTCCCGGTCAAACGGGAAGGAGCCCGAACCGGGCTGAGAAACGATTTGTTTTACCGCTTTAATCTAAAAAACCTAAACCATACGACGTAAAAGTCGGGAGGAAAGATGGAAACTGTAGTTGGTCTAACCGCTATCGCTGTTGCACTGTTGATCGGCCTGGGCGCACTGGGTACCGCAATTGGTTTCGGCCTGTTGGGCGGCAAGTTCCTGGAAGGCGCAGCGCGTCAGCCAGAAATGGTTCCAATGCTGCAAGTCAAAATGTTCATCGTGGCCGGTCTGCTCGACGCCGTGACCATGATCGGTGTTGGTATCGCTCTGTTCTTCACCTTTGCGAACCCGTTCGTTGGTCAAATCGCTGGCTAATTACTCGGATGTCTCGAGTAGATTGGTGTGATGGACAACGTAACTGCGAGGTGTTGGCGTGAACATTAATGCGACCCTGATTGGCCAGTCCGTTGCGTTCCTGATTTTTGTACTGTTCTGCATGAAGTTCGTATGGCCTCCGGTCATTGCGGCATTGCACGAACGTCAAAAGAAGATCGCTGATGGTCTGGACGCTGCCAGCCGTGCAGCTCGCGACCTGGAGTTGGCCCATGAGAAAGTGGGTCAGCAACTGCGCGAAGCGAAAGCTCAGGCAGCTGAAATCATCGAGCAAGCCAAGAAACGCGGTACCCAGATTGTCGACGAAGCCCGTGAACAGGCTCGCGTCGAAGCTGACCGTGTGAAGGCTCAGGCTCAAGCCGAGATCGAACAGGAACTCAACAGTGTCAAAGACGCGCTGCGTGCCCAAGTGGGTGCTCTGGCCGTTGGCGGTGCTTCGAAGATCCTGGGTGCCACAATCGATCAAAACGCGCACGCAGAGCTGGTTAACCAACTGGCTGCTGAAATCTAAGCGAGGGCGATCATGGCAGAACTGACCACGTTGGCCCGACCTTACGCTAAGGCGGCCTTCGAGCACGCTCAGGCCCACCAGCAACTGGCCAATTGGTCAGCCATGCTCGGCCTGGCTGCAGCGGTGTCGCAAGACGACACCATGCAGCGCGTGCTCAAGGCCCCGCGACTGACGAGCGCAGAAAAGGCCGCCACGTTCATTGACGTGTGCGGCGACAAGTTCGATGCCAAGGCACAGAATTTCATTCACGTCGTTGCCGAAAACGACCGTCTCCTGCTTCTGCCGGAGATCGCCACTCTTTTTGACCTGTACAAGGCCGAGCAAGAGAAGTCGGTAGACGTGGAAGTGACCAGTGCTTTCGCATTGAACCAAGAACAGCAAGACAAACTCGCCAAGGTTCTCAGTGCACGACTCAACCGGGAAGTGCGCCTGCAAGTCGAGGAAGACAAGTCCCTGATAGGGGGCGTTGTAATCCGCGCCGGCGACCTGGTTATCGATGGCTCGATTCGCGGCAAAATCGCGAAACTTGCCGAAGCATTGAAATCTTGAGTTTGAAGGGGCAGCAGAGCAATGCAGCAACTCAATCCTTCCGAAATAAGTGAAATTATCAAGGGCCGCATCGACAAGCTCGATGTGACCTCCCAAGCCCGTAACGAAGGCACTGTCGTCAGCGTATCTGACGGCATCGTGCGGATTCACGGTCTGGCCGACGTCATGTACGGCGAGATGATCGAGTTTCCGGGCGGCGTCTACGGTATGGCCCTCAACCTGGAGCAAGACTCTGTAGGTGCCGTGGTATTGGGCGCGTACACCTCTCTGGCTGAAGGCATGAGCGCCAAGTGCACCGGCCGCATCCTCGAAGTTCCGGTTGGTAAGGAACTGCTGGGTCGTGTTGTCGACGCACTGGGTAACCCTGTTGACGGCAAAGGTCCGCTGAACAACACCGAGACCGACGCGGTCGAGAAAGTTGCTCCTGGCGTGATCTGGCGTAAGTCGGTAGACCAGCCTGTACAGACTGGCTACAAGGCTGTCGATGCCATGATCCCTGTCGGCCGTGGCCAGCGTGAGCTGATCATCGGTGACCGTCAGATCGGTAAGACCGCTCTGGCGATCGACGCGATCATCAACCAGAAGAACAGCGGCATTTTCTGCGTCTACGTAGCCATCGGTCAGAAGCAATCGACCATCGCCAACGTGGTTCGCAAGCTGGAAGAAAACGGCGCCCTGGCCAACACGATCATCGTGGCTGCCAGTGCTTCGGAATCTCCTGCGCTGCAGTTCCTGGCACCGTACTCCGGTTGCACCATGGGTGAATTCTTCCGCGACCGCGGTGAAGACGCGCTGATCGTTTATGACGATCTGTCCAAGCAGGCAGTGGCTTATCGCCAGATCTCCCTGCTGCTGCGCCGTCCACCAGGCCGTGAAGCCTACCCAGGCGACGTGTTCTATCTCCACTCCCGTCTGCTGGAGCGCGCATCCCGCGTTTCGGAAGAGTACGTAGAGAAGTTCACCAACGGCGCAGTGACTGGCAAGACCGGTTCCCTGACCGCGCTGCCGATCATCGAAACCCAGGCTGGCGACGTTTCCGCGTTCGTTCCGACCAACGTGATTTCCATCACCGACGGTCAGATCTTCCTGGAATCGGCCATGTTCAACTCGGGCATCCGTCCTGCTGTGAACGCCGGTGTTTCGGTATCCCGTGTGGGTGGTGCCGCTCAGACCAAGATCATCAAGAAGCTGTCCGGTGGTATTCGTACCGCCCTGGCCCAGTACCGTGAACTGGCGGCATTCGCCCAGTTCGCTTCTGACCTGGACGAAGCGACCCGTAAGCAACTTGAGCATGGTCAGCGCGTTACCGAGCTGATGAAGCAGAAGCAATACGCACCGATGTCGATCGCTGACATGGCGCTGTCGCTGTATGCCGCTGAGCGTGGGTTCCTGACTGACGTTGAAATCGCCAAGGTCGGCAGCTTTGAACAAGCGCTGATTGCTTACTTCAACCGCGATCACGCCGACTTGTTGGCCAAGATCAACGTGAAGGGTGACTTCAATGACGAAATCGACGCGGGCATGAAAGCCGGTATCGAGAAGTTCAAGGCCACCCAAACCTGGTAAGCCGCAGCGGGAGTCGCAAGGCTCCCGCTTGCTAACCTGATAGGTGTTACATGGCAGGCGCAAAAGAGATTCGCAGTAAGATTGCGAGCATCAAAAGCACGCAAAAAATTACCAGCGCCATGGAAAAAGTGGCGGTCAGCAAAATGCGCAAGGCACAAATGCGCATGGCTGCTAGCCGCCCTTATGCGGAGCGCATCCGCCAGGTGATTGGTCATCTGGCCAACGCCAACCCGGAATATCGCCACCCGTTCATGATCGAACGCGCCATCAAGCGCGTCGGTTACGTCGTGGTGAGCAGTGACCGTGGTCTGTGCGGTGGCTTGAACACCAACCTGTTCAAGGCCCTGGTCAAGGACATGGCTGTAAACCGCGAACAAGGCGTCGAGATCGATCTGTGCGTGATTGGTAGCAAGGGTGCGGCTTTCTTCCGTAACTTCGGCGGCAACGTCGTCGCTGCTATCAGCCACCTGGGTGAAGAGCCGTCGATCAATGACCTGATCGGCAGTGTCAAGGTGATGCTGGATGCGTACCTGGAAGGCCGGATTGACCGTCTGTCCGTGGTATCCAACAAGTTCATCAACACCATGACGCAGCTGCCAACCGTGGAGCAATTGGTCCCACTGGTGGCGACCCCGGAACAGGAACTCAAGCACCACTGGGACTACCTCTACGAACCGGATGCCAAGGAGCTGCTCGACGGCTTGATGGTCCGCTACGTGGAGTCGCAGGTCTACCAGGCGGTGGTCGAGAACAACGCAGCTGAACAAGCAGCGCGGATGATCGCGATGAAGAACGCTACCGACAACGCCGGTGATTTGATCAGCGATTTGCAGCTGATCTACAACAAGGCGCGCCAGGCTGCGATCACCCAAGAGATCTCGGAAATCGTCGGCGGCGCTGCCGCGGTTTAACGGTTCAAATATTCAGAGGATCCAGCTATGAGTAGCGGACGTATCGTTCAAATCATCGGCGCCGTTATCGACGTGGAATTTCCACGCGACAGCGTACCGAGCATCTACAACGCGCTGAAAGTACAAGGCGCGGAAACTACCCTGGAAGTTCAGCAGCAGCTGGGCGACGGCATCGTTCGCACCATTGCGATGGGTTCTACCGAAGGCTTGAAGCGCGGTCTGGACGTTGTCGACTCTGGCGCTGCCATCTCCGTACCGGTCGGTAAAGCGACCCTGGGCCGGATCATGGACGTACTGGGCAACCCGATCGACGAAGCCGGTCCGATCGACACCGAAGAGCGCTGGGGCATTCACCGTCCTGCGCCATCCTTCGCTGAACAGGCAGGCGGCAACGACCTGCTGGAAACCGGCATCAAGGTTATCGACCTGGTTTGCCCGTTCGCCAAGGGCGGTAAAGTCGGTCTGTTCGGTGGTGCCGGTGTGGGCAAGACCGTAAACATGATGGAACTGATCCGTAACATCGCCATCGAGCACAGCGGTTATTCCGTGTTCGCCGGTGTGGGTGAGCGTACTCGTGAGGGTAACGACTTCTACCACGAGATGAAGGATTCCAACGTTCTGGACAAAGTGGCACTGGTCTACGGCCAGATGAACGAGCCGCCGGGAAACCGTCTGCGCGTAGCCCTGACCGGCCTGACCATGGCCGAGAAGTTCCGTGACGAAGGTAACGACGTTCTGCTGTTCGTCGACAACATCTACCGTTACACCCTCGCCGGTACCGAAGTATCCGCACTGCTGGGCCGTATGCCTTCGGCAGTAGGTTACCAGCCGACCCTGGCTGAAGAGATGGGCGTTCTGCAAGAACGTATCACTTCGACCAAGGAAGGTTCGATCACTTCGATCCAAGCGGTATACGTACCTGCGGATGACTTGACCGACCCGTCGCCAGCGACCACCTTCGCCCACTTGGACGCCACCGTCGTTCTGTCCCGTGATATCGCTTCCCTGGGTATCTACCCAGCGGTTGACCCACTGGACTCGACTTCGCGCCAGCTGGACCCGAACGTGATCGGCCAGGAGCACTACGACACCGCTCGCGGCGTCCAGTACGTGCTGCAGCGCTACAAAGAGCTGAAGGACATCATTGCGATCCTGGGTATGGACGAGCTGTCGGAAGCCGACAAGCAGTTGGTATCCCGCGCTCGTAAGATCCAGCGCTTCTTGTCGCAGCCGTTCTTCGTGGCTGAAGTCTTCACCGGTGCCTCGGGTAAATACGTTTCCCTGAAAGACACCATTGCTGGCTTCAAAGGCATCCTCAACGGTGACTACGACCACCTGCCAGAACAAGCGTTCTACATGGTCGGCGGCATCGAAGAAGCGATCGAGAAAGCCAAGAAACTGTAATCCCGGCGCCCGGCAACGGGCGCTAATTTAGGTTGAGGCAATCAGATGGCTATGACAGTCCATTGCGATATCGTCAGTGCGGAAGGGGAAATCTTCTCCGGTCTGGTCGAGATGGTGATTGCGCATGGTGAGCTGGGTGATCTTGGTATCGCTCTGGGTCACGCACCGCTGATCACTAATCTGAAACCGGGTCCGATCCGCTTGATCAAGCAGGGCGGGGAAGCCGAGGTGTATTACATCTCCGGTGGTTTCCTCGAGGTTCAGCCGAACATGGTCAAGGTCCTTGCCGACACTGTGCAACGTGCTGCCGACCTGGACGAAGCCTCCGCTCAGGAAGCCGTCAAGGCTGCCGAGAAGGCCCTGCACGAGCGAGGCGCGGAGTTCGATTACGGTTCTGCTGCTGCACGTCTGGCCGAGGCCGCAGCCCAGCTGCGCACCGTCCAGCAGATCCGCAAGAAGTTCGGCGGCTAAGCCGTCTGCTTTCTGTGCGATTGATTAAAAAGGGTAGCCTCGGCTACCCTTTTTTCTTTTCCCGACACTCATCATCTGGTCGCAGCCGCTGACCACCCAGGATTGGTAGCCAGTCATGTCTCTCGAAATCGTTATCCTCGCGGCCGGTCAAGGCACCCGCATGCGTTCGGCGCTGCCCAAGGTCTTGCACCCGGTAGCCGGCAATTCCATGCTCGGCCATGTTATCCACAGCGCCCGGCAACTTGATCCACAGCGCATTCACGTGGTGATCGGCCACGGTGCCGATGCTGTGCGCGAACGCCTGGCCGCCGATGACCTGAATTTCGTCTTGCAGGACAAACAACTGGGCACTGGCCATGCGGTGGCCCAGGCAGTGCCATTCATCACGGCGGATACGGTGCTGATTCTCTACGGCGATGTGCCGCTGATCGAAGTCGACACCTTGCAACGCCTGCTCAAGCATGTCGCGCCACAACAGTTGGGCCTGTTGACCGTCGAGCTGGACGACCCAACCGGTTATGGCCGCATCGTGCGTGACGTCGACGGCCAAGTGACCGCCATCGTCGAACAGAAGGACGCCAACGAAGCCCAGCGCGCGATCACTGAAGGCAACACTGGGATTCTGGCCGTGCCGGCTGAGCGCCTGGGTGACTGGATGAGTCGTCTGTCGAACAACAACGCCCAGGGTGAGTACTACCTGACAGACGTGATCGCCATGGCGGTCAGCGATGGACTGGTGGTCGCCACCGAGCAGCCGTTGGACGCCATGGAAGTGCAGGGCGCCAACGATCGCCGGCAATTGGCCGAACTGGAGCGCCACTATCAATTGCGCGCCGCCCGCCGCCTGATGGCCCAAGGCGTGACGCTGCGCGATCCGGCCCGTTTCGACGTGCGCGGTGAAGTCAGCGTGGGTCGCGATGTGGTCATCGATATCAACGTCATCCTCGAAGGCAAGGTTGTCATCGAAGACGATGTGGTCATTGGTCCGAACTGCGTGATCAAGGACAGCACCCTGCACAAAGGCGTGGTGATCAAGGCCAACAGCCATCTCGATGGTGCGGTCATGGGGGAGGGCAGCGATGCTGGCCCGTTTGCCCGCCTGCGCCCAGGCTCTGTGCTGGAAGCCCGTGCCCATGTGGGTAACTTTGTTGAACTGAAGAATGCTCACCTGGGCGAAGGCGCCAAGGCCGGGCACCTGACCTACCTCGGTGACGCTGAAGTCGGCGCCCGCACCAACATTGGCGCCGGGACTATCACCTGTAACTACGACGGTGCCAACAAGTGGAAAACCGTGTTGGGTGAGGACGTGTTCATCGGCTCCAACAATTCGCTGGTGGCGCCTGTGACCCTCGGTGATGGTTCAAGCACGGCCGCAGGTTCGACCATCAATCAGGATGTGGATAACGCTCAGCTCGCGGTGGCGCGCGCCCGGCAACGCAATATCGACGGCTGGAAGCGCCCGGTAAAAATCAAGAAGAGCTAAGTTATCCACAGCCCCCGTGTGGGAGCGGGCTTGCTCGCGAAAGCGTTGTTTCAGTTCACGTTGTACTGTCTGATTCGACCCCTTCGCGAGCAAGCCCGCTCCCACATTGATTTCATGATTTCTGAATTTTTCTTCTCCCGCCTTGACGATAGCCCTGCAATAGGTTTTGATTAGTTACGTTATCTTTCGAATCGAAACTTACCTCGCCATGTCAAAGCGCAACACACCACAACGCCGTCACAATATTCTTGCCTTGCTCCAGGAGCAGGGTGAGGTCAGTGTGGATGAGTTGGCCAAGCGCTTCGAAACCTCGGAAGTTACGATTCGCAAGGATCTCGCTGCCCTGGAAACCAATGGCCTGCTGCTGCGTCGCTACGGTGGCGCGGTGCCGATGCCGCAGGAGTTGGTGGCCGATAACGGGCAAACCGTCTCCAAGTACAAACTGGCCATTGCCCGGGCCGCCGTGAAGCGGATCCGTGAACATGCGCGCATCATCATCGACAGCGGCAGCACCACGGCGGCCATGATTCCGCAACTCGGCCAACAGCCGGGCCTGGTGGTGATGACCAATTCCCTGCACGTCGCCAACGCCTTGAGCGAACTGGAGCACGAGCCGGTGCTGTTGATGACCGGCGGTACCTGGGATCCTCACTCCGAGTCGTTCCAGGGCCAGGTGGCCGAGCAGGTCCTGCGTTCCTATGACTTCGACCAACTGTTCATCGGCGCCGACGGCATCGATCTGGTTCGAGGCACCACCACCTTCAACGAACTGCTGGGCTTGAGCCGCGTGATGGCTGAGGTTGCCCGGGAAGTGATCGTCATGGTGGAGGCCGACAAGATCGGCCGGAAAATCCCCAACCTGGAACTGCCGTGGAGCAGCGTCCATACCCTAATTACCGATGATCGCCTGCCCGTAGAGGCCCGCGATCAGATTCAGGCGCGCGGCATTACTGTGATCTGCGCGCCTGTCAGCCAGGAGAAATAGCATGTGTGGAATTGTCGGCGCCGTAGCTGAACGCAACATCACAGCAATCTTGCTCGAAGGCCTCAAGCGCCTGGAGTACCGCGGTTATGACAGCGCCGGTGTGGCGGTGTTTACCAACGACGAGAAGCTCGAACGCATGCGTCGTCCGGGCAAGGTCAGCGAGCTGGAACAGGCGCTGGAAGCCGAACCGCTGCTCGGTCGCCTGGGCATCGCCCACACGCGTTGGGCCACCCATGGCGCGCCGTGCGAGCGTAACGCTCACCCGCATTTTTCCGGCGAGCTGGCGGTGGTGCACAACGGCATCATCGAAAACCACGAAGCCCTGCGTGAACAGCTCAAGGCGCTCGGCTATGTGTTCACCTCGGACACCGACACCGAAGTCATCGCCCATCTGCTCAACCACAAGCTCAAGGACCTGGTGGACCTGACCGTCGCCCTCAAGGCCACCGTCAAGGAACTGCACGGTGCCTATGGCCTGGCGGTCATCAGCACAAAACAACCTGACCGCCTGGTGGCGGCCCGCAGCGGCAGCCCATTGGTTATCGGCCTGGGCCTGGGGGAAAACTTCCTGGCGTCCGATCAGTTGGCGCTGCGCCAGGTCACCGACCGCTTCATGTACCTGGAAGAAGGCGATATTGCCGAAATTCGCCGCGACAGCGTGCAGATCTGGGACCTCGACGGCAATGACGTGGTACGTGAAACCGTCCAGTACCGCGACGGTGCCGATGTCGCCGACAAGGGCGAGTTCCGCCACTTCATGCTCAAGGAAATCCACGAACAACCGGCCGTGGTCCAACGCACTCTGGAAGGCCGCATGAGCCAGAACCAGGTACTGGTCCAGGCGTTCGGTCCACAGGCGGCCGAGTTGTTCGCCAAGGTCCGCAACGTGCAGATCGTGGCCTGCGGCACCAGTTATCACGCCGGCATGGTCGCCCGTTACTGGCTGGAGGAACTGGCCGGTATTCCGTGCCAGGTCGAAGTGGCCAGCGAGTTCCGTTATCGCAAAGTGGTGGTGCAGCCCGATTCGCTGTTCGTCACCATCTCCCAGTCCGGCGAAACCGCCGACACCCTGGCCGCCCTGCGTAACGCCAAGGAACTGGGTTTTCTCGCCAGCCTGGCGATCTGCAACGTCGGCATCAGCTCGCTGGTACGCGAATCCGACCTGACCCTGCTGACCCAGGCCGGTCGCGAAATTGGTGTGGCGTCGACCAAGGCGTTCACCACGCAACTGGTGGGCCTGCTGTTACTGACCCTGTCCCTGGGCCAGGTGCGCGGTACTCTGGGCAAAGGGGTCGAGGCAACCTTGGTGGAGGAGCTGCGCCGCCTGCCAGCCCGCCTGGGCGAAGCCTTGGCGATGGACAGCACGGTGGAAAAAATCGCCGAACTGTTCGCCGAGAAGAACCACACCCTGTTCCTCGGGCGTGGCGCGCAATTCCCGGTGGCGATGGAAGGGGCCTTGAAGCTCAAGGAAATCTCCTACATCCACGCCGAGGCCTACCCGGCCGGTGAACTCAAGCACGGCCCGCTGGCGCTTGTGGATAACGACATGCCGGTGGTCACCGTGGCGCCGAACAACGAGCTGCTGGAAAAGCTCAAGTCCAACCTGCAGGAAGTGCGCGCCCGTGGCGGCCAGTTGATTGTCTTCGCTGACGAGAAGGCTGGCATGACCAATGGCGAAGGCACCCACGTGGTGCACATGCCGCATATCCACGACATCCTGTCGCCGATCCTCTACACGATTCCGTTGCAGTTGTTGTCGTACTACGTCGCCGTGCTCAAGGGGACTGATG
This sequence comes from Pseudomonas sp. NFACC51, assembly GCF_900103575.1. Lineage (NCBI taxonomy): Bacteria > Pseudomonadati > Pseudomonadota > Gammaproteobacteria > Pseudomonadales > Pseudomonadaceae > Pseudomonas > Pseudomonas sp. NFACC51. The sequence goes on along the minus strand of NZ_FMXH01000009.1, from coordinate 94,464 downwards.
TGGACCAGCCACGTAACTTGGCGAAGTCTGTGACGGTGGAGTGAGTTGTCCACCGAGAGCCCAGGCTCCTGTTTTGTCGCTAGACAATAAAAACTGTCGCAGAGGGAGGGAGCTGTCCCAGCTCCCTTCATCGACACAGGCTCCCTCCCTTCTGTTGCGATGGCTGCAACCCCGCTTTGACCCTCGCCCATGCCTTTGAAAATTCAGCTCGCGACACGTCACGTGTTGAAGAATATCGAGTTGAAAAGACTCTCAGCGGCGATGGGTTGGCAAGGATGCAACGGCTTCAATCGGCTGATTCAGCAACGCCAATTAGTTAAGCCGTAATGCGATCTGTAGCAACTGTCCAGTTCACGAGGCTGCTACAGCAAAGAGTGCGTCGCGGCTGAAATTGCTTAACTGACCTTCATCGGGCTTATGAGGGTGAGGATTAGTATCGATAGGTTGCCTGCACTGAAAATATATTCGCACTGTTTTCGTAATTAGCACTGTATTCAGGTTGAAGGCCGGAGTTGTTCGGTTGGTTTACCGAGGCTTTGGATTCCCAGAGATAACCATAAGCAAAGTCTATCGTCAGATCGGGATTCGGCAAATAAGCGCCACCCAGGGTCACGACTTGGCGGTTACCAACCGGAACGCGCACGCTACGATCGGCATTGCTGATCGGCGACGGATCGTAGGCGTAGCCTGCACGCAGCAGCCATTGTTGGTTCAATTGAAAGGATACGCCAACGGCGGTGGACCACGTGTCGTGCCAGTTCAATGGTTCGCCCACACGCTCCAGACCCGCACTCTGGCCAAGGGCGGAAACATCGCTGTTGATTGCCTCGATCTTTTTCAGTCGACTCCAACGTTTCCAGGTGGTCCCCAGGTATCCCGTCCAGCGACTATTGAAATGATGGGTGATAGAGGTGTTCACGGATTCGGGCATCGTGATGTCTATCTTGTTGTCATACTTTCCGTCCAGCGGGATAACGCTCGGGGAGCCGGAAAACTCGGTATGCCCTTTGAGGTGATAGCTCACCTTCGAGTGGTAGTTAATCCCCCAACTCGTTGCATCACTCAAGTCAACCAAGAGGCCGACGTTGTAGCCAATTGCCGTGTCATCGCCTTTGATGGTGACCCGTGTGTCCTGGCCGTTGTTCAGAGCGCCGGTGGCCAGGTAATTCTGAAGTTTTGCATCGAAATGATTTATGGTCGGTCCGCCACCAATGGACACGTAATCATTGATCCGATAGGCAATGGTGGGCTGCAGGGTTACCTCCTTGGTCGAGCTATAGGAACCCTGGTAGCGGCCCTGAAAAGTGCTCTCGTATTCGTTGATCAGACCACTCGGAGCATAGAGACCCAGACCAATCGAAAAACGATCATCAAGCGGCGTCGACAGATAGGCGAAGGGCACGACCGCCAAAGGTACCGAGTCCCCCTTATTCGTTCCTGCGACACTGCTCTGCGCATCACTAATGTCGTCGCTCCCCGAGATGATCGCGGCCCCGCCGGAAATCTCGGTACGTTTCAACTTGGTCAAGCCAGCAGGATTTCCGTAGATGGTGCTGGCGTCCAGTGCGGAAGACGACCTTCCCGCATAAGCAGTTCCCGCACTGCTGGCACTTTGTTCGTTAAGAGCAATGCCATTAGCGCCTGCAATTGTAGAGGCACTGAGCAGTGCCATGACACTGGTGTACTTAATCCACGCAGCACTCTTTCGCTGAGCGGAGAGACACGGGATCGCACGGCTATTGAGTTTCATTTTCCACCTCTCGTTTATTGTTTTTGTTGATTGCACGCAGGCAAGGCTTCGCCTTCCTGTGCACTTTTGAGTGCCGGTTGGAGTTGATCGAAGTTGTGTAAAAGAACCTGAAGGAACACCACCAGGGCACGACTGCTGGACTTACAAATGCGAGTCAGGGACTCAATTAAGCCATTCGACTTGGAAGCTATAGCGCCCCAAGAGCGGCGCCAGGATTTCCTGGTTAGTTCCGGCCCGGATGCGGGCGACATGCCCACGGCCAGAAGCGGTCATTTGTTCAGGCTGTGACCCTGACCTAATCAAGCCTTGTCTTCATCGCTGAGCCTTACCGCTTCGGCGACTTTTCCAGCGTCGAAACCGATCCACTCGATAAGCCGACGCAGCAAGCCTGGCGCTTTCGCCACCAGCACTTGGCTGCGTGGCACCGTCACCAAGTCATGCCGCTGCTCGATGCAGTCCACCAGGGCGGCCACCACCTGCTCCAACGCGACGAACTGCCAGACCCCCTGATGGTTATTCCAGACCAGGGTGGAGGACGGCCCATCAACGATCGCCTCCATCATCGGCGTTTGGAAGAAGGTCGGGTGGAATGAGCCGACACTCACGCCGTGCTGACGAAGCTCCAGGCGTAAGCTGTCACACAGGGCCCAGACTCCGGCCTTGCTGGCGGTGTAGGCCGTGTTCAACGGCGAATGAACGAAAGCCGCCATAGACGAGATGGCCAGTAGATAGCCCTGGCGTGCCTTCACATGGGGCAGTGAGGCGCGGAAGGTGCGCGCCACACCGTTGAGGTTGATATCGATGACCCGGTCAAACGTGGCGGGATCGATATACTCCAGGGCTACCACCGAGCTGACGCCAGCGCCGGCGACCACCACATCAATTCCGCCGAAATGCTGCGCGGCCTCTTTCAGCGCCGTTTCCAGACTCTCAATTGAGCGCACGTTGGCCACCCAACCGACAGCGACATTAGGCCCGCCCAGGGTGACAGCCATTGCATTCAGGCTATCCAGATCGAGATCCAGCAAGACCAGCTTCGCGCCTTTGTCGCGCAGGGCCTGCGCGGCGGCCCTGCCGAGACCACCCGTGGCACCAGTGATGGCGATGACGCGGTCGTTCAACGAGTAGCTTTTCATGGGTGAACCTTAAGCAAGTAGTGGGGCATCAACTAGGGCTCTGGGTGCGAACGGTTTCTTCTTCCAATTGGTGGAGCAACCGTTGCAGGCGGGCATCGCGTGTCAGATGCCAGTCCGTGAAAACGTTGAACAGGCCGCGCAACAGTGAGATGGGCGCCCAGCGAGCCGGTACAACGATGCGCGGCTGGCGCTTTTGTAGACCGCGCACCACGCCACGTGCCACCTGTTCCGGTGCAATCGCCTGATGCAGGAAGGCCGGCAATAGGGTCTCGTTCATCTGGGTGGCGATGGCGTTGCCACCGAAGGCGACCTTGGCGATGGCGGTCGCCGTCCAGCCGGGATAGAGCACGCTGGCGCTGGCCCCGGTTGCACTTAACTCGGCGCGCAGCGAGCGGGCCAGCGACTCCACCGCCGCCTTGCTCGCGGCATAGGGCGCGTTGGCCATGCCGTTCAAGTAGGCATAGGTCGACGACGTGACCAGCACTTGGCCCCGATTGCGCACGACCTCCGGCAGTGCGGCGCGCATCGCGTGCCACACCCCGAACAGATCCACCTCAATGATGCGACGGAACTCCGCTTCGTCGCAGGTGCGTAGGGTCGCCGGTACGCCTCGCCAGGAGATGCCGGCATTGGCGAAGGCCACATCGAGACGGCCGAAACGCTCGACTGCTTGGCATATCACTGCCTTTGCCGCCTCGGCGTCGGTGACGTCGAACGCCAGCGGCAACACACGTTGGCTGTTGAACTCCTGGGCCAGCTTGTCCACCGCCTCCTGCGAGGTATCGGTCAGCACTAGGCTGGCGCCCTGCACATACAGTTCGCGTGCACTGGCGGCGCCGATGCCGCCAGCCGCGCCGGTGATCAGAACCACTTTGCCTTGAAGGTCGTACATATTCTTATCTCTTCGTTGGCGTGCTTGGCACGTTGCGCTTGAGGAAGTCGAGTTGATCACCCACCACCTGCTCGAAGGCTTCGCCCACATAAATATCGAAATGCCCATGGGCATAGCGCTTGATCTCATGACGTGGCGCGCGCCGGGCGTGACGCAGCGTCCGCTTCGCCGGTGCCACGCTGTCGGGATCGCACACGCAAAACAGCACAGGGGCCTGGATACGAGGTGTACTGCGCCCGGGGTAGTAGCGAATGATGTCCAGGGCAAAACGCGCGGCGGCCTCTTTGCGGATACGCGCACCTGACGGGATCAGCCCGTTATAGCCACCCCAGGCATCCGGCGAAGTCATGAATGCCGTATCGCCAGGTTGACCGGCGAGCGGAACCAGAATGGGTTTGGCGCCGAACCACGAGCCGATACGGTCGGCCAGGGCCAGCAAGGTGAGGCGAAGTGACACCAGGAGTTCGGTGGCAAGACTGGAGCTCAGGCCGTCGGTGAAGGGACATTGGGAAATGACAGCGGCCACCCTGGCATCGTCGGCGGCGGTGGCCAGCACATGCCCGCCACCGAACGAGGTGCCCCAGATAACGATACGCTGCGGGTCCACATCCGCGAGGCGGCGGGCGTGATCTATCGCGGCTGTCCAGTCTTCGAGCTGGCGGTTGATATCCAGCAGTTGGCGCGGCTCGCCTTCGCTGTCGCCGAAGTGGCGATAGTCGAACACCAGGCACGCGTAGCCGGCGGCGGCGAAGCGGGCGGCAAAGGCCGGCAAGCGCATCTTGCGCGTCCCGCCAAGCCCATGCGCCATCACCACCACCGGGAAAGGTCCTGCACCCAGTGGGCGGTAAAAGTCGGCAACGCAACGCGAGCCGTTGGAGAAGAACTGGATTGTCGCTGGTGCCAGAAGATCGGTGATCGTGTTCATGAACGGCATCTGCTGGAATGGCTGGAGTGCCGTCATTCTCGGCCGCTGCCGTTAGGAAGGCTTGACGGTATCCGACGCCCCGCTTGACACTTTGCGCCAAACAACAAAAGGCCAACCAGCCTAAAGAGGCCCGATGAGCCAGCCTTTGTATCGGCGCGTGGTGCCAGAGACCTACGTGCAACTGCTCTATGAATACCTGGAGGTGCTCGGTCATGAGCCCGAGTCGGTACTTGGCCAGCCCTGGCCCACACCTGCCCAGGAGGGTGTCGGCGGCGTTGACGTGGAATGCTGGGATCGCCTGCTGGTGACGGCGGCGCAGGCACTGGACGACCCGCTGCTGGGCCTACACGTCGGCCAAACCATCAGCGCCCGGCATATCGGTGTGCTCGGCTCGGTGCTGCTGGCCTGTGGTAATCTCGGTACGGCTCTGCAACGCCTGGAGCGCTACATTCGCCTGGTGTACGACGTCATTCCCATGACTCGCCGCGACGGCGACGGCTGGTTCGAACTGGTCTGGGATGTCAGCCAGTACCAGCCCGGACCCTTGGTGAACGAAACCGGTATGGTTGCCATAATGCAGTTCTGCCGTGCCCTAGTGCGCGGCACGGTCAACCCGTTGCGAATCGATTTCAATCATCCCAGCCCTCTCGACACCAGCCCGTACGAAGCCTTCTTCGGCTGCCCGGTACGCTTCGGTCAGGCCGAGGCGGTCCTGCGTTTCTCCGCGCAACTGCTCGAACTGCCCTTTAAGAGCCCCGACCCGGCGCTGGTCTCCCTGTTGGAACAACATGCGGATCGCCTGCTGGCCCAGTTGCCACAGCAGGATGAATTCGTGGAACAGCTGCGCAAGACCATCACCCATGCCTTGCGCGAAGGTGAGCCGAGCATAGAGCGGATAAGCCCCCAACTGGGCACCTCGTCACGCACGCTACAGCGCCGTCTAAAAGAGGCCGGCACCAGCTTTCGCTATGAGCTGAACTTGGTTCGCCACGAACTAGCGTTGTCGTACCTGCGCGATCCACGCCTGCAAATCGTGGATATCGCCATGCTGCTGGGCTATTCGGAGCACAGCGCCTTCACTCGCGCCTTCAAGGAGTGGAGTGGAAGGTCGCCCCATGAGGCGAGACAACTCAACTCGGAGAGTTACTGAGCGGGGAGTCCATGGAATTAGGGAAGGCTTCGGGAGCAGGCTCAGTCTCTGTTCGGCCTCGGGATATCAGGCCCTTTTTGAGTGGTCCATTGAGTGGCCGCTGAGCGTTTCGTTATCAGGGCTTGAATCTGCGCTAGCGTGTTGCGAAGACACGTTGGCGGCCCCCGAAGACTCGATGCAACCATCAGAGATATAAGGTCCAGTAGAGGTCGATTTCTTCGACAGTGAGAGCCCGGGCTGCTGGGTTCATCCCGAATAGCGGGTAGGACATCCACTCTTGGAATCTCAGAAGTGGCTGTAAGGCCCGCCGTTCCTGGGCTAGACAGTTTTTATTCTCAAGCGTATTTGTCCGAGTCACGGTTTTTGGGGCTCGCGACAGTTTTGCATTTCCTCCGAATCGGGCTGAAGGCCACGGAAACTGGGCGTCTTTTGCGACAGTTTTAATTCTCTTAATCCACAGCTCAGCCCCGAAACGCTGATAGAAACCAACCCCCTGATTCAGGGGGTTTTTTTTTAGGGGCGACTAGACTTCGTGCTGGTTCAGGCTGGGAACCGAGCTCAATCGCGCTCTGGTCGGCCAGCCCTGTTCGTCGTATTCAAGGCAAGCTGCCGAACGACTGCATTGACAACACGGGACTTAGATGATGATATCAAGTCATACGACAACGTATGACATAGAAAAATAATAAAAACGAAAGGCGCAGTCATGTCTTCCACATCTACCGCCCTGCGATTTTGCAAGTCACCGGTCCCACGCGTTATCGCAGGGCGCCAGCGACCTTCCTCTCTTTGCGAGAAGCCCCCTGCGGGCTCGCAACGGCTATCCAATTCCTCGATCCCAACGTTAAGGCCTGTGCGCTTGCCTCGTCAGGCGTTAGCGCTGGGCGTGCTCGCTTCGTGCGTAACTTCAAACCCACAATCAATGGCAGCACCTGGAGAACAATAATGAAGAAAACACTCTGCGCCTCTTTGATCGCCTCTTTCCTGAGCCTGACTGCCGGCACGGCAATGGCCGCCGATGCCAGCGACTGGCCAAGTCGTCCGGTGCAGGTGGTGGTGATTGCCAACGCCGGCGGTGACACTGATTTCAACGCACGAATGATGGCCAAGTACTTTACCAAGCTCACCGGCAAATCCATGGTGGTGACCAATATGGCCGGCGGGGGCGGGACGATTGCCGCCGATGCGGTCAAGAGTGCAGAGCCAGACGGCAATACCATCCTGTTCACCCACACCGGCCAGTTGATCGTTAACGAAGTGGCGGGACTCTCGGAGGATCGCTTTGATGCGTTTGATATCTCCTGCATCGCCGGCGTCGACAAAGGTGCGGTGTTCGTCTCGGCGAAAAGCTCGGGCATCGACAGCCTCGACCAACTGATTGAAAAAGCCAAGGCCAAGCCCGGCACCATTACCTACGGTACCGAAATGGGCAACTTCTCTCACCTGCAAGGGCTGATGTTCGAGAAGCTCGCCGGTGTGAAACTGAAAATGGTCGACAGCGGCACGGTGTCGGAAAAAATCGTCGCCTTGCTGGGCAAGCGCATTGACCTTGGCGCCATCAGTTATGGGTCGGTCCAGGATTACATCACCAGCGGCAAGATGACTGCCTTGGGCCAGCCCAACGCTGAGCGCAACGCATTGCTGGGCGACGTCAAGACCTTCAAGGAACAAGGCGTGGACCTGATCCTGGACAAGCCTTATGTCGTCGCTTTCCCGAAAGGCACTGACCCGGCCATCGTCAAGAAAATGGCCGACACCATGAAGAAGATTACCGAAGAGCCGGAATACGCCGAAGAGCTGAAGAAATCCTTCAAGCAGCCGGTCAGTTTCCAGGGCACCGAGGAAGCTGTTGCCACCTTGAACAAAACCCGCGACAGCTTCATGCAGTTCAAGGACGAGATGCGTAAAGCCAAGTAATTCTGCGTAGCGGCTCGGGTGTGCGCCGCGTTGGCAACCACCCGATCATCAGTCCTTTCCAGCAAGAGGAGCCTGTATGGATTCCTATAAAAGAAACGAGCTATTGGCCGGCCTGGCCATGCTCGGTGCCGGCGTGGCTTATCTGGTATTGACCTTGAACCTGCCGCGTCGCGGGTTGGTCGATGCCGCGTTTGTACCTTGGGTGCTTGCTGTCGCGTTGTGCCTGTTGGGTGCGTTGCAATTATGGGCGTGGCGAAAGCTGCCGGACAAAAGTGCCGAACCCACAGAAAAACCTGAGTCGATCGACTATCCAACAGTCTTCAAATCCCTGGCTTTGGTGCTGATTTTTACAGCGCTGCTGCAGACCGTAGGCTTTGTGATCATGACGGTGCTTTATCTCTATGCCCAGTTCATCGTGCTGACCCCTGCGGAACAAAAGGTCAAGCACCTCCAATACGCGCTGATAGCGGTCGTTTCGGCGGTGCTGATTTTCTTCATTTTTCGCCATGGCTTCGACTTGCTCCTGCCGGTCGGTTTATTGGATTTCTAGGGGACGGCCATGATCGAACTCATGCAAACAGGCTTCGCGGCCGTACTGACACCCTACGTTTTTCTCCTGATCACCCTCGGCGTTGCGGTGGGGATCGTTTTTGGTGCGGTGCCCGGGCTCTCGGCCACCATGGCCATCGCGCTGTGCTTGCCGCTGACTTACTCGATGGGGCCAGGCCCTGGCTTGGCGCTGCTGGTCGCGTTGTTCGTCGGTGCCACTTCGGGAGGGCTGATATCGGCGATATTGCTCAACATACCGGGAACGCCGGCCTCCATCGCCACGACATTCGATGGTTGGCCGCTGATGAAACAAGGCCATGGCGTCAAGGCCCTTGGGATTGGCGTGGTGTTCTCGTTTCTTGGCACGATTTTCAGTATCGCCGCGCTGATGTTCATCGCCCCGATCCTGGCGGAACTGGCCCTGAGCTTTGGCCCGCACGAATATTTTTCCATCGCTATTTTCTCGCTGACGTTGATCGCCACGCTGTCGACCGGTTCGCTGGTCAAAGGCTTGTTTGCCGGTGCCCTGGGTTTTGCCTTTTCCACCGTGGGGATTGCACCGGTCGAGGCCATTCGCCGCTTTACCTTTGACCTGCCGAGCCTCAATGGCGGCTTCGCCATGCTGACTGTCATGATCGGCATGTTTGCCGTCGCCGAGGTGCTGAAGTTTGCTGAGAGTGCGCGCCTGAGCCACCGGGCCAAACCACAGCACGTCAGTATGAAAGGCGTGAAAGGTTTCGGTTTTTCGATAAAGGAATTTGTCGGTCAACTGCCCAACGCCACTCGTTCATCCCTGATCGGCCTCGGTATCGGCATCCTGCCCGGTATCGGTGCCGGTACGTCGAATATCGTTTCTTATATCGTTGCAAAGAAACGCTCCAAGACGCCTGAGGAGTTCGGTAAAGGCAAGATTGACGGCGTAGTGGCCAGCGAGACGGCAAACAATGCCGGCATCGGTGGCGCGATGATTCCACTGCTGACGCTGGGCATTCCCGGCGATACCACCACGGCGGTCATGCTCGGCGGTTTCATGATCCACGGCATCCAGCCAGGGCCCCTGCTGTTCATCAGCCAGGCACCGTTGGTCTATACGATCTTCGCCGCGCTTATCCTCGCTTCCGTGCTGATGCTGGTGCTGGAGTTCTACGGCCTGCGCATGTTCATCAAGTTGCTGGCGGTGCCCAAGCACATCCTGCTGCCGATCATCCTGGTCTTGTGCGTGGTTGGGGCCTTCGGCTTGAACAGCCGGATCTTCGATGTCTGGGCGGTGCTGCTGTTTGGCTTGCTGGGGTACGGGTTCGTCAAAGCCGGTTTGCCGATTGCACCGTTCATCATCGGCTTCATCCTGGGCCCCATGGCGGAAACCAACTTACGCCGTGGCTTGATGCTGTCCGACGGCAACTTCGTCGGCTTCCTCACCAACCCCATCTCAGCGGGCTTTCTCATCCTGGCTGCCGCCTCCATCTCCTGGCACCTGGTGACGGTTATTCGCAACAGGAAAAGCGCGGCTATTGAATTGATGCGCAGCTAGCTCGCTGCATTTGTCCGCGTTCGCTGCTGCAACCCGAACAGGTGTTGCAGCAGCCAAACCCAAACGTTCGGAGCAAAGCCATGCAAGACACGCCTCAAATGCCTTCCGCCGACGACGACCGCATTGCCTGGGTGCGCGTGGCCTCGGTTTTCCTGCCATTGGCCAATCCCATCAGCGATGCCAAGGTGCTGACCGGCCGGCAAAAGCCAATGACAGAAATCGCCATTCTGTTCGTGGAAATCGAAACCAGGGACGGCCACCGTGGCCTGGGGTTCAGCTATTCCAAGCGCGCCGGTGGCCCCGGGCAATTTGCCCACGCCCAGGAAATCGCCCCCAGCCTGATCGGCGAGAATCCAAGCGACATTTCCAAACTATGGGACAAGCTCTGCTGGGCGGGTGCCTCGGTGGGGCGCAGCGGCTTGGCCACACAGGCCATTGGCGCGTTCGATGTCGCCCTGTGGGATCTGAAAGCCAAGCGAGCCAATCTTTCGTTGGCTCGCTTGCTCGGCGCCCATCGCGATTCGGTCCAGTGCTACAACACATCGGGTGGATTCCTGCATACGCCGCTTGATCAATTAATGATCAATACCGAGCTGTCTCGGGAAAAGGGCATTGGTGGTATCAAGCTCAAGGTGGGTCAGCCTGACCAGGCACTGGATCTGCACCGGGTCAGCACCATCCGCAAACATCTGGGCGATGACTTTCCATTGATGGTCGACGCGAACCAGCAATGGGATCGGCCCACTGCGCAGCGCATGTGCCGCCGTCTCGAGCAGTTCAACCTGATCTGGATCGAGGAACCGCTCGATTGCTACGACGCCGAAGGTCACGCCGCATTGGCTCGGGAATTCGATACGCCAATCGCCACCGGTGAAATGCTCACCAGCGTTGCCGAACACTGGGAGTTCATCAAACTGCGCGCGACCGATTACCTGATGCCTGATGCCCCTCGTGTCGGTGGCATCACCCCTTATCTCAAAGTCCAGGCGTTGGCCGAGCAAGCGGGGCTGATGATTGCGCCGCACTTTGCCATGGAGCTGCATATCCATCTGGCTGCCACGTACAGTCGCGAGCCTTGGGTGGAACATTTCGAATGGCTGGAGCCGCTGTTCAATGAGCGTATGCAAACCCGTGATGGGCGGATGTTGGTGCCCACCCGGCCTGGCCTTGGGCTGTCCTTGAGTGAGCGCGTGGCTGGCTGGACGGCGAATCAGGCAGCGTTCGGGCAGCGTCCGTAAGTGCTAAGGAGAGAGGGATGCCTTCGTTGAGCGATGAAGTGCTCCAACGCATCGAGCAGGTGGTAGGGCAGGCAGGGTTGGTACGTGACCCGGCGTTGATGCAGAGCTATCTGACGGACTGGCGTAACGCCTATCAAGGCCAGGCTGCGTTGGTGGTACGCCCGGCGACGACCGAGGAAGTGGCCGAGGTTGTACGCATCTGTCATGACGCCCAAGTGGCCTTGGTGCCCCAAGGCGGCAACACCGGCTTGAATGGCGGATCGATCCCCGATGCTTCTGGCAGCCAATTGGTGCTGTCCTTGAACCGGATGAAGCGCATCCGGGAAATCGACCTGGCCAACGAAACCATCACGGTAGAGGCCGGGGTGATTCTGCAACATTTACAGGATGCCGCCAGCCAGGTTGGGCGCCTGTTTCCGCTGTCACTGGGGGCGGAGGGCAGTTGCACGGTGGGTGGCAATCTTGCGACCAATGCCGGCGGAACGGCAGTGCTGCGTTACGGCAACATGCGTGAGCTGACCCTTGGCCTGGAAGTGGTGCTGCCTGACGGCCGCGTCTGGAACGGATTGCGGGGCTTGCGTAAGGACAACACCGGTTACGACCTCAAGCATTTATTTATTGGCTCGGAGGGCACGCTCGGGATCATCACGGCGGCGGTGCTCAAATTGTTCCCGGCGACCCATAGCACGGCGACAGCCTGGGTCGCGCTGCCTTCGCCGCAGGCGGCGGTGGAGTTGATTGGCCATGTGCGCAGCCTGTGCGCCGACCGCCTGACGGGCTTCGAGATGATGTCGCGCCAAAGTCTGGATTTTGTCCTGGACCATGTGGCCGGTTGCAGTGACCCGCTGGAAACGAAGCATCCTTGGTACGCCCTCATTGAGCTGCGCGACACGGTGCCCGACGCGCCATTGACGCTGTTGCTTGAAAACGGCCTGGCCCACGCCTTCGAGCGCGGTTGGGTCAGCGATGCGGTGTTGGCCAGCAACCAGACGCAAGCCGCGGCACTGTGGGCGCTGCGCGAAGGTATTTCCGAGGCGCAGAATCATGAAGGCCCGAGCCTCAAGCATGACATCAGCGTACCCGTGAGTCGCATACCGGAATTCATCGAGCGCACCGACAGTGTCTTACAACAGGACTTTGCGGGGGTGCGCATCGTTTCTTACGGCCACATGGGCGACGGCAACCTGCATTACAACATCAGCAAACCGCTCGGCGAGACGGACGCCTCGTTCAGGGCCCGGGAACACGCGATCATGGAGGTCATCTACCGGATGACAAGCGCCTTCAACGGCAGCATCAGCGCTGAGCACGGACTGGGACAAGCCAAGCCTGACGCGGCCGTTCGCTTCAAGGATCCGCTGGAGATCGAATTGATGCGTGCCATTAAACGCACGCTGGACCCGGCGGGGTTAATGAACCCTGGCAAGGTCTTCACTGCCGGGCTCGAATAATCAGATATAGCGCGGATGGCGCCAGCATTTGCGTTTGTCGCTAAGCGTTACTCCAGAAAACAACGATCAAAAAGATAAACGCTGGCCGGCTTGAGGTTTTCCACCGTGCGTTGCGGGCGGCCGCCGTCGCCGCTTTTCTTGCGGCCGGTTTCCTGCAAGTAGCCCGCCTCGGTCATCTTCAATAGACGCTGACGCATGCTGGTCTTGAGCACCGGGCGATCGAGCACCACGGAGAAAATGCCCACCGCTTCCGGCGCGCTGAACTCCGGGCCCAGGAACATCAGCGGCAGGCTGCTGTAGAGGGCTTTGGACAACAACCGCTCCTGGACCGCAGCCACCAGGCTGTTGTGGTCGAAAGGAAGTTTGATCGAGGCGTCAGCGACATCCTTGAGGGGGAAAAAACCCTGGTGTTCGGCGAGCTGGACCGCCTCGCTGACAATCGCGAGATAAAAAGTCGACGACGACCAGCAGCGCGGATCGCGGAACGCGTCGCCGACGGTGCCGACCTGTTCGATCCAGGCCAGCGGCATGCCCACTTTGCTTGAGCTGCGCAGACGCTCCACGGCGTCGTTCAGCGTGAGATCTTCGACGTCACCATTGACCACGATCCCGGGCAGCGCCCAGTGACCGGCGAACGGCTCGGCTTCCCGGCGGTTCAAGAGGATTTCCAGCGCCTGGGTCTCCCGGCACAAGCGCAGCACACAGAGGTCGATGGTGTGCAGGTAGTCGCGCGCGGGGGCTGTGCTAGTGGGCATGTCGATTTCCGTGGGTCGCATAAAGGTCATAGTTTAACGGGTTCATGCCGGGAGCCATCCAGTCGGAGGGAAGCGACTCGCCCAACGCCAGTCGTTCGCGAACCACCGTGCTGCGCACGTGGATCTTTTCCTCCACGCAAAGAATGGAAAAACGCTCCAGCAATTCCTGGCCGCGGTAGAAGGTCGGCAGCCGATCCGCGACATCCCGGCCCACCACCAATGCAATCCGCTTGCCGTCCAGGGCCAGGCTGTCGGCGAGGTGGGCGAGCAGGGTGTAGCTGTAGATTGCGCCCTCAACGCCACGGGCCACGACCTGTTCCACCCGGCTTGCACGCACTTCGGCGCAGCACAGTGGCTGCACCTTTTCGACGATCGATTCCAGCCAGTTCAGGCGAACGTCATAGTCGACCATTTGTTTGCCGTAAGGATGCCGGAAGCTGGGGACCACCAGCACGCGTCTGGCCAGGCGTGAGGCCTCGATCATCACCTGGGCGTGACCGGCGTGCGGAGGATTGAAGGCGCCGCCATAAAGGGCAATCTCGAACATGGCATATCCTCTTTTGGTACACGACATGTACTCTATCAGCAAAATCTTTTTAGTGAAAACATGATTTGTGCTGAGCAATAGCCATTGTTAAGGAGAGTTCGTCAAAAATATTTTCTGTGAGTGGCTTGTCATGAAAGTACATCTTGTGTACTCTCATCGCCATGAAGAGGAGAAACCCAGCATGAACAGCCTGACCCGGAAAACCGCTTCCTTCGATGTCGATGCGCAAAAGAGCTTTACGCCGCTATGCCCCGATGAGCTTCCGGTGCCGGGCGGTGACCAGATTGCCGGTGAGCTGAATTTCGTCGCATCCCTGGCCAGCCTCCGCATCGGCAGCAAGGACGCCCATTCGCCCCTGGCTCCGTGGGTGGTCGCCGATCACGCACAGATGTTCGTGCCGACCGGGCTCGAACACGCCGACATCACCTGGGTCAGCCACTGCGTTCCTGGTACCGAAGGTTTCGCCCTGCTGGATCAATTGCCGACCCCCTATGACTACGACTATTTCGTCTGGAAGGGCGTCGAGCCGGATCTGCACCCCTACGGCGCGTGCTACCACGACCTGCACGGCAAGCTGTCCACCGGGGTGATCGAGTACCTGAACGGCCTGGGTGTGCGGCAGGTGATTGTTGGCGGGCTGGCGCTGGATTTCTGCGTCAAGACCACCGCTCTGCAACTGGCCGCCGCTGGCTTCGAGGTGATCATTCACCTCCCGGCCTGCCGGGCCATCAGTGAGGAGGGGGCCATCCAGGCCATCCAAGACATGCAGCAAGCGGGGATTTCGGTGGCCTTGACCCGCGAAGAAACCATCCGCCTGGCAAACGCATAAGGAAGAGCCATGGACAGCGCATTCGATTCAAGCAGCGGCACCATCCAGAGTCTTCTGGATACCGACTACTACACCTTCACCATGATGCAGGCGGTCTTGCACCAGCACCCGAATGTCGAGGTGGAATACCAATTCATCGTCCGCTCCAAGGAGCGCCTCGGTCACCTGATCCCGGACATTCGCGTGGAGTTGGAGAAGCTTGCCGGGCTGCAGCTGCGTGAGGGAGAGCAGCGGTTTCTGTTCAACAAGCGTTTTCGTGAGTACCTGACACCGGACTTCGAACAGTTTCTCGGCCTGTTTCGCTTCAATCTGCGCTACATACACGTTTCGGAAGTCGACGGCCAACTGCACATCCGCGTCCGTGGCCCGATGTTGCACTGCATCATGTTCGAGCAACCGGTATTGGCGATGGTCAGCGAACTGCGCAACCGCGAGAAATACCCCGAGGTCGAGTTGGCCGACGTCACCCGCAAGCTGTATCAGAAGTTCGAATGGCTGGAGAAAAACGCCAGCCGTGAAGAACTCGCCGAGTTTCGCGTTTCAGACTTCTCCACCCGGCGGCGGCTGTCGTTCAGGGCCCAGCGTGAAGTGGTGAATATTATGCGCAGCGATTTTCCTGGGGTCTTTGTCGGCACCAGTAACGCTCACTTGGCCTACGAGTTCGATCTCCCGCTGATTGGCACAATGGCTCACCAATGGCTGATGGTGCACCAGCAACTCGGGCGCTTGCGCGAGAGCCAGAACGCGGCGTTGGAAAACTGGGTGCGCGAGTATCGCGGCCGCCTCGGTATCGCCCTGACGGACTGCATCAGCACCGACTTCTTCCTCAAGGATTTCGACCTGTACTTCGCCAAGCTCTATGACGGCCTGCGCCAGGATTCCGGTGACCCCATCGTCTGGGCGGACAAGGTGCTCAAGCGTTACCAGGAACTGGGCGTCGATCCGCGCACCAAGGACCTGATGTTTTCCGACGGCCTCAATTTCGAAAAATGCCTGCCGATCCTGCGGCATGTTCGTGGCAAGGCCAGATTCGGTTTTGGCATGGGCACCAGCCTGGCCTGCGATGTCGATGGCGTCGAACCGCTGAGCATCGTCATGAAGCTGGTGCGGGTCCACGGCGAGCCGGTCGTGAAGTTCTCCGACGACCCGATCAAGAACGTCTGCGAGGATGCCTCGTTTCTGCGGTACGCCGCCCAAGTGTTCAACGTCGCCCTGATCAATCCACAGCTGGGAGCCTGATATGACTACGCTTGTGCAAGAACGCATTGCCCGGGAACTGGGCATCGACCGTCAACTCACACGGGGTGGCGAAGCAACCGAGATTGCCCGCCGGATCGAATTCATCAAGCAGATCTTGCGCGAGTCCGGTTGCAGGTCCCTGGTCCTGGGGATCAGTGGCGGCGTCGACTCCCTCACCGCTGGCCGCCTCTGCCAGTTGGCGGTGGAGCAACTGCGTGGTGAGGACTACGCGGCGCGGTTTATCGCAGTCCGGCTGCCGTACAAGGCCCAGGCCGATGAGCAGGACGCCCAGGCTTCCTTGGATTTCATCCGGCCGGACGTGATCACCACCAGCAATATCGCCGCGTGTGTCGACGGTCTGATGGGCAGTATCGCCATCGATGGCTTGTATCCTAGCGCCGAGCTCACCGACTTTGCCAAAGGCAACGCCAAGGCCCGGGCACGGATGCTGGCGCAATACGCCATTGCCAATCTGAGCAATGGGTTGGTGGTTGGCACCGATCATGGAGCGGAGGCGGTGATGGGGTTTTTCACCAAGTTTGGCGACGGCGCGTGCGACCTGGCCCCGTTGTCCGGGTTGACGAAGACTCAGGTGAGATTGTTGGCCGATACGCTGGGCGCCCCCGCCAACCTGGTGCGCAAGGCACCGACCGCCGATTTGGAAGACCTGGCACCCGGTAAGCTCGATGAAGTGGCGTATGGCTGCAGCTACGAGGAAATCGATGGGTACCTGATGGGCGAAGAGGTGTCGCCCCAGGCGCGACAGATCATTGAATGCGCCTACTTCAAGACGGCTCACAAACGCGCATTGCCCCGCGTCCCGCCTACCCGGTTGTGAATGAGCCTCAGATCTTGAAGGTGTTGACCATTTGTTGCAGGCGGCGTGACTGGTTTTCCAGTTCTGTGCAGGCCTGCAAGGTGGATTGCAAATTGCCGACCATTTCCTGGTTCAGGTCATTGATGTGGCTGATGTCGCGATCCAGATTGTCCACCACCGAGGTTTGTTCTTCGGTGGCGGTGGCCACCGACAGGTTGATCTCGTCGATTTCGCCGATGCCCATCAGCACGCGATTGAGTCGCTCGCCTGCGAGCCTGGCGGTAGTGACGTTGTCGTCGCTGTGACGCTGGCTTTCGAGCATGGCGCTTACGGCGCTGCCGGCACCTGCTTGCAGTTCCTCGATCATGCTGTGGATTTCCTGAGCGGACTGTTGGGTGCGATGGGCGAGCGTACGGACTTCGTCCGAGACCACTGCAAAACCGCGCCCGGCATCTCCGGCGCGGGCGGCCTCGATGGCAGCGTTAAGGGCCAGCAAGTTGGTCTGGTCGGAAATGCCTTTGATGACGTCGAGAATACGTCCGATCTTCAGCGTTTTCTCATTCAGGCTTTCGATGTCCTGGCGGGTATTGACCACCTGCGACGAGAGTTGCGACATGGCGCTGATACTGCGCTGCACCACCGACTGGCCTTCCTGGGTCTGATCCCTGGTATCAGAGGCGCGGCTTGAAGCATGAGCGGCGCTGCGAGCGATTTCCTGGGCTGCGGCCCCAAGCTCATTGATAGCCGTGGCGACGTTATGGGTCAGCGCCGCTTGGGTGTCAGAGCTTTTCAGGGATGCGTTTGACGCCTGGCTGACCTGTGCCGCCAATTGGGTGAGCTGGACACTGGACGCCAGGACTTCCCGGATCGACTGCTGGATACGTTCGACGAAGCGGTTGAACCCCCCGGCCATCATGCCGAACTCGTCCCGGGAGAGGCTGTGCAGGCGCTGGGTCAGGTCGCCTTCGCCATCGGCTATGGATTGCATGGCCGAGCCCATGCTGCGTAATGGTCGCATCAGGGCATTGATCAACAGGCCGAGCAAACCGACGGTCACCAGCATGGCGATTAATGTGGCGACCAACGCCGAAGTGCGAAACGCGTGGAGTACGGCGTAGGCTTTGTCTTTATCCACTGAAAGTCCGATGGACCAATGCAGCGAGGGTAGGCCGTTGATGGGTGTAAAAGTGACGATCCGCGTTCGGCCGTTTTCCTGCACTTCATTCAAGGCGCTGTTGATGCTCGGCGGGCCTTCGGGGAACGCTTGGGCGAGTGTCTTGGTCACTCGTGTGTTGTCCGGGTGCACCAGGATCTTGCCGTCGTCGCTGACCAGGAAGGCGTAGCCTATGCCGTTGAGGTCCACGGCATTGATGATTTTGGCGAGTTGCTCCAGGCTCAGGCTCGCCCCCAGCACACCCACGGCCTTGCCATCGACCTTGATCGGCGCCGCTTGGGTCATGATCAGGTAATCAATACCGGCACCGATGTAGGGTTCGGTCAGCACGGGTTCAAGGCTGCGAGCCGCGTCTTTGTACCAGGCGCGCTGGCGAACATCATACCCGTCGGGCATTACCCGCTCGGGATGGATAAAGAAACGACTGTCTTCAAGGCCGACGTAGCTGGCGATGAAGGTCTTTGTAATGATGTCCTGGGAGAGAATTGCGCCGATGGTCTGCGGGGTGGGATCGGCGGCGATGGTTTCGGCGGCACCTTCGATCAATAGGATGCGGCCGGCCAGCCAGCTGTCGAGGTTCGCGCCCAGCAACTGGCCGGTGGCCTGTAGGTTGCGGTGCAATGCTTCGCGGGTGCTGGCTTGCTGGCGATGGTCGTTGAACAACGAGAAAGACAGGAATACCGCCATCACGATGACGCAGGCACCCAGAAGAATCTTGTGGCCAAATTTCAGATTGATGCCCATGAGGAATTCTCGTCCGGTTTCTTTTTTATTGATGGAATCCCCGCAGGCTCAGGGCTGGTCGAAGATTTAATGAGCGGACAGATTTTGTCGAACTAGAAAAAACGATGGGCCATCGTGAGTTTTCTTGTGAGCCTGAAAGAGGTGCGAATGGAGTTTTCAAAGGGGACCTCGGGTCCCGAACGGAGTGGGTAAATGACACAGGCAATCGGCATCAAGGATCGCGTACGCATCAAGCACGTCGAAGTCCTCTCGGATGATTGGTACGTGCTGCGCAAGACCACCTACGACTACCTCGGCCGCAACGGCCAATGGCGCGAGCTGACGCGCGAGACCTACGACCGTGGCAACGGCGCCACCATCCTGCTGTACAGCAAGGCCAAGCAGACCGTGGTGTTGACCCGGCAATTCCGCTTCCCGGCCTTCGTCAACGGGCACGACGACTTGTTGATAGAAACTTGCGCCGGCCTGCTGGATAACGACGACCCGCACACCTGCATCCGCAAGGAAACCCAGGAAGAAACCGGCTATATCATCCAGGACGTGCGCAAAGTGTTCGACGCTTTCATGAGTCCGGGTTCGGTGACTGAGCGGGTGCATTTTTTCGTCGGCGAATATTTCGACGAAGACAAGCAGCACGAAGGCGGCGGCCTGGAAGCCGAGGGTGAAGAGATCGAAGTGCTGGAAATGTCGCTCGATCAGGCCCTGGACATGATCGAGCGCGGTGAGATTTGCGACGGCAAGACCATCATGCTGTTGCAGTACGCCAAGTTGCATCGGTTGCTGGATTAGCCTTCAGGGCTGCCTGGGGACTGGCTTCACGTCTGCCAAACCGTTCACGGTAGGCGGAGGGTGGCAAACCCACAGCGTTGCGGAAGGCTGCGCGGAAACTTTCCACCGAGCGATACCCACAAGCCTGGGCAATGCTGGCTGTGTGCTGGTCGGTGCTTTCCAGCAGTTCCCGTGCCCGGTTGAGGCGCTCCTGTTGCAGCCAGGCCTTGGGTGCAAGGCCTGTCGTCTCGATGAAGCGTCGCAGGAAGGTGCGCTCGCTCATGGCGACGCGGGCGGCCATGTCGCCCACGCTGGGGGATTGATCCAGGTTTTCGCGAATCCATTGCAAAACACCGCTTAGTTCATTGCGTGGCGACTTGCTCACGGGCGCGACGATGAATTGGGCCTGGCCGCCGGTGCGTTGTGGGGCCATGACCAGGCGCCGGGCCACCGAGTTGGCGACGTGGGTGCCGCAGTCGCGGGCAATCAGATGCAGGCAGGCGTCGATGCCCGCCGCGCTTCCGGCTGAAGTGATCAATTGCCCGGCGTCCACATACAACACGTTCGGGTCGACGTTGATCAGCGGGTAGTGTTCGGCAAGCTCTTGGGCAAATTGCCAATGGGTGGTTGCGGTTTCGCCGTCGAGCAGGCCGGTGGCTGCGAGGACGAATACTCCCGAACAGATCGATAGCAAGCGTGCGCCGCGGGCATGGGCTTTGCGCAAGGCCTGCAACAGGGCTTCGGGAGGCGGCTCCTGACGGCTGCGCCAACCGGGAACGATGATGGTGCGTGCGGTTTCGAGTGCCTCGAGCCCGGCGTCGACGCCAATCTGCAGGCCGCCGAACGCACGCATCGGCCCCTGATCGACGGCCACGACTTGATGGGTGTACCAGGGAATGTCCAGTTCCGGACGCGGCAGGCCGAATATCTCCAGGGCGATACCGAATTCGAATACGCAAAGGCCTTCGTAGGCGAGGATGGCCACTGTTCCTGGAGGTGTCAGCATTTGGCGTAAAGCTACCGTTTATTGTCGTCTGCCGCACTGTAGCGGACTGTCCCGCCCTCCTACAATCGCTGGCAACACCCAGGCTGGCTGCGCCTTGTGACGGTGACAGCAGCATGACCGATGTCGGCCCGGAACGGGTGGCTGCCAAGGCACGCCTTGTCAGTTTCCGTCGTTCCTCGGCTGCCGAACAACCGACAATCACGCGCATTCTTCTCCCCAATAGTTGTGGATAACGCTATGCGCGCTTTCAACACCGAGGTGGCCCATGACAGCCAGAAATGAATCCGGACAAGGCGTGGCTTTCGGGCTCGGCGCTACGCTGCTTTGGGGATCCTACCCGCTTTGGTACAAACCGCTGGCCGGGCTCGACGCGTACCATCTGCTGTCTTGGCGGGTGGTGTTTGCCGAGCTGTTTCTCGTTGCACTGGTCTTGCTGACCGCACGAGTCTCAACCTTGCGTTCCACGCTTAAGACGGTTCGCCCGGTCAACGTGCTGACGGTCTCTACGGTATTAGGGCTGTGGTGGCTGATGTACATCTACGCAATCATGACGGGGCGAGTGCTGGAGGTTGCCTTCGGCTATTTCCTCAGCCCGATCATGAGCATGTTGGTGTCACGCCTGGTCTTCAAGGAACGCCTCAGCGTCTTGCAGACCTGGGCCATTTTCCTGGCCGTGGCGGGCGTGACGCTGATGGCGTTCGAGTTGCTGAACCTGCACTCCTTCCCCTGGATCGCCCTGGTCATCGGTTTTTGCTATTCCTTCTACGGCCTCTTCAAGAAGAAGGTCCCGGGCGACCCGGTGGTTATCCAGACGCTCGAGATCGCAGTCCTGCTTCCGTTTGCAGCGGTATTCCTGCTGCTGGCACAGGCCCACGGCGTGGGCCATCAATTCCTGCAGTCAGGCACTCGCGACCTGTTGCTGGTCGCCACGGGGCTGATCACGGTACTGCCCCTGTGGTGGTACAGCCTGGCCGCCAAGCAGCTGTCGATGATCGCGCTGGGCTTCCTGCAATTTGTGCCGCCCATTTGCAACTTCCTGTTGGCTGCGTTCGTTTATGGCGAGCCGGTTTCAGCATTGAAACTGGCGGCATTTTCGTTCATCTGGCTGGCGCTTGCGTTGTTTACCTGGAACTCCATCCGGGCCCAGCGTGCAGCGGCAGCCGCCAACGTGTCCGCGCAGTTGCGTACGGCATGACATACCCGCAGCGCTGTCACTTTCCGGGAATGGCGCAGGTTTTTCAGGATAAGGAATCGAAATGAAGAAAGTCGCCGTGGTGGGCTGCACCGGTGCAGTGGGCATGACCATGCTGCAATTGCTTGAAAATACCGATTATGAAGTGGTGTGCATGGCCTCTGGCCGTTCGGCGGGCAAGCGCCTGAAGGTGGGTCAGGTCGAGCACCTGATCGAAGCCTTTTCGGTCGAGGGGTGCGCCTCGTGCGACATCGTCTTCCTGTGTGTCTCCGGGGCCTTCGCCCTGGAGTATGGCGAGCGTCTGGCTGAAAACGCCTACGTCATCGATAACTCCTCGGCCTTCCGTTATCACCCGGCGATTCCGCTCCTGGTGCCGCCCATCAACGGTCAGCGTTACAAGGGCGAAAAACTGATCGCCAACCCCAATTGCTCCTCGGCTATTGCGCTGATGGTGCTAGGGCCGCTGCATCAGGCCTTCGGGTTGGAGAGTGCGATCATTTCCACTTATCAGGCCGCCAGCGGTGCGGGGCAGCCGGCGATGCTGGAACTGCGAGAGAAGGCCAAGTCCTTCAGTGATTATGGCGACCGTGATGACAGCGAGCACTTCGCCCATAACCTGGCTTTCAACGTGATTCCCCAGGTCGATTCGTTCGAAGCCAATGGTTACACCCGTGAAGAAATGAAAGTGGTCTGGGAGCTGCGCAAGGTCCTGGACGAACCGGGGTTGGCTATCAGCACCACGGCTGTGCGGGTGCCGACCCTGCGTTCCCATGCCGAGAGCCTGAGCCTGCGCTTCAAAAAGCCCATCCAGTCATTGGCGCAGGTGCGTGATTTGTTGCGCGCGGCGCCGGGGGTTGAAGTGGTGGATGAGCCCGAGTTCGGCGCTTATCCGATGCCCATGACCTCCACCTACAAGCATGCGGTGGAAGTCGGGCGGATTCGCTACAACCTGATCTACGGCGAGCACGGGCTGGACCTGTTTATCAGTGGTGATCAGTTACTGCGGGGTGCTGCATTGAACGCATTCGAAATCATGCAATTGATCAAGTCTTGATCAAGCACGAGCCGAACATTAGAACGCGCAGCCATGGCTGCGCGTTTTTTGTTCAACTGGATTGGGCCTCGCGGTCTTCCTGCATATCGTCCAGGTATTGCGGCTGGTCGGTCTGGTCCGGCAGTTCGGTCACGACGCTGAAGTCGCTGATCTCGATGGCGCCGACGCCATGACCGAGCAGATGGAAGGAAAACGCCTTGCGCTGCTGCGGGTTGTCGAAACGGAGGTTCATCACCAGCGGCTGGTCGGGTGTCACCGCCACGTCTGTCGGCAGGTCCATCGACACATCCTGCTCGAACTCCTTGGCCTTGAGGGAGATGTAGGCGGCATGGTCAGCGTCCACGGCGCGGATGGTCAGGCTGACGCGGGTCTGCGAACCCTTGGGCATTTCCAGGTACTGGGCACCGATCAGGTTGTCGGTCCAGTCGTTGGTGACCTGGGCCGGCAGCGGGATTTTATTCGTACTGCCGAATTGATAGTGCTGGTTCAAGGGAGTGCGCAACAGCGTCTGGTCCAGGGCCGTCGCCCGGGCGCCGATCAGCCTGGCGCGCTGGCCGCTGTATTGCCCGCCATAGGTGGCACGGTCGGCGATGAAGCCTTCGCTGGTGTAGTAACGGCAATGCTGGAGGAAATCGCACTCGGTGAACGTACCCTTGCCGTCGTGGTAGCGCAGCTTGCCGTTGGTGAACGACATGATTTCCCGACCCGTTGGGTAGTCCCTGAACATCGAGCGACCGGATAACGATGTGGGCACCGTAAAGCCGAAGTAATCGAGGATCGAGGCGGTCAAGTCGACGTGGCCGTAGGTGCCTGACTTGATCCGGGGCAACGGCTCCGGCGCCAGCGTCAGGTTGAATCCCCAGGACGAGGCCAGCCGCACGTCGTCGATGCCATGGGATTCGTCCGAGGTGATGACCACCAGGGTGTTGTCCAGGATGCCCTGGCGCTCCAGGCCCGCGAGGAAGTTTTCCAGGGCATCGTCCAGGTAACCTACCGCTGCCTGCTTGGCGGTGTCGTAGCGTTGCAGGTAGTCATCCGGCGCCGAGTAGGGCTGGTGCGTGCCCACGGTCAGCAGGGTCAGCATCCAGGGTTTGTCCGCTTGTTGCAGTTGCCCGACGTAGTCCAGCGCGCCTTCAAAGAAGGTCTTGTCGTCCATGCCCCAAGGGAATTCCAGGTAGGCGGGGCGAGTGAACCACTCCATGCCCAAGGTCGTGTCGAAGCCGATGTGCGGCATGATCCGGTCCTTGGCCATGAACCGCAGGCCCGCGCCCTGGAGGAAATGCGTGGAAAAGCCGTTCTGGCGCAACTGGGCCGGCAGGCAGGCCTGGTTGCGCTGGGTCTGGTTGAGCATTTCGACGCCTTTGGGCGTGCCGTTATCGAGCTTGTCGTAGTCGCCACACAGCATCGCGTAGAGGCCGCGAATGGTCTGGTGGCTGTGCAGGACGTAATCGGGTGTGTTCATGCCGCGCTCGGCCCAGGCACTGAGGTGCGGCATCAGGTTCTCCTGATAGCTGCTTTTCAAGGCCTGGCGGTTGGCCCCAACGTAGGCACCGGGAATGCCCTCCAGGGCGATGACCAGGACGTTGCGCGCACGGCCCGGTTCGGCCAACAGTCTGTTGCCATCGAGGTCCAGGCGGGTCAGCCCCTCCATCGGTGGGGCCGGGTCCACCGCATCGCCGTCGAGCCATTGCCGGGCCTGGTCCTGCCCGGCGGCGATACCTGCGGTGATGAGTTGGTGAGGCAGGTTGAACACGCTCCATTGGTCCGCCTCGCTGGGGCGCCAGGCTTGCAGCGCGCCGTGGCCCAACAGGAGCAACACGGGCACGGCCCAGGCGTGGCGAGGCAAGCGTGGCGCCTGGCGTGGGCGGCTGGTCCATTGAGTAACCAGCCAGGACACCAGCGCGGACAGCTGGAGCGCGGCCAGCCAGGGATGGGCGAAGCCACCGCTGCTGGAGTTCTCAACGAACTGGGGGTCGATCAGGTAATGAATGTCCGAAGGATTGGGCATCCGCCCGACCGCGCTGACCAGCTCGATGCTGGCCAGGGTCAACGCGCTCCAAGCCAGCAATACCGGGAACGCCAGCCACCCAGGACGGCGATGGAGCAGCACGATCAGCAACCCGCCGATACCCAGGTCCGAGAGATAACCTAGCGGGTCGGACCAGCCCAGGGCGAGACGCAGGCCCATGGGGACGAGTAGTACGCAGCCAATCAGGGCGATGAGGGCGGCGCGGGGGTGGTTTAAAGCGCGGTAGAGAATATTCACAAGAAACAGGCCTTTCGTTGAAGCCAATCCATTGAGCAACACACTCACCCTGTGGGAGCGAGCTTGCTCGCGATAGCGGTGTGCCAGTGTGTGACTGACGCCATCGCGAGCAAGCCCGCTCTCACAGGAGGTTCCTTCCTTCGGTCATGAAATTGTCATGGAAAGGGATGGTACCAAGGGCAATTGCCCCTGGCCGAGCCAATGTCCCGGTGTCTGGCTGCGCTACGCTGTGGTTCACTGGCCCAGGCCTCTACAATGGCCGCGTAGCGCTGCTTTGAGACGCGCAGAAAACTTGTATCAGGATTTCTCATCGGGGGATGGATGGACAGGTTCCAGGAAATGCAGGTTTTCCTCGCCGTGGCCCAGGAGTCGGGATTTTCGGCGGCAGCGCGGCGCTTGGGGCTGTCGGCGGCCAGCGTCACACGGGCGGTGGCGGCGTTGGAGCAACGCATCGGCACGCCATTGCTGGTGCGCACCACCCGCAACGTGTACTTGAGCGAAGCCGGCCAGCGCTTTCTCGAGGACAGTCGCCGGATCCTGAGCGACTTGCAGGAAGCCGAGGATTCAGCGGCCGGCAGCCACGTCCAACCCCGTGGGCAGTTGACGATTACCGCGCCGGTGCTGTTCGGTCAGTTGTTCGTCACGCCGCTGCTGGTGGATTACTTGCACCGGTTCCCCGAGGTCTGCATCAACGCCTTGCTGTTGGACCGCACGGTCAGCCTGGTGGAGGAGGGCATCGACGTTGCCCTGCGCATTGGCGAACTGCCGGACAGCAACCTGCACGCCGTGCGGGTCGGTGAAGTACGGCGAGTGGTGTGCGGCGCCCCGGATTTCTTCGCACGCCACGGGCGGCCCCGGCATCCGGAGGATTTGGAGCGAATGCCCGTGGTGGCATCATCGGCCATTGGCCAGGTCAAAAGCTGGACCTTCATCGATTCAGGCCAACCGTTGGCCGTCCGGCCCGTGCCTCGGCTGGTGGTGACGGCCAACCAGGCCGCGATCACCGCCGCCTGCCAGGGGTTGGGGATGACGCGGGTCCTGTCTTACCAAGTGGCAGGCAACGTGGCGGCCGGGGAACTGGAAATCGTCCTGGCCGATTTTGAATTGCCGCCTCTGCCGATCCATGTGGTGTACCAGGGCGGGCGAAATGCGCCGGCGCGGGTCCGCAGTTTTGTCGATTTCGTCGTCGGTGCACTGCGCGAACATCCGGCCTTAAGCGGTTGAAGCATTGTTTCGCTGGCTGAAACAATGGATTGCATTTCTGGGTGATTCTCTTGGTTTTGCCTGGAGCGGAAGATGACCCCATCGACGCCGTTGTGCTGATGGCGTCACTTCCTGCGGAGTCGACCATGAACCCTATCAAGCACTATCACTTCCCGCTGTCCGGCCATTCCCATCGCGTTCAATTGATGCTTTCGTTGCTCGGGCTACCGGTCGAAGAGGTCTTCGTCGACTTGGCCAAGGGCGCGCACAAACAGGCGGACTTCCTGGCGCTCAATGCGTTTGGCCAGGTGCCGGTCATTGACGATGACGGCGTGGTGCTGGCGGACTCCAACGCGATCCTGGTGTACCTGGCGCACAAATATGGCAAGGGCCGCTGGCTGCCGACCGATCCTGTTGGCGCCGCCCGGGTGCAGCGCTGGTTGTCGGCGGCGGCTGGGCCGATCCACGCGGGCCCGGCCACGGCGCGACTGATCACGGTGTTTGGCGCGGCCTACAACGCTGAGGACGTGATTGCCCGTTCCCACAACGTGCTGAAAGTCATTGATCAAGAATTGAGCAACCGTGCTTATCTGGCGGGTGACGCTGCGACCGTCGCGGACATCGCCGGCTACAGCTACATCGCCCACGCACCCGAAGGCAATGTGTCGTTGGAGGACTATGCCCATGTGCGGGCCTGGTTGGCGCGGATCGAAGCCTTGCCCGGGTTCGTGGGCATGCCGCGTACGGTTGTCGGGTTGCAAAAGCACGCCTGAAACGGAACCCGGTGGCGAGGGGATTTATTTTCACTGTGGGAGCAAGGCTTGCCCGCGATGAAGGCACTGCGGTCTTTCAGAGATCGAGGCGTCTGTTTCGCGAGCAAGCTTTGCTCCCACAGTAGGATCAAATCTCCTCTGCACCATTTCCGCTTCGACCCGAGTGGCGGTAATCTGCTGGGCTTTGATGGGGGTGAGGCTCCATGACTTTTCTTTTCCGGCTCTCCCTGGCCCTTGCCGTGTTGCTTTTGGGGGGCTGCGAACAACCTCCGGTCCCGGCCCTCGATCAACAGCTCTACATCTGGCAACGCCAATGGATCCCGGCCCACGCGCTGGCGCTGCGCCAAAGCCGGGGAGATTTTTCCACGCTGCGGGTGCTGGCGTTGCAGGCTTTTCCCGGGGCGGGCTGGAGCCGTGCGCGGATCGATCCGGCCTTGCTCAAGGTTGATGGCCGTCCGCTGATCGCTGTGATTCGTCTGGACGGTCAGCTCAAGGCTTTGGACCAGGACGAGGTGATCGCGCAGATCCAGCAGGTGCTGGGCGATTGGCAAGCCCAAGGCCTGACTCCGATAGGGGTAGAAATCGACCACGATGCGGGCAACGCACGGTTGCCGGCTTATGGAAAGTTCCTCGGCCAACTGCGGCATGTCCTGCCGGCCAACGTGCGGTTGAGTATTACCGCGCTACCGGCCTGGCTCGACAGCCCGGCATTGCCTGGGTTGTTGGAAACGGTGGACAGCAGCGTGCTGCAGGTCCACGCGGTGAGCGACCCGAGGCAGGGATTGTTCGATCCGAAACAGGCTCGGCACTGGGCGCAACGCTGGAGCGACATCACCACACGGCCGTTTTATCTGGCCCTGCCGGCATACGGCGTGGCGCTGCTGACCCAGGAGAGTGGCGCGCCGATGGTGGAAAGCGAAGTGCCGATCGATCGCGGTGGCGAGCGGCGGGAGTTGCTGGCCGATCCGCAACAAGTGGCCGGGCTTGCGGCAGATTTGCGTGCCGATCCACCGAAACATCTCGCTGGATTGATCTGGTTTCGCCTGCCGCTGGCCGGCGACCGACGTGCGTGGAGCCTGATCACGCTCGGCGCCGTCGCCCGGGGAGATAACCTGGACAGTCGCTTGGCGTTGCAGTGGGGGGAGCAGGGTGGTTTGTACGATATCCGCCTGGTTAACCAGGGCAATCTCGACAGTCCCTGGCCCCAGCGCCTGACGCTGGCTGTCGGCGCGTGTGACGGCGTCGATGCCTTGGCCGGCTATACGTTGCAACAAACCCCCGGACTGCTTACCTTCACCCGCGTTCAGGAAGGCCGCTTGGCGGCTGGCAGCCAACGGGCAATCGGTTGGGCGCGCTGTACGAAAATTGACCAAGGAGGTTTCAATGTTTACCCGTAAGTGGCCTCGTCACCTGCTGTGCCTGAGCCTTTGCCTGCCGCTGGGCCCGGTGCTGGCTTGCGGGCCGGATTTCCCGATGCGCCTGCTGGATAACCGCGCCCAGTCGCTGGCCGAATTACCCGAAGGCAGCTTTCGCTTCGAGGTCAGCCGTCTCGGCCAGGCGATTGCCGGGCTCAAGCCGGCCACCGAGGCGACACGCAACCCGGACTACAGCTATGACGACCCGCCTTCCTACGTTGAACAACGCAACCAGGCCGAGCAGATCGGCCTGACCCCGCCGCAGCAAGCGGTGGTGGAGCGCCTGCGAGCCCTGACCGATGTTGACCAGGTGGCAGCCGAAGCGGCCAACCTGCCTGATGAGCTGCGCTTGTATGCGATTGGCGCGGCGGCTTTCAACATCGGTGAGCATCAGCGCGCTGTGGAGGCGTTCCAGCAATTGCTGGCGTTACCGGCTGACCAACGTCGGTTGCGCAGCACCTGGGCCGCATACTCCCTTGGCCGGGCGTTGTTCGCCGTGAGCACCGAGGCCGGCAGCGGCGACCCTGTGGTCTTGCAGGACCAGGCGCGAGCGGCGTTTCGCCTGGCCCGCGAGTTGAGCATTGCCGGCTTCAGCGATCCGCTGGAACTGGGCGTCGCCAGCCTTGGCGAAGAAGCCCGGGTGGCCTACACCGCTGACGATTGGGACAGTGCCATCGGCCTGTATGCGATCCAGAACCTGCAAGGGTCTCCGGTCGGCTACAGCTCGTTGCTGCAATTGGCCGGTGATTTGAGCGTCCAGCCGGATGAGCGCTTGAGCGAACTGCTCAAGACCCCGTTGGTGCAGCGGTTGGTCACCGCCTACCTGCTCAGCCGCGTCGGCTGGTGGGACGGTGAAGAACCCTCGGGCGAGAAAAGGCTGTTCGAACTGTTGCAAGCCAACGCCCGGGACAATCTGGGCGATGCCGACCGTTTGGCGGCGGTGAGTTACCAGCACGGCGATTACGCCAGTGCCCAGGCTTTTGCGCAAAAGGCTGCCGACACCGGCCTGGCCTGGTGGGTGCGTGCCAAGCTGGCCTTGCGCGACGGCGACAAAGTGGCCGCGGCGGCGGCTTATGCCAAGGCTGCCCAGGCTTTCCCGAACGATGAATCCTGGGGCAGCCGGCGGACACCGGATTGGAACTTCGAGTCGGTGCAGCCCAAGTGCCGGGTCGAAGGTGAAAGCGCGATCCTGGCCTTGCAGCGCGGCGATTACCTGCAAGCCTTCGATCAGCTCTATCGCGGCCAGAGCAACTATTGGTACGACGCTGCCGCAGTTGCCGAGCGTGTGCTGACGGTGGATGAGCTCAAGCAGTACGTCGACGCCCAAGTTCCGGCGCCACCGGTGTTGAGTCAGGAGGATCGGGACAACTACGTGCCGCTGCCGGTGGCTGCGAGCCTGCGCAATCTGCTGGGTCGTCGCTTGCTGAGGGAGGGGCGCTTTGATGAGGCACCGGCTTATTTCGATAACGCAGACTTGCAGAACAAGGCCCGCGCCTATGGGCAATTGCGCCAGGACGCGGAGTCCAAATGGTGGCCAACCCGACGGGCCGAGGCCTATTTCAATGCGTCCTGGATGGCGCGCAAATGGGGCATGGAGTTGCTTGGCTATGAGATGGCGCCGGATTACGCCAGCCTGGGAGGCAATTACAGCCTGGAACCGGTTGAGCTGAAGGTCGGGCCGCTGGTGGCCGAAGGCGAAGTGCAACGCCAGCAGGCCAGCGCCGCGCAGCCGGATGTGCGTTATCACTACCGGTTCGTCGCCACGGCGCTGGCGAGCCAGGCGGCGGATCATTTGCCGCATACCAGCCAGGCGTTTGCGGCGGTGCTGTGCAAAGCGGTGGGGTACAACTCCAGCCTTGAGGAGCAAAGCGCGCTGTATCAACGCTATGTGAAGGAAGGTCCGTATGTGGATTGGGCCGGGGATTTCGGTCATCAATGCCAGGAACCGGACTTCAGCAAGGCGAACAAACGCTACGTGACCCAGGCCTTGGACCCGATGCGTTCGGCGCTGCGACCTTACAAGGCCTGGTTGGAAGTGGGCGGGGCCGTGCTGGTGGTGGCAGTGGCGTTGGGATTGATCAGTCGGCGCCGGCGCAAGGCGCGGATGTCGGCTAGCTAACGGGCGAACACCGATTGTGGTGAGGGAGCTTGCTCCCGCTCGGCGGCGAAGCCGTCGTAGAATCGGCTGATGCGATTTGCCCGAAAATCGCGTCAGCCGATTTGGGGCGGCTGCGCCACCCAGCGGGAGCAAGCTCCCTCGCCACAGGTGTTCATTCCCGCTTTGCGTTGTTCCTACATCTGTGTCGCCATCCCCTCCACATCCATGGCCGCCTGGCGCAAAGCCTCCGAGCGGGTAGGGTGTGGGTGGCAGGTCAGGGCGATGTCCTCGGCTGAGGCGCTGAATTCCATGGCCACGCAGTATTCACCGATCATCTCACTGACGCTCGGGCCTACCAGGTGCACGCCAAGGATCTCATCGGTGCGTTCATCGGCCAGGACCTTGGCGAACCCTTCGGTCTCATGGTTGATCTTGGCTCGGCTGTTGGCGGTGAAGGGGAACTTGCCGACCTTGTAGGCACGGCCTTCGGCCTTGAGTTGTTCCTCGGTCTTGCCGACGCTGGCCAGTTCCGGACGGGTGTAGATGACGCTGGGAATCAGCGCATAGTTGACCTCGGCGGCCTTGCCGGCGATCTGTTCGATGCAGGCCATGGCTTCGTCTTCGGCCTTGTGGGCCAGCATCGGTCCGGACGTCACATCACCGATGACCCAGACGCCGGGCGCTTCGGTCCGGTGATTCTGGTTGGCGAGCATGCCGCGCTGGTCAGGGCTCAGCCCGACGTTCTCCAGCCCCAGTCCTTGCGTGTAAGGCCGACGACCGATGGCGACCAGCACGTAATCGGCATCCAGGGACTGTGCTTCGCCGCCCGCTGCCGGTTCGATCTGCAATTGCACGCCGCTGGCCGAGGTCGTGGCGCCGGTGACCTTCGAACTCAACTTGAACTGGATACCTTGTTTAGCCAAGGCCCGCTGCAAGGTCTTGCCGGCCTCGCCGTCCACGCCCGGGCAGATGCGATCGAGGTATTCCACCACGGTCACCTGGGCACCCAGGCGCCGCCAGACCGAGCCCAGCTCGAGGCCAATGACGCCAGCGCCGATCACCACCAGATGCCGGGGCACCTCACCCAGGGACAAGGCGCCGGTGGAGTCGAGGATGCGCTGGTTGTCGATTGGCACGCCTGGCAGCGGCATAGGTTCCGAGCCCGTGGCGATGACGATGTCCTTGGCGCTGAGTTCGGTCTTGGCGCCATCGTCGCCGGTAACGATCACCTTGCCGGGCCCGTCGATGTGGCCCCAGCCTTTGATCCAGTCGACCTTGTTCTTGCGAAACAGAAACTCGATGCCCTTGGTCAGGCCGGCCACGCTTTCGTCTTTCTGCTTCATCATCTGCGCAAGGTTGAGGGTGGGGCTGACTTCAATGCCCAGGTTGGCGAATTCCGCTCCCGTGGCGGCTTCGTACAGTTCCGAGGCATGCAGCAAGGCCTTGGAGGGCATGCAGCCGACATTCAGGCACGTGCCGCCCAGGGTGGCTCGGCCTTCGACACAGGCGGCTTTCAACCCCAACTGCCCGGCCCGAATCGCCGCGTTATACCCGCCGGGTCCGCCGCCCAGAATGATCACGTCGTAGTTGCTCATCGCTGCTCTCCTGCTTGGCCTGATAGAAAATTATGCTCGTAATATGAGCGTTTCCGCAGATTTCGGTCAAGGCTTAAGTCAAGAGGCCTGCGTTGGCCTTGTCATGAAGAATTCAAAACGGAAATTTCACAGGAATCGTTATAAGGTAACGGCATATAACGCAGCCTCAGTGGGCATTTGTCCACGGGCCGGATTTTGATCGCCACGAGTGTTGGGGTGGTATGCAAGTCGATCTTGATGTCGAAGGGGCACAGGTGGCCGAATGGCCGCGTTTTCAGCAGGCGTCGTTCCAAGGGCGCCGCTTGAAGCAGATCGCCTTCGCCCTGGGAAGCGTGGCGGGTTTGGGGCTGGTACTGGCATTTTTTATCGGGGTGTTTTCGCCGCAATCGCTGTGGCCGGTTCTGCTGGTCAGCCAAGGTGCGGGACTCTTGGTGTTGGTAGCGGGTTTGCAATCGGCCTGGTGGGTGACGCAATGGCGTAGCAGGGCGCTGCTGCCAGCTGTGGATAACCCGCCTGTGGAAAACGAGCCTGTTGATAACCTGGGTTGGTATGAGCGGCTGCTGGAGCGAATCGGCGCACGCGGGGTCGGTCTGCTGAAACTGATCGGTGCGCCTGCGTTGTGGCTGGCCGGTTGGTCATTGCTGGTATTGCTGGGCCTGGAGCAAGCCTGGAATTTGCAACTGCCGGCTGCCGCCCTTGGTGTCCCCGCCAGTGTGGGGGCGGTGTTGTCGTTGTTGTTGGCATTCGGGCTATTAGTGTTCGAGCGGCAATTGGCCCAGCAATCTCCCGGTGAGTGGCCGGAAGCGCCGCCGCTGGCGCAACTGACGCGGGTGGCGATCATCGTGCTGGTGCTCGGCGCTTTGTGTTTGTTGTTCGTCGCAGAAACGTCCATCTGGCCGCTGCGCCTGGCCGTGCTGATGGGGCTGTTGCCGGGCGTGGTGGCGGCCGAGTTTTTGCTGCGGGCTGTGCTGTCGTTATTCATTCCGCGCCGGGACGCCCTGGAACCGACGCTCTTGGGCCGCAGTGTGATCGCCGATCTGCTGCGCTGGCCGCCGCAACCGTTGCTGGCCTTGCAACATGAACTGCACAACCGTTTTGGCATCGACTTGCGCCAGATCTGGGCCTTCAGCTACATGCGCCGGGCTTTTTTGCCGGTGGTGGCGCTGGTGGTGCTGGTGGGCTGGTTGTTGACTGGCGTGCACGAAGTGCCGCTGCAGGGGCGTGGCATCTATGAGCGCTTTGGCAAACCGGTAGAGGTGTTCGGCCCGGGCTTGCATGTCGCGTTGCCTTGGCCGTGGGGCAGGGTGCTCAACGTCGAGAATGGCGTTGTGCATGAACTGGCGACCAGCGTCGCGGAGAATCGAGCAATGGTCGAGGCTGAACCGGCGGAGGGACCGGCGCCGGCAATCGCTAATCGGTTGTGGGACGCCAGCCATGTGAACGACAAGTCCCAGGTCATTGCCAGTCGTCGTGCCGACCAGCAGAGCTTCCAGATCGTCAACATGGACGTGCGCTTTGTCTACCGCATCGGCCTGACAGACGCCGCGGCCTTGGCGGCGACCTACAACAGCGCCGATGTGCCGACGCTGATCCGCAGCACCGCCAGCCGCATCCTGGTGCATGAGTTTGCATCGCGCACGCTGGATGGTTTGCTGGGTGCTGATCGTGTCAGCCTCGCCGATGAAATCGGTCGCGCCGTCCAGGCTGATTTGCAATCGCTCGATAGCGGTGTGGAAATCCTGGCGACGGTTGTGGAGGCGATTCATCCACCGGCTGGTGCGGCCAATGCCTACCACGGCGTGCAGGCGGCGCAGATCGGTGCGCAGGCATTGATCGCCCGAGAGCGCGGCGCGGCGGCCGAACAGACCAACCAGGCACAATTGCAAGCCAGCGTCGCCCATGACCAAGCCACGGCTACCGCCCGGGAAATCAACGCAACCGCCCAGGCTGCCGACCTGCGCTTCAGTGCCGACCGCAAAGCCTACGCGACGGCGGGGCACGCGTTTGTGCTGGAGCATTACCTGGGCCAACTCAGCCAAGGCCTCGCCAATGCCCGGTTGCTGATTCTCGATCATCGCCTGGGCGGCAGCGGCAACGCGCCGACCATCGACTTGCGTACCTTCACGCTGCCGGCAGACCCTGCGTCGCCGCGTAACCCTGTCCCGCCAGGAGCTGCCCATTGAGCCAGTCCTCTTCACACGATCACCACGACCACGCTGGTCACGATCACGGCCATGCCGGTCATCAACATGGTCATCATCACCACCATCATGGCGATCCGCAGCAGGCCGGTCCGTTCCCGTGGCGGCGCATGGGTTGGGCAGCGTTGCTGGTGGCGTTTGCCGTCGCGGCCGCAAGCCTGGTGCAAGTGCGCTCGGGGGAGGCCACGGTCATCACCCGTTTCGGCAATCCGGCGCGGGTGCTGCTGCAACCTGGCTTGGGTTGGCGCTGGCCGGCACCGTTCGAGGCGGCGATTCCGGTGGACCTGCGGTTGCGCACTACGTCCAGCGGTTTGCAGGATGTCGGCACTCGTGATGGGCTGCGGATCATCGTCCAGGCCTACGTGGCGTGGCAGGTGCAGGGTGACCCGGAAAACGTGCAGCGTTTCATGCGCGCGGTGCAGAACCAACCGGACGAAGCCGCACGGCAGATCCGCACCTTCGTCGGCTCGGCGCTGGAAACCACCGCCGCCAGTTTTGACCTGGCGAACTTGGTTAACACCGATGCCAGCCAGGTGCGCATCGCCGATTTCGAAGCTCAACTGCGTCAGCAGATTGATCAGCAGTTGCTCACCACTTATGGCGTGCGCGTATTGCAAGTCGGCGTTGAGCGCCTGACCTTGCCCTCGGTGACGCTGACGGCGACGGTGGATCGCATGCGCGCCGAGCGTGAAACCATCGCCACCGAACGCACCGCCGTCGGCAAGCGCGAAGCGGCGCAGATTCGCTCCGCCGCAGAACGTGATGCGCGAGTCTTGCAAGCCGATGCCACGGTGAAAGCCGCGGATATCGAAGCGCAGTCGCGAGTAGAAGCCGCTGAGATCTATGGTCGGGCATACGCC
This sequence comes from Pseudomonas sp. NFACC51, assembly GCF_900103575.1. Taxonomy (NCBI): domain Bacteria; kingdom Pseudomonadati; phylum Pseudomonadota; class Gammaproteobacteria; order Pseudomonadales; family Pseudomonadaceae; genus Pseudomonas; species Pseudomonas sp. NFACC51. Next base: position 59,389 of record NZ_FMXH01000009.1, on the reverse strand, counting down.
GGCTCCCCGCAGCTCTACAATCTGCTCCGTTCGTTGGACACCTTGGGCACCATTGTCAGCCCAGGGACGAAGCTGATTTTGCGCACCGATGCGGCACCATTCCGTGTCCTGGTGGACGGTCCGGTTTCCGTGGACGGCAAAGGTGGAACACAACCATGAGTTTGGTTCCACGTGGAACAAACGAGTTATCCAGCCCGTGGATCCAGGCCGGACGCCTGGCATTTCTTGCGCTTTACGCCGTCACGGTGTTGGCGGCGTTGGCCTGGCTCTTTTCCAACGTGCGGCAGATTGATCCGCAGAATCGCGCGGTGGTGCTGCACTTTGGCGCCTTGGATCGCATCCAGAATGCCGGTCTTTTGTTGGCGTGGCCTCGTCCTGTGGAACAAGTCGTCTTGCTTCCCGCTGCGGATCGGGTGCTTGAGCGGCGGGTGGAGAATCTGCTGCGCTCGGATGCGGCCCTGCAGGCTGATCGTGTGGCCAGTTTCGCCACGCCGGTTAGCGATGCTTTGGCCGGCTCTGGTTATTTATTGACCGGTGATGCCGGCGTGGTGCAACTCGATGTGCGGGTGTTCTACAAAGTCACCGACCCTTACGCCTTCGTCTTGCAAGGTGAACATGTCCTGCCGGCACTGGACCGATTGGCGACCCGCAGTGCCGTGGCCCTGACCGCAGCCCGGGACTTGGACACCATTCTGGTGGCTCGCCCCGAACTGATGGGCAGCGACAACCAGGCGGCCGAACGCCGCGAACGCTTGCGTGGCGATCTGGTGCAGGGGCTTAACCGGCGCCTGGCTGACCTGGCGGCGACGGGGCAGGGGTTGGGCATCGAAGTGGTGCGGGTCGATGTGCAATCGAGTTTGCCGGGGCCGGCGGTGAGTGCCTTCAACGCGGTGCTGACGGCCGGCCAGCAGGCCGATAAAGCCGTGGCCAACGCGCGCACAGAAGCCGAAAAGCTCTCCCAGTCCGCTCGCCAAGACGCCGACCGTGCCGTGCAAGTTGCCCATGCCCAGGCCAGCGAACGACTCGCCAAGGCTTCGGCCGACACGGCCACGGTGCTGGGCTTGGCGAAGACCCAAGGCAGCGATCCGCAAATGCTGCTGCGCCTGTATCGCGAACGCATGCCTGCCATCCTTCGCCAGGCCGGTTCAGTGACGACGATCGACCCGAAAGACGATGCCCGTCTGATCATCCAGGGAGCCGGACAATGACCGCCCAAACCAGCGCCGCACCAATGTTGTCCTCGACGGAACAACGCATCGCCGCCAGGCAACTGACCTTGGCGATGCTTGCCCTCGGCTTGCTCGCATTGGGGCTGGTATGGCGCGGCTGGTCGCCAGAGCAGAGCGGTGTCAGCCAACTGCTATTGGGGTTCGCCTCGCTATTGGTGGCGGTGCCGGTGATGCGTTCGGCCTGGTACAGCTTGCGTTACCCAAGCCTGCACGGGATTACCGACCAACTCATCGCCCTGGCGATGCTCGGTGCCTGGGCCACGGGCGACCTGCTGACGGCGGCGTTGTTGCCGATCATCATGATCTTCGGGCATGTGCTGGAAGAGCGCAGCGTCATTGGCTCTCAAGAGGCGATCCATGCCCTTGGCCAACTGACCCGCAGCCAAGGTCGCAAGGTGCAGGCCGACGGTTCGATCATCGACGTCGACAACGCGACACTCCAGCCCGGCGATGTCGTGGAGGTGCGCGCTGGCGATCGAGTGCCGGCCGATGGTCGGGTGTTATCCGGCCAGGCCAGCCTCGACACCGCACCCATCACGGGTGAGTCGGTGCCGTTGGAGGCTGTGGTCGGCACAGAAGTCTTTGGTGGCGCGATCAATCTGGATGGCCTGCTGCGCCTGGAAGTGACCCGGACCGGCGAAGAATCAACCCTGGGCAAAGTCATCGCCCTGATGCAAAACGCCGAACGCTCCAAGCCGCCAATCACTCGCTTGCTGGAACGCTACGCCGGCAGTTACCTGGTGCTGGTGTTGCTGCTGGCGGCGGTGACCTGGTTCGTGACCAACGATGCCCAGGCGATGCTGGCGGTATTGGTCGCCGCCTGTCCTTGTGCGTTGGTGCTTTCGGCGCCGGCCACCGCCATTGCCGGGATCGCGGTGGCGGCGCGCCACGGGATCCTGATCCGCAGCTCGGCCTTCCTGGAAGAACTGGCGGACCTGACGTCGTTGGTTGTCGATAAGACCGGTACTTTGACCTACGGCGTCCTGCGCCTGCAATCTATCGAACATGTCCAGGATGCTCCCTCATCGCTGCTGTTGTCTTTGGCTGCCAGCCTCGGTTCGGCCAGCAGTCATCCGGTCAGTCGGGCGTTGGCAGGGCTGGCGGAACAGGAAGACTGCCTGGCGCTGACGGACATTCATGAGCGCCAGGGGTTGGGGGTGGTCGCGATGACCGCCCAGGGCGAAGCGGCGCTCGGGCGACCGGAGTTGTTTGCACAACTGGGCATTCAAACGTCAGCGGTCCCGGAGCATGACGGCCCGATTGCCGGCCTGGCCCTGGACGGGCAATTCCTCGCCTGGCTGTTGCTGGCCGACAGCGTCAAGCCGGAGGCGCGGGTTGCCATGGCCGAGCTGCGCGAGCTGGGCCTGGGACGTCAGTTGCTACTGACCGGCGACCGCCAGAGCGTGGCCACGACCCTGGCCCGGGATGTCGGCATCGGCGACCTGCAAGCCCAGGCCCTCCCTGAAGACAAACTCAAACGGGTCATGGCCGAAATCGACCATGGGTTCCGCCCCATGGTGGTGGGCGATGGCATCAACGATTCCCTGGCGCTCAAGGCCGGAGTGGTGGGTGTCGCAATGGGCGCAGGCGGTGCAGACATCGCACTGGCGTCGGCAGACATCGTGCTGATCGGCAGCGACTTGCGCCGCCTCGGCACCTGCGTGCGATTGAGCCGCCAATGCAGGCGCACGTTGCAGGTCAACGTGATCATTGGCTTGGGCTGGACACTGGCAATCGTCGCCTTTGCCGCCTTCGGCTGGCTCGGTGCGGCGGGGGCGATGATCGCCGCGCTGCTGCATAATCTCAGTACCCTGCTAGTGTTAGGTAATGCGGGGCGATTGCTGCGATTCCAGGAGCCGCTCCTGAAAATCCAAGCGAAGGGAGCCGTTGGATAACCCTTGGCGAACTGTGCGTCACCCTTGCAGTCTCTGTTGGAGAGGGCGTACCCATACTGGCGTTACCCGGCACAAGGAGTGAATTTGGGACAGTGATAGAGAAAGGCTATAAATTCGATAGCCTGCTATTTTTCTATGATGGTCTACCCTCATTTCAGACGTCTGAAACAAGGGGGGATTATTCATGCTCGCGCAACTTCCACCGGCCTTACAGAATCTGCATCTACCGCTTCGGTTGCGGCTCTGGGATGGCCATGAGTTTTCACTGGGCGACGACCCCAGTGTCACGATCGTGGTCAAGGACCCACAAATGGTCGCGCAATTCACCCATCCGAGCCTGGATGCGCTAGGAGCGGCATTCGTCGAAGGCAAACTGGAGCTCGAAGGTTCGATTCACGAAGTCATTCGTGTCTGCGATGAATTGAGCCAGGCCTTGGTCGAGGATGACGTCGACAATCCGCCGGTGCGATCGCTCCACGACAAGGAAACCGACGCCAAGGCGATCTCCTATCACTACGATCTTTCCAACGCGTTCTATCAGCTATGGCTCGACAGTGACATGGCCTATTCCTGTGCCTATTTCGAGACGGGCAGTGAAAGCCTCGAACAGGCCCAGCAAGCCAAATTCCGCCATTTGTGCCGCAAGCTGCGATTACAGCCGGGTGACTACCTGCTGGATGTCGGTTGTGGGTGGGGCGGCCTGGCCCGTTACGCGGCACGCGAGTTCGGTGCCAAAGTCTTCGGGATTACCCTGAGCAAGGCGCAGCTGGCACTGGCGCGGGAGCGGGTCAAGGCAGAAGGCCTGGAGGATTCGGTCGAGTTGCAATTGCTGGATTACCGCGACCTGCCTCAGGACGGTCGTTTCGACAAAGTGGTCAGCGTCGGTATGTTCGAGCATGTTGGCCACGCTAACCTCGAGCAGTACTGCAAAACGCTGTTCGGCGCGGTGCGTGAGGGTGGGTTGGTGATGAACCATGGCATCACCGCCAAGCACACCGACGGTCGTCCGGTCGGTCGTGGTGCCGGTGAATTCATCGAGAAGTATGTATTCCCCAACGGCGAGTTGCCGCACCTGTCGATGATCTCTGCCGAGATCAGCGAAGCGGGGCTGGAGATCGTCGACGTGGAAAGCCTGCGCCTGCATTACGCGCGCACCCTCGATCATTGGAGTGAACGCCTGGAGGACAATCTCGAGGCCGCCGCGAAGGAAGTGCCGGAACAGGCGTTGCGGATCTGGCGTCTGTACCTGGCCGGCTGCGCCTACGCATTCGCCAAGGGTTGGATCAATCTGCACCAGATCCTGGCGGTGAAGGCCCACGCCGACGGTAGCCATGAGTTGCCCTGGACCCGCGACGACATCTACACCCCTTAGAGAATCGGGGAAATAAGCCGGGCGATCCGCATGCCGATCTTTTGCAGGCGGTGGGTCTCCCGGCTTTCCTGTTTGTCGATTTCCACGGCTTGGGCGAAGTCCTGCTCAAGCATCTGCTCGACCTCGGTGGCGAACGGAATATCCACCGTGAGCAGCATGACTTCGAAATTCAAGCGGAACGAACGGTTGTCCAGGTTCGCACTGCCGATGGCGCTGATTTCACGGTCGATCAGCACCACTTTCTGATGCAGGAAGCCCGGCGCGTAACGGAACATCCGTACACCGGCCCGCACCGCCTCAAACGCATACAGGCTGGACGCGGCGTAGACGATCTTGTGGTCTGGCCGCGAGGGTAGCAGGATGCGCACGTCCACCCCACGCAGCACCGCCAGGCGCAAGGCCGCGAACACCGCTTCGTCGGGGATGAAGTAAGGCGTTGTGATCCAGACTCGCTCGCTGGCCGCATGGATAGCCTCGACGAAAAACAGCGAACAGGTTTCGTAGGCATCGGCCGGGCCGCTGGTCAGCAACTGGCAGAGCACTCCGTCGTCCGGGTAGGTGTCTGGCAGGATCAGCGGTGGCAGCGAACGGGCCGCCCAGAACCAGTCCTCGGCAAACGACTCTTGCATACTCCCCACCACCGGGCCGCAGACTTCGACATGGGTGTCGCGCCAAGGCGCCAGGGGCGGCTTTTCGCCCATGTATTCATCGCCCACGTTGTGCCCGCCAACGAAGCCTAGAACGCCATCCACCGCCACGATCTTGCGGTGGTTGCGAAAGTTGACCTGGAACCGATTGAGCCAGCCGCTGCGGGTGGCGAAGGCTTTCACGTGGACGCCACCGTCGCGCAACGCCTGGACGTAGCGGTGGGGCAGGGAGTGGCTGCCAATGCGGTCATAAAGCAGATACACCGCCACGCCTTCGGCGGCTTTTTTCAGAAGCAGTGTCTGCAGGCGCAGGCCGAGGTGGTCGTCGTGGATGATGAAAAATTGAATCAGCACGGCCTGCCGCGCGTTATCGATGGCCTGGAAGATTGCCTCGAACGTGGCCTGCCCATTGACGAGCAAACGCACCTGATTGTTCGCCAGGCACGGTGTGCGCCCCAGCTTGGGCATGGCCCGTAACGAATCGTAGGCCTGGGAGGCACGGGCGGTCAAAGCCTCTTCAACCCACGGCCGCCAGTTCAGCTCGGAGATCGCCTTGCGCATCTCTTCGTTGGCTTGTCGGCGCGCCTTGATGTAGCCATCAAAAGTGCTGCGCCCGAAAACCAGGTAAGGGATCAACGTCAGGTAGGGAATAAACAGCAGCGACAGGGCCCAGGCAATCGAGCCTTGGGCCGTGCGCACCGTCAATACGGCGTGGACGGCGGCAATGAAGCCCAGGGTGTGGAGCAGCGCGATCAGGTAACCGAAAACATGCGGGCCGAAATAATCCATGGGGCATTCTTGCTCCGGAAGTTTCAATGCTTAACAGACCATGTTCCATGGCGAATGTCGCTATTTAATTCACTCGTCCCGGGCCTGAACCGAAGGCTGAGGGCGGCGTCTAACGGCCACTTGTCCTCTGGAGTTTATGCAATGAATGTTCGTCTGCTGGGTGTGGCCTTGGTGATGGGGTTGTCGGTTCCGATGGCGGCTCAGGCGCAGATGCTCCAGCCGGGGTTATGGGAGCTGACTACCAGTAACATGAAGGTCGATAACCAGAACCTTCCGGACTTGCAACTGATCCTGGGCCAGGTGCAGAACCAGATGACTCCGGAGCAACGGGCGATGCTGGAAAAGCAGGGCATTACCATGGGCGGTAAAGGCATCCGCGTCTGCCTGACCCCGGCGCAGGTGCAAACCAATGACATTCCGCTGCAAGACCCGCAATCGGGTTGCAAGCAGCAGATCACCGAGCGTACCGGCAATCAGTGGAAGTTTCGCTTCAGTTGCCCGAAAGCCCAGGGGAACGGCGTCGCGACGTTCCAGAGCGATCGTGAATTCACCACCAAGGTCAACGGCACGTTCAATGCCACCGGCATCCAGCAGAACGGTAGCCTCGACACGCGTGCAGTGTGGCTGGGGCAGGATTGCGGGACGGTCAAGCCGAGGGCTTGAAGCTATTTAAAGGGATCGTTTGGTGAGCCCGTGGGAGCCAAGCTTGCTCGCGATGCAGGCAATTTCGGTGAGTCGCCAAGCGCGTCACCGTTCATCGCGGCAAAGCCTTGCACCCACGAATGCTCTCAAGGCCGACTCAGCGCCTCATACAACGTATTGAGGTTGTATTCGAAAAGACCAGTAAAGGTGCTAGCCGGTCCACTGGTCGCGAGTGCATCGGAGTACAGCGTACCACCGATGTGCGCGCCGCTCTCGTCGGCGATCTGCTTGAGCAGGCGTGCGTCCTTGATGTTTTCCATGAACACCGCTTTGACCTTCGCCTGACGGATCTGGGTAATCAGTGCCGCGACTTCTGCCGCCGACGGTTCACGCTCTGTGGATAAACCCTGGGGCGCCATGAACTCGATGCCATAGGCCTGGCCCAGGTAACCGAATGCGTCGTGGGAGGTCACGATCTTGCGATTGCCAGCAGGCAATGCACCGAGCTTGGCCTTGGCTTCGGCGAGCAGGGCATAGATTTTCTTCAGGTACGCCTGGCTGTTGCGTTCGTAGTCGGCCTTGTTGGCCGGGTCGGCTGCTTCCAATGCCTTGGTGATGTTGCTGACATACAACTCGGCATTCGCCAGGTTGTGCCACGCGTGCGGGTCGGGGATGGTCTCGCCATCCTCATCCAGTGAGCGCGGGATGACGCCGCGACTGGCGCTGACCACCGGGGCTGTGGTTTCAGTGCTGGTCACCAGGCGATCCAACCATGGCTCGAAGCCCAGTCCGTTCTTGATGATCAGTTTTGCCTTGAGCAATGCCTTGGCGTCGTCTGGCGTGGGTTCGTAGGTGTGTGCATCGGCGTCCGGCCCGACCATATTGGTGATGTGGATATGCTCACCGCCGACCTGTCGGGTCATGTCGGCGAGGATGCTGAAGCTCGTCACCACCTGAAGCTTTTCGGCGGCGGACAGGGACATGGACAGCATCAGACTGAATAGCACGAGCAGAACGCGCATTGGGAAACACCTCATTGGGATGTGAGCAAAGGCGGGCGGCGCAGCAAACCGTGCACCGGCCCGAATACCACCGACAGCAGATACAACGCGCCCGCCACCAGTACGATGGACGGCCCGCTGGGCAGTGAGTAGTAGAAGGACAACAACAGGCCAAGCCACACCGAGAGGCAACCGAGCAGCGCCGCGATCAGCATCAGCAGTGGCAGGCGACGGCTCCAGAATCGCGACGCGGCGGCCGGCAGCATCATAAGGCCTACCACCATCAGCGCACCGATGGCCTGGAAGCCGATCACCAGGTTCAACACCACCAGGGTCAGGAACACGCCATGGGCCAACGGGCCGAGACGACTGACGGTTTGCAGGAACAGCGGGTCCAGCGTATCGAGCAGCAACGGTCGATAAATCAACGCCATCGCCAACAGGCTGGCTCCAGAAACCCACAGCATGCCGGTGAGTGTCGGGCCATCTACCGCCAATGCCGAGCCGAACAGCAAGTGAAGCAAGTCCAGGCGTTTACCGGCCATGCCGAGGATTAACACGCCGGCCGCCAGGGAAATTGGATAAATCGCCGCGAGGCTGGCGTCTTCTCTTAGGCCGGTACGCCGGGTAATCCAGGCGGCGAGCCCGGCCATGCTCAGGCCCGCGCCCAGGCCGCCGATGGTCAAGGCTGGCAGGCTCAGCCCGGCGAACCAGAAACCCAGGGCGGCGCCAGGCAGAATGCCGTGCGCCACGGCATCACCAATCAAGCTCATGCGCCGAAGAATCAGGAACACACCCAACGGCGCCGTGCTGCATGCCAGCACCAGGCCGCCAAGCAAGGCCCGGCGCATGAAGACAAACTCTTGAAACGGTTGCCAGAGATGTGTGGCCGCAAGCATCAGGCCACCCACGTGTGGGGTTGTTGAGCGATCAAGTCGACGCTGCGGCCCAGCACGCAGCCGGTGTTGCTGATCAGCAGCGTATGGGGGATATGTTGGCGGACCGCTGCCAGGTCATGGCACACCACCACGACGGTTCGGCCCTGGGCATGCCAGTGATGGAGGTGTTTCCACAGCAGCGCCTGGCCCTGTTCGTCGAGGGCGGCGTGGGGTTCGTCGAGCAATAGCAGTGGCGCTTCGGCCAGGCTCAGGCGAGCGAGCAGGGCGCGTTGCAACTCGCCTCCAGACAACGCCATTAGCGGACGATGTTCGAGTCCGGTCAGCGCCCAGTCGGCCAGCACGGTCTGGAGCAATTGCCTTCGCTTCGCTGGCGTGTGTCGATTACCCCAGGAACCGGCCGCCACCAACGCTTGCAAACTGATGGGAAATTGCCGATCCAGATGTTGCTGCTGCGGCATGAACGAAACTCCACCACGGCGTGGAACATCCAAGGCGACTTTGCCGGAGAGCGGTTTTTGCATCCCCGCGAGCACTTTCAACAGGCTGCTTTTGCCCGAGCCGTTGGCTCCGATGATGGCGGTAAGACTCCCGGCCGGTCGCTGCATCGTGAGCGGCGGTGTGAGAGGTTGTCCGGGGGCGCCCCAGCGTAGCGCTTGGCAGTTGATCATGATGCCTCCCGAGTCCAGCGGCTTTGCGCCACGGCGTCATGGGCGTGCAGGCTTTCGGCATGAACAACGCGTACATTCAGAGCAACAATGTCGGGTGACCGACTCAGGGCGATGCTTAATCGCCGCGCGGCGTCTTCGCAGAACATCAGGTTTTGGCCGTTGGCCAGGGCGAAGGCCTGTTCATCGGCGCGCTTGACGGCGGTTTGCACAGCGGTGCCGAGGGCTGCTTCGGCTTCGTTGATGAAAAACTGCAGCGGCAAATCGTCGGTATTGGCGTTCAGGCGCAGACTCAGGAACGCCGTACTGCGTTGGCTATGAGGGGTGGCAACAATACCGTTCGATGAACCTAGCCAGGCCAGGATCTCGGCGTGTTCAAGTTTCTTGTTAGCGAAATCGTCGACGAATTGCTGTTGGATCAATTGCCGGGCAAGTGCGGCCGAACAAGGGCAGGTGGAGGAATAGGGAATCTGGATATTCAGTTCCACGTGGAACATTGCGTTTTTCAAGTGGGCTTCGATGCTCACGGGGTAACGTTTCCAACCCATCAGCGGGCTGATGAGTGCCGGACGCTTGAGCAGCAGATCGGTATGCACACTGAGCGACGCCGCGTGGGACAAGCCTTCGTGGCTGTCGAGAAATTGCTGAAGGATTCGGCGCAATAACGCTGGCGAAAGCGCAGTCTCTTCGAGCAGTTCCAGCGCCAGGTATAAGCGTGACATGTGAATGCCGCGCGCCTCACCGTCGTCAAGGCTGACACCTGCGTCGGCCATTGCGCTCAGCCGCTGGCCGTCAATCAACACCGGTGTTGCGATGCCACACATACCCACCCAATCAAGGGGTAGGGCTTGACGTGAAGCCTGCGCAGCGATGTCGGGCAGGGTTAACGCGTTCATGGTCAAGGTCCATCGAAGGTTCAAAATTAGATGTTATAGTATAACGTCTAATTTAAAAAAGCCTTTTCCATGAAGAGATTTTCATTTCCCCAAACGTTCACGTTCCACGTGAAACATCAGCGCGATGAATCCTGGCAGCCGTTCATACGTCCGCATACAAATGCACCCGCACTACCACCAGAGCTCGAGAAACGATTGAGCGTCGTCCAGCCCACACGCCGGCTGTATCCGACCCAACTTTCTCCATCCGATGCCAAACCAGTAAAGAAGGTGAGCTGACCGTAACGGCTGTTTGTTTGCGCCCAATAACGACGACTGGCGGCTTCAAATCCCCGCAAATAAATTGTGCTTCCCGCCGTTGCGACGCTGTAGGCATTGCCCTGAATGTCCGCGCACGCCAGCAGATTCGCACTGCGGGTGCAGTTCGCCAGGAGCGGGGTTTGTGCCGAAGCGCTTAACATCCACAGCAACAACGGGCTTGCCAATACGAATTTCAGATGACTGCGCATGGAATGATCTCCAACCAATGCGGGACGGCGGGGTGGTTGAATTGTGTTGTTATACTATAACATAAACGCGACCCCTGAACCTGGTCAGACCTGGAAACGAGCCGTAGTCGAAGCGGCCGCCCGATGAGGATATACCTGATGCCCAATCGTCTTCCCGTAACCGTGCTTTCCGGATTCCTCGGTGCCGGTAAAAGCACACTGCTCAACCACGTTTTGCGTAATCGCGACAATCTACGAGTTGCGGTGATCGTCAACGATATGAGCGAGATCAACATCGATGGCAGCGAAGTCCAGCGAGATGTCACCCTGAGTCGTTCCGAAGAAAAACTGGTGGAAATGAGCAACGGCTGCATCTGCTGCACGTTGCGCGAGGACTTGCTCAAAGAAGTCGGGCAACTCGCCAGGGAAGGGCGTTTCGATTACCTGCTGATCGAATCCACCGGTATTTCCGAACCGTTGCCAGTGGCGGAAACCTTCACGTTTCGTGATGAAGAAGGCCGAAGCCTGGCCGATGTGGCGCGACTCGACACCCTGGTCACGGTGGTCGATGGGGTGAATTTCCTGTTGGATTACCAGGCTGCCGAAAGCCTGGCGTCACGGGGCGAAACCCTGGGTGAGGAGGATGAGCGCTCAATCACAGACCTGCTGATCGAACAAATCGAGTTCGCCGACGTGATTCTGATCAGCAAGATCGACCTGATCAGTCAGCATGAGCGGGAAGAGTTGACTGCGATTCTGCAGCGTCTCAACGCCCAGGCGCAGATCATTCCGATGGTCATGGGGCAGGTGCCATTGGGCAGAATCCTCGACACAGGCCTGTTCGACTTCGAACGCGCCGCCCAGGCACCTGGCTGGCTACAGGAACTGCGTGGCGAGCACGTGCCAGAAACCGAGGAATATGGCATCGCCTCGACCGCCTACCGAGCACGCCGGCCATTTCATCCCGAGCGGTTCTTCAATTTTATCGACCGTCCGTGGCCCAATGGCAAACTCCTGCGCTCCAAGGGGTTCTTCTGGCTGGCCAGCAAACCTGAAGAAGCGGGCAGTTGGTCCCAGGCTGGCGGCTTGATGCGACATGGCTTCGCCGGGCGTTGGTGGCGGTTCGTGCCGAAAAACCAATGGCCGCAGGATGAAGAGAGCACAGCGGTGATCATGAAGAACTGGCTGGCCGCCACAGGCGATTGCCGTCAGGAGCTGGTCTTCATTGGTCAGGACATTGATTTTGGCCAACTCGCCGCTGAACTGGACGCTTGCCTGCTCACCGATGCGGAAATGGCCCTCGGGGTCGAAAACTGGCGGCTGTTGCCGGATCCGTTCGGCCCGTGGCATGACGAGGTCGCGGCGTGATGCTGGCGCCCAGTCTGAAAAAGGCTACGCAGGCACGACAGGTCCAAGGTGATACGCCAGGGGTATTCACGCAGATCCTGGACGACGGCACCAACCTGGCGGTCTGGCAGCGTCAGCTTCCTGCGCACATCAGCGATTTTGCGGTCATGGTGTTGGCGATGGACCAGTCCTTGGCCGAATCACGCGTGCTTGAGTTGCCGGAGGAAGACTCGCAGCCGGCGTTGCAGGGCCTGGCTGCAGGTTTCAGCGACCTGCAAGGCTATGAAGGCTTTATCGCCGATGTCTCCTGGCTCGTCAGTGCATTTGCCTGCCTATTGGGTGCCCAACGTGTCGGCCTGCGCCTGCGCACGTTGGACAAGGCGATGTGCCCACGCTTCCACGTTGACCACGTACCGGTGCGGCTGCTGACAACCTATGCGGGTGTCGGCAGCCAGTGGCTCAAGGAAGGTGTCATGGACCGTCGACGACTTGCCGAGCCTGAGGCTGAGCCCAGTGATCCACGCGTGATCCAGCAGTTTCGTTGCGGTGATGTGGGTTTGCTTAAAGGCGAAAAATGGCGCGGTAACGAAGGCCTTGGCCTGATTCATCGATCACCGGAGCCGGCGCCGGGAGAGCGTCGATTGATTCTAACGCTGGATTGGCTGGCTTAAGGCTTGAGCCAGGTGCCTTGGCTTTGCCCTTCGCAAAATGGCTGCAGGTACGCGGCATCGGTCGCCACGCCGTAATAGTGAATATCCTGGCGGTAAGGCATATTGGCGACCTGGGCGTTGCTGCAGATGCCGAACGCGCCGCCAGGGCATTGATCGACGTATTGCACCTCGACTTTCTGGCCGGCAAGGTTTGGCTGGCAGAAACCATCGGCAAATAGCTTCTGCGGGATGTTGCGGTTCTGCTGGCAGACCTTCACATCCAGCCGTTCCGCCTGACTGTGCACCACACAGGCCTGGGCCAGTGCCTGGTTGGAAGTCAGTGCCAGTAATAACCAGCCGATCATTCGCATATTCACCTCCATCGAAAGTCGTCGATTATGTTGCAGCACATTCCCACCCATGTCATCGCCGGTCCCTTGGGCGCCGGCAAGACCAGCCTGATCAGGCATCTGCTGGCGCGGCGCCCGGCCAATGAGCGCTGGGCGGTGCTGATCAATGAGTTTGGCCAGATCGGCCTGGATGCCGCGTTGCTGACCCAGGCTGGCGATGGTATCGCACTGGGCGAAGTGGCCGGCGGCTGCTTGTGCTGTGTCAACGGTGCGCCGTTTCAGATCGGTCTTGGGCGTTTGCTGCGCAAGGCCCGGCCGGATCGGCTATTCATCGAACCCTCGGGCCTGGGGCATCCGGCACAGTTGATGCGACAACTGAGTGAAGCGCCATGGCTCGGTGTGCTCGCGGTGCAACCCTGTGTGCTGGTGCTGGATGCCCGGGCGATGGCGGACGGCAAGCCTTTGCCCGACGCGCAGCAACAAACCCTGGCGGCTGCCGGACTGCTGGTGCTGAACAAGTCCGAGTCCCTCACACAAGCCGATCGTGAATGGCTGACGGCGCAGCTGCCAGGGCGTGCGTTGTACTGGACGCAACAGGCTGCGTTGCCGATCGATCGATTGCCAGGCCTTGCGGCTCGGGGCAGTGGGGCTGTGGATAACTTGAATCTACCAAAGCGCTTGGGCCAGATGCCGGCCATTTGGTCCGACCCGACGCTGCCGATCTGCTTGTATCAGCAGCAGGACGGTGGTTGGAGTATTGGTTGGCGCTGGCATCCCAGCCAGCAATTCGACGCAGCGGCATTGACGCGATGGCTACAAGGCCAAGACTGGAAACGGGCGAAAATGGTTATCCACAGCGTCGACGGTTGGATTTCAGCCAATGCGCTGGAAGGGGCGGTGTTGGGTTGGCAAACCAGCGAGTGGCGCCAGGATTCTCGGATCGAGCTGATTTTCGATCAGGTGCAAGACGTCGATCGCCTGCAGGCCGAGCTGGCGAACTGTCGGTGTCGCTGAGTCAACGCTGTTTCAAGGCTTCCACTTGTTGTGTTCCTGGCGCCACTGGCTCAATTCGATAACTTCAGCCCTGGGCCTGGTCTGGACCGGTTCGATGGGCGCTGGCGGTGTTTCTTCAAAGGGCATCGGGTAGGGTGCCAGCTCTATGTGTGCGCTGTGGGCACCAAATTGGGTGATGCTGCCCGAATGGCGGCTTTCGCCGGTGACGGTGAACTCGAAGGTGTAGACGCGAGCCAGGCGTCGCCGACCATTGGCGTCCTTCATGAAGCCGATTTTTTTCAGCGCCACGTTGCCGTCCAGCAGTTCGATCTTGAGGTTGGTGCAATGCTGCATGACCCTCGCCAACGCCCGTTCGCGCAAGCCATGGTTGTGCCACAGCCAGGCGCCGCCGGTAGCCAGCAGCATCAGCACGAAGATGTTTCCAAGGGTCAGCATGAACGAAGTGCTCCAACAAGTTGCTGTCAGCTTAACTGCCTCGCCGGTCTGTCGTACAGGCTGCGTTTAGTCGCATACTGCGCGGCTTGAATTTCAATCGTTTTACGGAAACTTCCCGCATGAAACGTACGCCTCATCTGCTTGCCATTCAGTCCCACGTGGTGTTCGGTCACGCTGGCAATAGCGCCGCGGTGTTTCCGATGCAGCGGGTCGGCGTGAACGTCTGGCCGCTCAATACCGTGCAGTTTTCCAATCACACCCAGTACGGCCAATGGGCCGGTGAGGTGCTGGCGCCGGAGCAGATACCGGCATTGGTAGAAGGCATTGCCGCTATCGGTGAGCTGGGGCATTGCGATGCGGTGTTGTCCGGTTACCTGGGCAGCGCGGCTCAGGGGCGGGCGATTCTGACGGGCGTGGCGCGGATCAAGGCCGCCAATCCGAAGGCGCTGTACCTGTGTGACCCGGTTATGGGGCATCCAGAGAAGGGCTGTATCGTGGCGCCCGAGGTGAGTGAATTTCTCCTGGAAGAAGCCGCTGCCGTGGCGGACCTCATGTGCCCGAACCAACTGGAGCTGGACAGTTTTTCGGGACGCAAGGCGCAGTCTTTGCTCGACTGCCTGGCCATGGCCCGGGCGTTGCTGGCCCGTGGGCCGAAGGCGGTGCTGGTCAAGCACCTGGCCTACCCTGGCAAGCCGGATAACAGCTTCGAGATGCTGTTGGTGACCGCCGATGGCAATTGGCACCTGCGCCGTCCGCTGCTGGCTTTCCCGCGCCAGCCGGTGGGTGTGGGTGACCTGACCTCGGGGTTGTTCCTGGCGCGGATATTATTGGGGGACAGCCTGGTGGCGGCACTCGAATTCACCGCGGCGGCGGTGCATGAAGTGCTGCTGGAAACCCAGGCCTGCACCAGCTATGAGCTGGAACTGGTCCGTGCCCAGGACCGGATCGCCCATCCACGGGTGCGGTTCGAGGCTGTGCCAATCAGTCTCTGATCAATGCAAGCCCCTTGTGGGAGCGAGCTTGCTCGCGATGAGGGCATCAACATAGAGGTTGGCCGTGACATCGCCATCGCGAGCAAGCTCCCACATGTCGGTTAAGGCCCGTCTGCCTTGATGTCCTGATAACGCTTTTCCAGCTCCTGGCGAATCTGCCGGCGTTGCTGGGCTTGTTCGTAGCGGCGTTTTTCTTCGCTGTTTTGCGGCTGCAAGGGCGGCACGGCTGCGGGTTTACGCAGGTCATCCACCGCAACCATGGTGAAGAAGCAACTGTTGGTGTGGCGCACCGAGCGTTCGCGAATATTTTCGGTCACGACTTTGATGCCCACTTCCATCGACGTGTTGCCGGTGTAGTTCACCGACGCCAGGAAGGTCACCAGTTCGCCGACATGAATCGGCTCACGAAAGATGACCTGGTCAACCGACAGGGTCACCACGTAGCGCCCGGCATAGCGGCTGGCGCAGGCGTAAGCGACTTCGTCGAGGTATTTGAGCAAGGTGCCGCCATGGACATTGCCAGAGAAGTTGGCCATATCGGGGGTCATCAACACCGTCATCGACAGCTGGGCGTTTCCGGGTTCCATAACGTACTCACGGTTCAAGGCAGCAATTCGGGAGTGCACCTCTGCGGGTGCTGGTGGGTGGCCTGCAACAGGTCACCAGGTTTTAAAAACCACCGATATCGGGACGCTGCGCTTGTGGTTGCCGTCACGCACCGATGGATCTGTTTCCATATATTGCACTGTCTTTTTGTCGGAAGTCGCGGTGTTACCCTTCAAAAGCCCGTTGTGAGGGCAATTCCTACAGGGGAACCGGATTTCTCCAGCTCTGCAGTGCGTCATTTGAACAGGGAGCCTCGACATGCATGCCATCAGTTTCATTCAAGACTTGGCGATCATCATGATGGCTGCGGGACTGGTGACCGTACTCTTTCATCGTTTCAAGCAACCGGTGGTACTGGGCTACATCGTGGCCGGCTTCATCATCGGCCCGCATACGCCGCCGTTCGGTTTTATCCACGACGCAGACACGATCAAGACCCTGGCCGAGCTCGGGGTGATCTTCCTGATGTTTTGCCTGGGCCTGGAGTTCAGTCTGCGCAAACTGTTCAAGGTCGGGGCCACCGCCTTCATCGCGGCGTTCCTCGAAATCGTGCTGATGATCTGGATCGGTTATGAAATCGGCCGCTGGTTCGAGTGGAGCACCATGGACTCGCTGTTCCTCGGCGCGATCCTGGCCATTTCCTCCACCACCATCATCGTCAAGGCCCTCAACGACCTGAAAATGAAGAACGAGCGCTTCGCGCAGCTGATTTTCGGGGTGTTGATCGTCGAGGACATCCTGGGCATTGGCATCATCGCCTTGCTGTCGAGCATTGCCGTCAGCGGCACCGTGAGTTCCGGCGAGGTGTTTTCCACCGTTGGCAAGTTGTCGTTGTTCATGATCGTCGCGTTGGTCATCGGCATTCTGCTGGTGCCGAGGGTGCTGGCCTACGTGGCGAAGTTCGACAGCAACGAAATGTTGCTGATTACCGTGCTGGGCCTGTGTTTCGGCTTCTGCCTGCTGGTGGTGAAGCTGGAATACAGCATGGTGCTCGGGGCGTTCCTGATCGGTGCGATCATGGCTGAGTCCCGGCAACTGCTGAAAATCGAGCGGCTGGTGGAACCGGTGCGCGATCTGTTCAGCGCGATCTTCTTCGTCGCCATCGGGCTGATGCTCGACCCGGCGATATTGCTGCAATACGCCTGGCCGATTGCGGTGATCACGGGTGCAGTGGTGCTCGGCAAGATGTTGTCCTGCGGCCTCGGTGCCTTTATCGCCGGCAACGACGGACGCACCTCGCTGCGCGTTGGGATGGGCCTTTCGCAGATCGGCGAATTCTCCTTCATCATCGCGTCGTTGGGGATGACCCTGCAGGTCACCAGCGATTTCCTCTATCCGGTTGCGGTCGCCGTCTCGGTGTTGACCACACTGCTGACGCCGTACCTGATCCGGGCCGCCGACCCGCTGTCCGTCAAGTTGGCGACGGTCATGCCGCAACGGTTGACGCGTGTGCTGGGGATGTATGGCGAATGGCTGCGCAGCATCCAGCCCCACGGCGAAGGAGCGATGATGGCGTCGATGATCAGGCGGATTTTGCTGCAGGTTGGAGTCAACCTGGCGCTGGTCATCGCGATTTTTGTCTCGAGCGGCTATTTCGCCGAGCGAATATCGGCTTACCTGCAAGCGTGGATCAGCGACCCGAGCTGGCACAAGGCATTGATCTGGGGCGGGGCATTGCTGGTGTCGCTACCGTTCCTGATCGCCGCCTATCGCAAGCTCAAGGCGCTATCGATGCTGCTGGCGGAGATGGGCGTGAAGACGGAGATGGCTGGCCGCCACACCCAGCGCGTGCGTCGGGTGATCGCCGAAGTGATCCCGATTCTCTCGTTGCTGGTGATTTTCCTGCTGTTGGCAGCCTTGTCGGCCAGCATTTTGCCGACCAACAAGTTGCTCGTACTGATCGCCGTGGTGGCGACTGCCGTGGCGGCACTGCTCTGGCGCTGGTTCATCCGCCTGCATACGCGGATGCAGGTGGCCTTGCTTGAAACCCTGGACAACCACAAGGAGTCGTCCGGGCATTGACCGGCCATGGGGCTCAGCTTTCCAGCCAGACGTCCCGCGCCCAGTGCCAGACCGATTCCCAGGTTTCTTCGGCGATCAGCTCTTCGTCGGCCTGCCACAGCACCACAGTGCCGTCTTCTTCGACGCAATAGTAATCGTCGCCGTCCTGGCATATCGGGATCAGGCTGCGGTCGACACCGGCATCCCAGGCATTGGCGGCCACATCCGGCAGGTAGGTGTGGGATTGTGGATCGGTGACGGTCACCGGCTCCAGGCTGCCATAGACGACATCGCTGACGGTCAGCAAAAACTCCCTGAAGACGAATGGAATATCGATGAACAGCTGCTCTTCGATCTCTACCAGCAAGTCTTCGTCGGGCAACTCCAGCGGGACCGGTACGGGCTCGTTGGCTTCACGCAATTGTTCGATGATTTCTTCCACGTCCGGGGATCCTCTTTCTCGATGGCGCGGTTTTATATGGAGCGGTTTATACAGTAGCTCGCTATAGATGCAACCGCGAAATAGAAAACCCCGGCCTGAGCCGGGGTTCTTTTATTTCAACATGCAAAACGGGCAAAGGTTCAACCGTTCTGGCGGATACCGGCCACCAGCCAAGGCTGGTCATCGCCCTGGGCACGTTCCATGTTCCAGCTTTCGCTGAACGCTTCGCCCTTGTCGAAGCGAGAATCCTTCGACACACCGCTGAAGGTCAGGGTGGCGATGGTCTTGTCGGCGCGATCGTCGACGCCGTCCAGCTGCACGTGCAGATTGTCGATGTAGGTGGACTGGAAGCCATCACCCAGCTCGGTCCGCTCGCGCTTGAGGAACTCCAGTAGTTGCGGAGTCACGAACTCGGAGATCTTGTCCATTTCGTTCGCGTCCCAATGCTGCTGCAGGGCCATGAAGTGGTTGCGCGCGGCTTCGATGAAGCGTTGCTCGTTGAACCAGGCCGGCGCATTGATGACCGGACGAGCGGCCGCAGGCGCTGCCGAACCGCCGAAGATCGAACCACTGGCAGCAGGCTGCTGGTTGAACACCTCACGCTGCATCGGCGCATGGCCGGCTGGAGCGAATTGCTCCTGCTGCTTGCGACGACGAGCGGCAATGAAGCGGAAGACCAGGAAGGCGATGACCGCCATGATCAGGATGTCGAAGATCTGCATGCCCTGGAAGCCGTCGCCCATGAACATGGAGGCGAGCAGGCCACCGGCGGCGATGCCGGCCAGGGGGCCGAGCCAGCGCGAAGCACCGCTTGCCTTGGTGGCAGCGCCCGCGGCACCGGCAGCACCTGCGGTGGCAGCGGTAGAGCCGGCGGCAGAGGACGGCGCCATCTGGCTGGTCTGGTGAGTCGGGGCTGCCCCCGAGCTTTTACCACCGCCAAAGCGCTTGGCGGCATTGGCGTCGATGGCCATCGTCAGGCCAATGCACAGCGCCATGGCGATGCTAAGAAAACGTTTCATATAAAGGCATTCCCATTTGTGGATAGCACGCGGGCCATGTTGCACAGGTGAAGTGTTGCTGGCTAGCGGCAGAGTGTTTCGGGCTTTTGCGTGACAGGTTAGGTTCAGCTTCAACCGCGCAAGAGGGCTTGTTCGATTTGGGCTGTAGGAAAAGTAAATAAGTTCGGTCGGAAACTAATGTGGGATGGGAGAAATACTTGTGGGAGCAAGGCTTGCCCGCGATAGCGATCGGTCTGACGCACCTGTGTTGAATGTGCCACCGCCTCGTGGGCAAGCCTTGCTCCCACAGCAAGGTGCTTCTTACGAAATCTTTAGATCGCTTCCAGCTTGGCATACCCCAGCATCAGCCACTTGCTGCCTTCGCTGAAGTTCACCTGCACCCGCGCCTGGGCGCCGGCACCCTCGAAGTTGAGGATCACGCCGTCGCCGAATACCGAATGCCGTACGGTCTGGCCGAGGCTGAAGCCGGTTTCCGGGATGTCGCTGCCGCCGAACAGGCTGCTGGTGCTTTGCTGCTGGCCGCCACCGAACGGACGGCTGACACTGTTGGACAGCCGCACTTCCTGGATCAGGCCCTTCGGTACTTCACGTACGAAGCGCGACACCTTGTTGTAGGTCTCGCTGCCATACAAACGTCGGGTTTCGGCGTAGGTCAGTACCAGATTCTGCATGGCGCGGGTGATACCGACGTAGGCCAGGCGCCGTTCCTCTTCCAGGCGTCCCGGTTCTTCCAGGCTCATCTTGTGGGGGAACAGGCCTTCTTCCATACCCACGAGGAACACGTAGGGGAATTCCAGGCCTTTGGCGCTGTGCAGGGTCATCAGCTGGATGCTGTCTTCATGTTCGTCGGCCTGGGTGTCGCCGGCTTCCAGGGAGGCGTGACCCAGGAAGGCCGACAGCGGTGTCAGGTCTTTGTCTTCTTCGGTACTTTCGAAGTTGCGCGCGGCGCTGACCAGTTCCTCAAGGTTTTCCACCCGGGCCTGGCCTTTCTCGCCTTTTTCCGCTTCGTGGTAGGCGATCAGGCCGGACTGCTCAATGACGGTCTGGGTCATCAAGTGCAGCGGCATTTCCCCGCACTTGGCGGCCAGGTCCTCGATCAGGTCCATGAAGGCCTTCAGGGCGCCAGCGGCGCGACCGGTCATGCCTTTGTTGACGACCAGTTGGTGCATGGCTTCCCACATGGACACATGGCTGTGGCGCGCGTGATCGCGAATCGCTTCAACGGTTTTTTCACCGATGCCCCGTGTTGGCACGTTGATCACCCGTTCCAGGGCCGCGTCGTTGCCGCGTCCTTCGATCAGGCGCAGGTAGGCCATGGCGTTCTTGATTTCAGCACGCTCGAAGAAGCGCTGGCCGCCGTAGATGCGGTACGGGATCCGTTCGCGCAACAAGGCTTCTTCCAATACCCGCGACTGGGCGTTGGAACGGTACAGGATGGCGATGTCGCTGCGGGCCAGGCCGGTTTTCAGCGCGCTTTCGATGGTTTCCACCACGTAGCGGGCTTCATCGTGTTCGTTGAAGGCGGCGTAGAGATTGATCGCTTCGCCTTCGCCGCCATCGGTCCACAATTCCTTGCCCAGACGCCCTGTGTTGTTGGCGATCAGGGCGTTGGCGGCCTTGAGGATGCCGGCGGTGGAGCGGTAATTCTGTTCCAGACGGATGACTTCGGCGTCCGGGAAGTCCGCCGAGTACTGGTGAATGTTTTCGATCTTGGCACCGCGCCAGCCGTAGATCGACTGGTCATCGTCACCCACCACCATCAGGCTGTCGCCGCCCTTGGCGAGCAGGCGCAACCAGGCGTATTGCACGGCGTTGGTGTCCTGGAATTCGTCCACCAGTACATGCCGGAAGCGCTTCTGGTAGTGGGCCAGCAGGCCTGGGTGGTCGCGCCACAGGTCCAGCGCCCGTAGCAGCAGCTCGGAAAAGTCGATCACCCCGGCACGCTGGCACGCCGCCTCGTAGGCCTCATAGATGCTACGCATGGTCGCCAGGAACAAGTCGCCGCTGGCCTGGATGTGCTGCGGGCGCAGGCCTTCGTCTTTCTGGCCGTTGATGAACCATTGGGCCTGGCGGGCCGGCCAGCGCTGCTCGTCCAGGCCCAGTTCGCGGATTACCCGCTTGACCAGGCGTTGCTGGTCGTCGCTGTCCAGGATCTGGAAGGTCTGGCTCAGCCCGGCCTCCTGCCAATGCGCCCGCAACAAGCGGTGTGCCAGGCCGTGAAAGGTGCCGACCCACATGCCGGCAGGGTTGATGCCCATCAGTTGTTCGATGCGATGGCGCATCTCGGCCGCGGCCTTGTTGGTGAACGTCACCGACAGGATCGAATGGGGCGAGGCGTTCTCGACCTGGATCAACCAGGCGATACGGTGCACCAGCACTCGGGTTTTACCGGAGCCGGCACCGGCCAGGACCAACTGACGACCCACGGAGGCAGCTACGGCCTGACGTTGGGCATCGTTGAGGGAGTTCAGCAGAAGGGAGAGATCATCGCGCATCGGGGCATTCTAGGGGGCGGCGTCATCCCGGGCAAACCGAGCTTTGCATCAGCCGATAAAAGACCGCTTGATGATGACCGGTGGGTCATGGGCTACAGGCGTTGGCGGGACTCGCTCGAAAGGGTCGCCACCCAATGAAACAGCGACTTTTTTCCGTTTTTTTATGAGCTGGGGCAGTGTGGGATGCCCTGTGGCTTGTGTATGCTCGGTGCTTGTTTCGGGTTCTCCACGCTCCACTGAATAAGAACAAAAACAGTGCCAATGACCCTCAAATCCGATCCGGCGGGCCCCTGTGTGGCGCCGCGGGTCATCTGCAAGCAGTACGCCATGGAGATGGCGGTCGAGCGCACACGTCTGTTGTACCAAGGCTCGCTGCTGCCTACGCTGTTCATGCTGCTCAATGGTCTGGTCTGCGCCGCGCTGTTATGGGAGCCGCGGCGCTATTTCCTGGTCAGCGTCTGGCTCGTCTGGTTGTTGTCGCTGGTGGCCTTACGGGTGATCCAGGTGGCGGCTTTCGATTCGGCGATGCCGAGCCGCCAGGCACACCCGATCTGGTTGCGTATGTTTTTGCTGGGCTCGGCGATGACCGGCCTGACGCTGGCTGGGGCCGGTATCGCGCTGGTCCCGGCTGACAGTTTCCAGCAGCAGGCCTGGGTGTTCGGCCTGATTGGCGCGGCCGCCCTGTCGGCCAGCGTGGCCTACGCGGTAAGCCTTCCCGCATTCCTGTCCTTTACCTTGCCCTGCCTATTACCGGCCATCGGCTACCTCTTCTGGGGCGGCGACGAGCAGCAACGCGGGTGGGGCTGGCTTGGGCTGATCGTGCTGGTCTCGCTGAGCGTGGTCGCCTGGCAAGTCAACCGCTTGATCCAAAGCGGCCTGTTACGGCGCTTCCAGAACCAGGCGCTGATCGAGCATCTGCAGCAAGCACAAACCCGCAGTGCCCAGCTCAACGACGCGCTGGCCCGGGAGGTCGAGCAACGCCGTTCTGCGGAGGAAAAACTGCGAGCGGCCCAGGTTGGCCTGGAGGCGCGGGTCGCGCAGCGCAGTCTTGAACTGGAAGTCGCCAGCCAGGCCCTGAGCAAGAGTGAGGCGCGTCTGGCCCTGGCGCTCAAGGCCAGTGAGCTGGGGTTGTGGGATTGGAACCTGCAGACTGACGAAGTCCATCACACTCAGCTCAAGGAGCTCTTCGGCCTGGAGCCCGAATACATCACGGCGATGCTCACTCACCTCACTCCGCGCCTGCACCCTCAGGACCTGCCGGCGCTCAAGCGGGCCTTGGTCGAACACCTCAAGGGCCGCAGCGAGGATTACCAGATCGAATACCGTGTGCGCCACGGCGATGGCCACTGGGTCTGGATCGAAGACCGCGGTCGGGCTGTGGAGCGCAGCGTCAGCGGACGGGTGCTGCGTATGGTCGGTACCCGGCGAGACATCAGCACCAGCAAGGAACTTGAGCAGCAACGGCAACTGGCGGCCACAGTGTTCGAAGCCGCCAGCGAAGGTATCGTGATTTTCGACCCCCACTACGTGCTACTCGCTGCCAATCAGGCGTTCACGCGGGTCACCGGTTTCAATATCGATGACATGCTCGGGCGCAACGTGGTGGACCTGCCGTGCAGCCGCGATGCGCGCCGGCACTACCCCGTCATTCGCCAAGCGCTCAAGCAGCACGGCACCTGGCAGGGCGAGTTGGTGGAGGCGCGGGCCAACGGCGAGTTGTATCCGCAATGGCTGCAACTGAACGTTGTGCGCAATGCGCGGGGAAATGTCAGTCATATCGTGGGCTTCTTCGCCGATCTTTCGGCGCGACGCGAATCCGAAGAGCGGATGCGCTACCTGACCCATTACGACGAATTGACCGGGCTGGCCAATCGCTCGCTGTTTCGTGAGCGCCTGCACGAAGCTCATCAGCGTGTGCGCCAGGGCGGACGGCGCAGCCTGGCGTTGCTGCATATCAACCTGGACCGTTTCAAGTTGCTCAACGACAGCCTCGGCCATGACATCGCCGACCAGTTGCTGCAGAAAATGGCACGACGCCTGATCAATGCGCTGCCCGAGGCGGATACCATCGCGCGGCTATCGGGCGATGAGTTTGCGGTGTTGTTCGATGCCTATGGCAACCTTTCGAGCCTGGCGCGGGTGGCGACTCGGCTGGCCGCCAAGCTGCGTGTGCCACTGACCATAGAGGGCCATGAACTGGTGCTCAGTGCCTCGATCGGCATCAGCCTGTTGCCCGACAACACGCGAGAAGTTGCCATGCTGGTCAGCCAGGCGAACATGGCCATGCAACATGCCAAGCATTTGGGCGGCAACAATTTCCAGTTCTACACCGACAGCCTCCAGGCCAGCACGCTGGAGCGCCTGCAACTGGAGAATCAGCTGCGCAAGGCCTTGGAAGAGCAGCAACTGAAGGTTTTTTATCAGCCAAAACTGTGCCTGGCGACCGGACGCCTGAACGCCGCCGAGGCGTTGGTGCGTTGGGATCATCCGGCCATGGGTCGGGTACCGCCGGGGGATTTCATTGGCCTGGCCGAAGAGACCGGGTTGATCGGGCCGATCGGCGAATTCGTATTGCGCCAGGCTTGTTGGCAGGCATGCGAATGGCAGCGCCAGGGGCTCGCGCCGATCAGGGTGTCGGTCAATCTGTCGGTGCATCAACTGCGCCAAGGCAAGCTGGTCAGCCTGGTGCGACAGGTACTGGAGGAAACCGGTCTGGCCCCTCAATACCTGGAACTGGAGTTGACCGAGAGCCAGTTGCTCGACAGCGTTGAACACATCATCGCTACGTTCCAGCAATTGCGTGACCTTGGGGTCAAGCTGGCGATCGACGATTTCGGCACTGGCTACTCATCCCTGAGTTATCTCAAGCGCATCCCGGTGGATTACGTGAAGATCGACCAGGCGTTCATTCGCGGGCTGGGTGAGGGCAGCGTGGATGCGGCAATTACCCGGGCAATCATTGCAATGGCTCATGGCTTGTCGCTCAAGGTAGTGGCTGAAGGCGTGGAGCGGCAGGGGCAGCTTGAGTTCCTGGAAGCCGAGCGATGCGACGAGGTCCAGGGCTATCTCATCAGCCGGCCGGTCGAGGCCGAGGGCCTGGCCCAACTGCTGCGGGAGCAACGCCAGGAGTGAAACGTCCCGTCGGAGTGGCACGCACGGTGTCGCTCCGACGGGAACATGATGAGGTATTAATGGGTAATCATGACTTCATCAATGTGATGAACGAGTTGATTGTTGAAGAAGATGCTGACTCCGGTTACGTTCGAGTCGCCAAGCACTTTGTATTCGACCTGTTTGTGCGTGATAACTTGCAGTGCAACTTCATCACTTTGTTCCAGTTGCAAATCCAGGCGTAGATCGAAGGATTTGTCTTGTGTTTCACTCAGTACCAACTTTGGTGTGATGCCACTGTTCGATACCTCTACCGATCCATAGACGCGGAACGAAGCGGCGCCGGGCATACGGTCAATTTGTGCGGTCCAATCTTTAGTAGTAATGCTCATAGTGGGTAACTCCTGTACGTTAAGTTGATTGCGTCCTGCGAGGCCAATATATCGGATTTGACTGAGAGTGGTGAGGGTTGTTGTGGTTGATATTGTAAGCGAAAGTTGGTTGTCAGGAGGGGGCTTGTTTCTACTGTTTGAATATTGTTGCTTGAGCGGAACTAAATGGTCCGTGGTTCTCTGCTGCTAATAAGTTGGTTTCGCCCGAATTAGACTTGTGAAAGAGCTCCCAGTAATTTTAAACGTGTACCTGCGGTGAGGTGCAAGGCAGTTGCATCTCACCGCAGGTAAGCCCCTTGGTTAGCGGTTTATTCTTCGAGTCGGGAGAACGCACAGGCTCCTTTCGCTTGGGTTGTGCACTCATAGATAGTTGTTCCGAAATAACCTTCTGCGGTTTTCCAGTTTTCCAGTTTTTCAAGCTTTACCACTGCAGTTTTTCCCTGTGCGTTCAGTGGGTATAGTAGATTGACCTCGTTGCCGTTTTGGGTCGTGTAGGTACACCTCGCTATATGTCCACCCGTTGGGCTGGAAGAGCCATCCTTGGGCTGGTAGATACCGCCGACAAAGCGCTGCAATGGACTATTGTCACCTGTTTGTGCTTGGCCTAACCATCCACCCTCGGCCGAATAGTATGCGCCTGTAAGATGAATATTTTGTGCTTCCGGGCAAAATTCTTGAGACACAGCAAAAGCTTGAGTGTTGAGAAAAAAAAGCCCTGCAAGGTATATGTGTTTGTATTCCATTATCAGTCTTCTGTTTGGTGTTTATTAAATTTTTGAGTAAGGTAAGGAATTTTTATGCTAGCAAGACAAAATGAAAAGCACTATCAATGCGAGGGTGAGTTTGTGTAACAGAATCTGAGGTTTAAGTAAACGCAGCTGTTTTGTGAACGAGGCAGGTGGGTTTAATGCGTTTGATAAACGGAAAAAATCAGCGGAAATAATATTATTTGGGAGGTGGGTTTTGTGTGATTGATAGGCGGCGGGCAGCATTTTAAGTTGGTCGAGCAAGTGAGACGCGCCTCGACTGGGCTCAATTGCCGTTTGCGCACCACCCTCTGGTTCATCGCAATTCAACCGTTCGGTGCGTGTGAGACAAGTGCTGCACCCAATTTGGAAGTCTTTCCAGCGTTTCCCTAACCAGTCAGCCACTTTCGGAGGCCTCTGGTTCAGGGATGAGTGAGGTTTCTCGCGCATCAGAGCCTTCCTGGGTGGCTACATGGCTCGTTCTCCGCGAAAACAAGGGGTAGCAGGCTAACCCGGTTACGTATTGGGGCAGGCAAAAAGCCAATTCTTGTAGTATAACTACAAGCTTGCTACATCCCAGCACCTGCCCATAACAAGAGTCCAGCCCCTTGAACCTGTTGCAACACATCGCCCAGTCACGCCATTTGCTGCGCAAGTCGGAGCTGAAAGTCGCCGATCACGTACTGCTTGATCCGGCGGCCGTGATGCATAGCTCCATGGCCGATCTTGCCCACAGCGTCGGCATCAGCGAACCGACCATCGTGCGTTTCTGCCGGGCCATCGGTTGCTCGGGTTTCCAGGACCTGAAACTCAAGCTGGCGCAAAGCCTCGCCGCCGGTGCGAGCTTCGGTCAGTTTGCGATCCACGAAGACGATTCAGTGGCGGACTACAGCCTGAAAATCTTCGACACGACCCTGCATACGCTGATGGAGGTTCGCGAGAAGCTCGACCCGGTGGCGTTGCAAAAAGCCGTCACGGCCATGTCCCAGGCCCAGCGTGTCGAGTTTTATGGCTTCGGCGCGTCGGGCGCGGTAGCAGCCGATGCCCAGCACAAGTTCTTCCGGTTGCTACTGACGGCTGCAGCCTATTCCGACCCGCACATGCAGGCCATGTCAGCGGTGACCTTGAAACCCACCGATGTGGCGATTTGCATTTCCCAGTCGGGGCGTTCCAAGGACTTGCTGATCACCGCGAACCTGGTGCGCGAAAGCGGCGCTTCACTGATCACCTTGTGCCCGAGCCAGACGCCATTGGCGGAACTGTCCACGGTGAACCTGGCCATCGACGTGCATGAAGACACCGAGATCTACACGCCGCTGACCTCGCGCATTGCCCACCTGGTGGTGATTGACGTATTGGCGATGGGCGTCGCCATGGCTCGTGGTCCAAGCCTGGTCAACCACCTCAAGAGTGTGAAGCGCAGCCTGCGCAGCTTGCGGCTGTCGCCCAAGTCGGTGAAGGCGTTGGATGACTGAGCCCTGGTCCTGGGGCTTCTGTGGCGAGGGAGCTTGCTCCCGCTCGGCTGCGCAGCAGTCGCAAACCTGCTGCGTCTGGATAATCGTTCGGGGTCGCTTCGCAACCCAGCGGGAGCAAGCTCCCTCGCCACAGGGTGTCATCCGACCCGAATTCATCGTTCTGTAACGCACGCGCCGCCAAACCGTCATCCCGCGCCGTCATCGTAAAGCTCCCGTATACGTCTTGGGAGTCTCGACATGACCCAGTCCTACGAAGAACGCAGCGCCGTCAAAACCCGTCGTCAGCAGGAAGACCAGCGCCGCATGGCGTTCCGTCGTGCCATCGAAGACCGCTATGAACAGCGCCAGCTCCTGGCCGAAATCAGCGAATTTCCTGACGCGGCAGAGTTCAATTACTGGCAGGCAACGCCGGCGGCTTCCCGTCGAAACGTTCAACCAGGCCGATGATCTGAGCGCGCTCACCGCGAACGAACGCCAGGAAGGCGTGAGCCACCGGTGACAGGCGTTTGGCCCGGGCCTGCACCAGGCACCAACTGCGATACAGCGGCAACTCCTCCACCGGCAGCTCGATGAGTGCGCCGGACGACAATTCCCGGCTCACGGCGTGGCGCGTCAACAGTGCCACGCCCAGCCCGGCCACCACGCACTCGCGCTGGGCCTCCGCCGACGCCACTTCCAGTGTCTGGGTGAAATGCACCCGTTTCTCCTTGAAGTACTCCTCGCAGGCCAGTCGCGTGCCGGACCCCGGTTCGCGCAACAGCAGCGTATAGGGCTCCAGGTCTTGCAAGCGCAGCGGGCCCATGTGGCACAGCGGATGATCCGGCGGTGCCACGGCCACGATCGGATTGTTGAGGAACGGTAGGAATTCCAACCCCATGTCCTGAGGCACCATGGACATGATCACCAAGTCGTCACGGTTGTCCGAGAGCCGACGAATGACCTGGCCGCGATTGACCACCGTGAGGTTCAGGTTGACCTCTGGATGCTGGCGCTTGAACGCGGCGAACAGGTGCGGGACGAAGTACTTGGCACTGGACTCCACCGCCAGCTTCAATTGGCCTTGCAGTGAGCCCTGCATGTCCGAGAGCTGCATATCGAGGTTTTCCAGGCGCCCGAAGATGTCCCGGCTGGCGCGTTGCAGTGCTTCGGCGGCCTCGGTCATGTAGAGTTTTTTGCCTACATACTCAAACAGTGGCTGGCCAATCAGCTCTTCAAGGGATCGAATCTGTAGGCTAACGGCCGGTTGTGTGAGAGACATTTCATCAGCTGCACGGCTGTAGGACCTCAGGTCGCACACCTCGTTGAAAATCTGCAATTGACGCAATGTCATACGCATCAATGACTTACGCATTTTCTAAGCACTCTCGACCGGGACGATTAGCACAACTATAAGTCTTTGCTTATGCATGACCCAATAAATATTCATTTTTGTTAATCAACAGCCAGGACTAGTGTGGTGCTGCGACCAATTGTTACATCTGGTCACGCGTCGGCCTGGACCCCAGGCCGTGGTATCACCGGCTCAAGGGAACCTCCAATTGATAACAAAGATCCTGATCGCCAACCGTGGTGAAATTGCCGTTCGAATCGTGCGCGCCTGCGCCGAGATGGGCATTCGCTCGGTCGCGGTCTACTCCGACGCGGACCGCCATGCGTTGCATGTCAAGCGTGCGGACGAGGCCCACAGCATCGGCGCCGATCCGCTGGCCGGCTATCTGAACCCGCGCAAACTGGTGAACCTGGCAGTGGAAACCGGCTGTGATGCCTTGCACCCCGGCTACGGTTTTCTCTCGGAAAACGCCGAACTGGCAGACATCTGCGCTGAACGCGGAATCAAATTCATTGGTCCGTCGGCGGAAGTGATTCGCCGCATGGGCGACAAGACCGAAGCGCGCCGCAGCATGATCAAGGCCGGTGTACCGGTCACGCCCGGCACCGAAGGCAACGTATCGGGCATTGAAGAAGCGCTGACCGAAGGTGATCGGATCGGTTACCCGGTGATGCTCAAGGCCACGTCCGGCGGCGGCGGTCGTGGTATCCGTCGCTGCAACAGCCGCGAAGAACTCGAACAGGCCTTCCCGCGGGTCATTTCCGAAGCCACCAAGGCGTTTGGTTCGGCGGAAGTGTTCCTGGAAAAATGCATCGTCAATCCCAAGCATATCGAAGCGCAGATCCTGGGGGACAGTTTCGGCAACGTGGTGCACCTGTTCGAACGTGACTGCTCGATCCAGCGCCGCAACCAGAAACTGATCGAGATCGCGCCCAGCCCGCAACTGACGCCCGAGCAACGCGCCTACATCGGCGACCTGTCGGTGCGCGCGGCCAAGGCCGTGGGCTACGAGAATGCCGGCACCGTGGAGTTCCTGCTCGCCGAAGGCGAGGTGTACTTCATGGAGATGAACACTCGGGTGCAGGTGGAACACACCATCACCGAAGAAATCACCGGTATCGACATCGTTCGCGAACAGATCCGTATCGCGTCCGGGCTGCCACTGTCGGTCAAGCAGGAAGACATCGTGCACCGGGGTTTTGCGTTGCAGTTCCGGATCAACGCCGAAGACCCGAAAAACAACTTCCTGCCCAGCTTCGGCAAGATCACCCGCTACTACGCCCCTGGCGGCCCGGGTGTGCGCACCGACACGGCGATCTACACCGGCTACACCATTCCGCCGTTCTACGATTCGATGTGCCTGAAACTGGTGGTCTGGGCATTGACCTGGGAAGAGGCGATGGACCGTGGCCTGCGAGCCCTGGATGACATGCGCCTGCAGGGGGTCAAGACCACCGCCGCGTATTACCAGGAGATCCTGCGCAACCCGGAATTCCGTAGCGGCCAGTTCAATACCAGCTTCGTGGAAAGCCATCCGGAACTGACCAACTACTCGATCAAGCGCAAACCCGAAGAGCTGGCCCTGGCCATCGCCGCCGCCATTGCCGCCCACGCAGGCCTGTAAGGAAAGTATGACCATGTCCAAGAAGATCTTTGTTACCGACACAATCCTGCGCGACGCCCACCAATCGCTGCTTGCCACCCGCATGCGCACCGAAGACATGCTGCCGATCTGCGACAAGCTCGACAAAGTCGGCTATTGGTCGCTGGAAGTCTGGGGCGGCGCGACATTCGATGCCTGCGTACGCTTCCTGAAGGAAGACCCGTGGGAACGCCTGCGCCAACTGCGCGCGGCGCTGCCCAACACCCGTCTGCAAATGCTGCTGCGCGGCCAGAACCTGCTGGGCTATCGCCACTACAGCGATGACGTGGTCAGGGCGTTCGTGGCAAAAGCGGCGGTCAACGGCATCGACGTGTTCCGTATTTTCGATGCGATGAACGACGTGCGTAACCTCAAGGTCGCCATCGAAGCGGTGAAGGCCGCCGGCAAGCATGCCCAGGGCACCATCGCCTACACCACCAGCCCGGTGCACACCATCGATGCGTTCGTGGCCCAGGCCAAACAAATGGAAGCCATGGGTTGCGACTCGGTGGCGATCAAGGACATGGCCGGCCTGCTGACCCCCTATGCCACTGGCGAGCTGGTCAAGGCGCTGAAGAGCGAGCAGTCGCTGCCAGTCTTTATCCACTCCCACGACACCGCCGGCCTGGCTGCGATGTGCCAGCTCAAGGCGATCGAAAACGGTGCCGATCACATCGACACCGCGATCTCCAGTTTCGCCTGGGGCACCAGCCATCCCGGTACCGAGTCGATGGTTGCGGCCCTTAAAGGCAGTGAGTTCGACACCGGCCTGGACCTGGAACTGTTGCAGGAAATCGGCCTGTACTTCTACGCGGTGCGCAAGAAATACCACCAGTTCGAAAGCGAGTTCACCGCGGTGGACACCCGCGTCCAGGTCAACCAGGTACCGGGCGGGATGATCTCCAACCTCGCCAACCAGTTGAAAGAGCAGGGCGCGCTGAACCGGATGAATGAAGTGCTGGCGGAAATCCCGCGGGTGCGCGAAGACCTCGGCTTCCCGCCGCTGGTGACCCCGACCTCGCAGATCGTCGGTACCCAGGCGTTCTTCAACGTGTTGGCCGGTGAGCGCTACAAGACCATCACCAACGAAGTGAAGCTCTATCTGCAGGGCGGCTACGGCAAGGCGCCAGGTTCGGTGAACGAGAAATTGCGTCGCCAGGCCATCGGCAGCGAAGACGTGATCGATGTGCGTCCGGCCGATTTGCTCAAGCCGGAAATGACCAAGCTGCGCGGTGAAATCGGTGCGCTGGCCAAGTCCGAGGAGGACGTACTGACCTACGCCATGTTCCCGGACATCGGTCGCAAGTTCCTGGAAGAGCGCGAAGCCGGCACCTTGACTCCGGAAGTGCTCTTGCCGATCCCTGAGGCGGGTAGCGTGAGCTCGGTGGGCGGTGAAGGCGTGCCGACCGAGTTCGTCATCGACGTTCACGGCGAAACCTACCGCGTCGACATCACCGGGGTGGGCGTCAAGGCCGAAGGCAAGCGTCACTTCTACCTGTCCATCGATGGCATGCCCGAAGAGGTCGTGTTCGAACCGCTCAATGAATTTGTCGGCGGCGGCAGCAGCAAGCGCAAGCAAGCCACTGCGCCGGGCCACGTCAGCACCACCATGCCCGGCAACATCGTCGATGTGCTGGTCAAGGAGGGCGATGTGGTGAAGGCCGGCCAAGCCGTCCTGATCACCGAAGCCATGAAGATGGAAACCGAAGTGCAGGCGGCCATCGCCGGCAAGGTCACCGCGATTCATGTGGTCAAGGGCGACCGGGTCAATCCGGGCGAGATCCTGATCGAGATCGAAGGCTGATTTAACAGTCTCGATACACCGTTTTAACCTCGGGGGGGCATGTGCTCCCCTTTTTTTTGCCTGTCAGAACATCATCCGCCACTGCCCCATCAGCGCACCGTTGCGGTTGTCCTGGCCGGTTTCACCCTTGTAGCTCACCCCCAATGTGTGTCGTGGCGAAACGGCCAGGTCCAGGCCGGCTTCCAGCAGCAAGCTGTCCCGGTCCAGCTCGATGCCCTCGACGGTATAGGTCATGCCGCCGTCGACCAGACGTTGACGGGAGCTGCCTCGGACGTCGCCATAGAGGTGTTTCCAGCCGACATTCAGGCGTGGCGTCAACCGCGCTCCCTGGTCCAGAACGAAGGGGCGGGCGAGGTGCAGGCCCAGCTCGCTGGTGTAGTTTTCCTGTGCCTGGCTGTTGTACCGCAACGCGGCGTCGCCACCTTTCTCCGTGAAGTGATCGCGTTGGTAGCGCTGGTAGCCCACTTGGACGTAGGGCTCGATATCGAAATGCCCAATGCCCAGGTTGTAGCCGACTTGCCCGAAGACCTGCTGCGTGTTGGCGTCGTAACGACCTTTGAGTCGATCGCTGAAACCGTTGAAAGCCACGTGGCGCTTGGTGCTGCCGTCGTGATCGCCATACACCGCGCCCAGGCGTAGCGCCAGCGGCCCATCCTGACGCAGGGCATAGGCGCCGACATGCCAACTGTCGAGCCGGCCCTCGAATCGATGACCGTCCAGCCGCGTCTCGCTCTTGGCGCCGATGATCCCCAGGCGCCAAGTCGGGTTGATCGCCCAGTCGGTTCCCAACAGCAAACCTGTTGTCGAGTGCTTTAGCGCGTAATCGTCCAGATGCCTGCCGACGCGGCCACTGTTGCCGATGGCCTGGACCCAGACCTGCCCATTGCCATGGGCGCCCTGCGGAGTGTTCTGGCCCATGGCCGCGAGCATGCCGGTGCTGATGGGCGTGACACTGCTCAGGGTAGCGTTGCCCAGGTCGGCGGTGTCGTAGCCGCTCAACTGGTCGAGGCCATCGGCGGCGGTGACCAGGTTGCTGCCGAGCAGGGCGTTGATGGCGGCGTTGGGTTTCGCGACGGGGATGTTGTGCGGCAGGCTGGTGGGTTTCGGTTCAATGCTGACGACTTGCGACGCTTGGCGGGGACGTTGTGCCGGATCATCGACTTTTGCTTGGGTTGTAGGTGCCTCAGCAGCCGCTCCATTGTCGACAGGCTTGGGCGGCAGTGGCGTGGCCGTTTGTGGTTCTTTGATACTGCCGGCGAGTCTTTCTGCATTTTCGTTCTTTGCTGCAGCGTTGAGTGGAACGCCATTGCGCGCATACGTCAGGCCAACCTCCGTCCCGCTGTAGTGCGGGGTCGCGGTCATGAAGGGGAGATTGTTGATGATCGTGCCGAACGCCCCCTCGATCTGCTTCGCACGGATCACGGTGTGCTCGCTTGTGCCCATGTCCTCAACCTGTACGGCGTCGATTCTCAGGGTCGCATCGTTCAGCGTCGCAGTGCCTGCGACATTGACCGTGGCGCTGGCGCCCGCAGCATCGATGCCGTAGATCAATTCAGCGCCTTTAAACAGTTCAAGGTTTCCGCTGATCGAGGGTGCACCGACTTCAGGACCGACCTTCAGCTGGCCTGCCACGCTCAGGAACCCTACAGATCCGTTGCCGCTGAAGCTGGCCTTCTCAAGTACATGGACTGCGCCATTCACGGCACCTGAGTTGCTCATGCCTGCGTCTTGCTCGACGATCACGTTGTTGGCGACAACGCCCTTGTTATCGAATGTACCGAGAACCCCGATTTGTCCGTCGATATGGCCGGTGTTGATCAACGTGGTTTCCGGCTCGATCACTCCCCAGCCAGTGAAATTCCCGGTGTGTTCCCATTCGCCTTTTGCGACATGCAAAGCCTCAAAGTTATGGGCTCCTTCCAATTTTCCACCTTTGCTGGCTTCCAATCGCAGCATGTTGGTTCCTCCGCCACCATCAACAGCGCCGTTGAACTTCCCGCGTCCGCCGACGAGGGCCAGATCGTTGGTGTCATCCAGTTTCTCTACGCCTTTGTGGGGCTTGGTGACTTTGGGCGATGTGGTATCCACTGCTTCGGCGAACGTTTTGAGTTGAGCTTGCAAGTCGGCTGTTGTCTTGGGGACGACGGGCGGATCAGCAGGTTGCCCTGCCATCGAAACGTCGGCGCAACCGAGCACCAGGGCAATTGTCAGGGCCAGGCGTTGGGGTGGGTATAGGTGTTGGATAGACATCGAATGCGGCCTCTCATTAAAGGAGTCCGCACTTTAAAAATTCAGCCGGGAGGGCGATGCCAGCCATCTCCTGGCCGTCGGCAAGACACGACAGATCGAATCTGTAGGCTGTGGGTCGGGGGGGCAGCGTATCGTCGTGCTGGCTTCCATGACAGAGAGCTTTGCCCTACAGCATCCTCGGAAATGTCGATTTGACCAGCCGTGGTTTCTCAGATGCGCTTGAGATACGCCTTCCCATAATGCCGCTCCATCCGCGCTTGGATCAGCTCCAACGCAATGGACATCAACCAGTAAATGATCGCCGCCGTCGTCAGCATCTCGATATAGCGATAGCTGGAACGACCATAGGACTGCGCCAGGAACATCACTTCCCAGACCCCCATCACCGAGATCAGGGAGGAGTCCTTGAGCATCGAGATGAACTGGTTGGTGGTCGGCGGGATGATGGTGCGCATGGCCTGGGGCAGGGTGACGCGCCAGAAGATTACGGTTTCGCTCAGGCCCAGGGCGAGGGAGGCTTCGCGTTGGCCGTGGGGGACGCCGAGGATGCCGGCGCGGAAGATTTCGCTCAGGTAGGCGCCGTAGTTCAGCGACAGCGCGATGATCCCGGCGGCGATGGCGCCCGGGACCACGCCCAGTTGGGGCAGGCCCAGGTAGATCAGCAGGATCTGGATCAGCAGCGGCGTGCCGCGAAAGAATGACGCGTAGAAACTGGCAATGCCGAACGCCACCGCGCTGCTGGACAGCCGCGCCAGAGCGGTGATGAAGCCCAGCAGTGACGAGGCGACGATCGAGCACAGGCACAGGAACAACGTCAGCACCGCGCCCTGCAAAAAGCCATTGGGCGCCAGGTGCACGCCCAGCAGGTTCGGCAGTTTGTCGAGGATGATGGAGAACTTCAGGTCGAAGCTCAGGAAGAAACTCGCGAACAGCACCAGCATCGTCGCCCAGGTCAGGTACAACCGGGTGCGAAAACCGAAGATTTTTTGCAGGCGAGACTCAGCCACCGTTGGCGGTGGCTGAGGGGGTGGAAAAGAAGTCATTGGGTGATGTCGGCGCCGATCCATTTTTGCGAGAGTTTGCTCAAGGTGCCGTCTTGTTTCAACTGGGCGAAGACTTCACGCACCTTGTTGTCCCACTGGGCATCGCCTTTTTCGATGGCCACCGAGTTCGGTTCGGAATAGAGCGGTTCGCCGGCCAGCTTGAAGCGCTTGTCTTCGGTCAGGCGCGGCTGTGCGGTCACCAGGTTGGTCAACACCGCGTCCAGGCGCACCCCGGCGCCCAGGCCGAGGTCTTGGAACGCCACGTTATCGGTATCGTACGGGGCGACCTGCACGTCCTCGAAGGGATAGCTCAGTTGGGTATCCTCGGCGCCTTCGATCACCAGGTTCTTGTTCAGGTAACTTTCATAGCTGGAGGCGCTGGTGAGGCCGACTTTCTTGCCGCTCAAGTCCTTGGCGCCGTGGATACGGTCATCCTTGGCGTTGACCACGATGACGGCTGGGGAGGCGTAGTACTGCACCGGGAAATCGAAGACTTCGGCGCGGGCCTTGCTCGGGGTCATGGAGCAGATGCAGATGTCATAGCGCCCGCTCCAGTGCCCGGCCGCGATTACGTCCCAGGAAGGGGTTTCCAGGCGCAGCTTCACGCCCAGTTTCTGCGCCACGGCCTTGGCCACGTCGACGTCGAAACCGTCGAGCTGGTTCTGATCGTTGAGGAACGAGAAGGGCGGATAGCTTTCCATCAACACGCCGACCAGTTCTTTTTTCTGTTCGATGCGATCGAGCGTGGCGCCGGCGAACGCCTGCGACGAGGCGGCCAGTAGAGTCAGGCCCAGGGCCAGCAATGGTTGTAATTTCACGTGAGATCCCTGGGGTAGAAAAATAAGTTGTAGTGAACTGAATGGTGCGTATTAAATAGTTATAAGAACAACTCCGGTAGTGAGTATTTTTCATAAGCTTATGAGTGAATCGCATATGGGCGCAGCAACGACAGTCATTCTCGATGGCGGCATGGGCCGCGAACTGCAACGCCGTGGCGCGCCGTTCCGGCAACCCGAGTGGTCGGCCCTGGCCTTGAGCGAAGCGCCCCAGGCGGTAGAGGCGGTGCACGCGGCTTACATCGCCAGCGGCGCCAGCGTGATCACCAGCAACAGTTATGCCGTGGTGCCGTTCCATATTGGCGAGGCGCGTTTCGCTGCGGAAGGCCAGGCGCTGGCCGCCCTGGCGGGAGAGCTGGCGCGGCGGGCGGTGCAGGCTTCGGGCAAGGCGGTACGGGTGGCCGGGTCGCTGCCGCCGTTGTTCGGTTCCTATCGCCCCGATCTGTTCGACGCTTCCCGCGCCAGTGAACTGTTGGCTCCCCTGGTGACCGGCCTGGCGCCCCATGTTGACTTGTGGTTGGCCGAGACTCAAAGCTCTACCGTCGAAGCGCGGGCGATTCACGCCGGGCTGCCGCAGGACGGCAAGCCGTTCTGGCTCTCGTTCACGCTGAAAGATGAAGACACCGACGAAGTGCCGCGCCTGCGCTCCGGCGAACCGGTGGCGGACGCGGCGGTGGTCGCGGCCGAGCTGGGTGTCGAGACGCTGCTGTTCAACTGCAGCCAGCCGGAAGTGATCGGCGCGGCAATCGACGCAGCGCGGGAAACCTTCGAGCGGCTGGGGGTGAAGATCCACATCGGTGCCTACGCCAACGCCTTCCCGCCGCAGCCGAAGGAAGCCACGGCCAACGACGGGCTGGATCCGCTGCGCGAAGACCTCGATCCACCGGGGTACCTGCAGTGGGCGGCTGACTGGCAGAAGCGCGGGGCGAGCCATTTGGGCGGCTGCTGCGGGATCGGGCCGGAGCATATTGCGGTGTTGGCGCAACAGCTACCCTGATTGGCTGGAATCTTTTCGGGTCGTGGGACCCCTGTGGCGAGGGAGCTTGCTCCCGCTGGGCTGCGCAGCAGCCCCAAGATTTTTGCGGTCGCTGCGCAACCGAGCGGGAGTAAGCTCCCTCGCCACGAATGAATCTCTGCAAGCAGCACCCCAAAGGTGCTGGCTGAGTGCAGGGCTTGGAGGACATCCCGCCTTACGCTTTTCTCCGAGCCCGCCAGCCACTCCTATACATATGTATGTCATTTCCGGTCGAACGGCGCGATAGGGTCCCAGTCCTCATCACAACCGGGACACTTCAATGCCTGTCTTCTCCGAACATGAACCTAGCGCGCCGTCGCCTCTTCCTGCCGCGCGCTTGAAACCCATCAGCCTGTTAGCCAACGGGGTTCGCTTTCAACCGCATGTATTCGCCGATCAATGGCTAGGTCAATGGGGCCTGACCGGCGATACACAAGTCAACGTCACGTATCAAGAAGTCGAGACTATCGACTCGGCCGCCGTCACCCAGAGCACCTCGGTGCCTTTGCGTGACGCCGTGACCCAAGGCTTTCTGATCGCTCATCAAAGCCGCGGATCTTCCTCTGGTCACTCCCCCCGCGAGGGCTGGATTTATCCCCACATCAGTCACATGTCCCTGGACTTCTCGGCACTGCGGGTCAACGGCAAGGCCCTTGCGCCAGACGTCCTGCAGCAATTGCGCGCCGGCATTGCACCCGGCTACCAGGGCATCGGCCAGCCCGTCATGACTGAGGTGGATGCCCAGGGCAATCTGCTCGGTGCCCGTGAAAAGGAACAGGCCAGGCAATTGGCGTTGCTGGACACCAATCAGGTGAAACTGGCGCGCTTGTTTGCCGCTCTTCCAACGTTCGACTCGGTGCTCAAGAGCCTGCTGACCAGCCGGATCAAGGCGAAGATCCCGCAGAAAAAATTCCGTGGATCGCCGCTTCAAGACATCGACCCGGATCATTGGTACGTGAACCACTTTACTGTTGACGCGACGGGCAGCCGTTCATTGACCTCGTCGCAGCGTTTTTC
This sequence comes from Pseudomonas sp. NFACC51, assembly GCF_900103575.1. Lineage (NCBI taxonomy): Bacteria > Pseudomonadati > Pseudomonadota > Gammaproteobacteria > Pseudomonadales > Pseudomonadaceae > Pseudomonas > Pseudomonas sp. NFACC51. The sequence continues at coordinate 20,854 of NZ_FMXH01000009.1, read as the reverse complement.
CGACGTGATGCTGGACTGCCTGGTGTCGGATACACCGCCCACTTATACGGTCGGCGCCGTAGGGTTCTTCAGCCGCCCAGACTCGGTGGAAGAGGCCGACAGCGTCTTCGCCAGCCCATTGGACACGAAAACGGCAGCGACCCTGGAGGCCGTGTTCTATATCGCCCAGCCCACCGGCAATGAAGAATTGAAACAGCAATGGCGCGACGATCTCACGCGCTTCCGTAACAGCAGCGGCGCAGACGTTCTCGATACGCCAACCCCGGCGTCCACCACGCACGCGGCACTCGCTCATCTGCTGTCCCGACGTTTCTTGCATCTCTTCGACCTGTACAAAATCGATCGCGATCCAGGCACCCAATCGAGCCCGGACGCACGAACCCGGCAGGCTGAGGAAGATCGCCTGTTGGACCTCATCACCACCCATCCTTCCATGGCCGACAGAAACCGCTTGCTGCGGGCCCCGATTCCCCATGTGTACGCCGTCATGCTCGATATGGGCACTGCAGCGCCGAAAAAATGGCCGGCGGCGATGGTGATCAAGCGGACCGATCAACCCTATCTGTTCCTGTACTCCCTGGAAGGCGGAATAAAGCGATTCAGTTCTGTCCAAGACCTGATCAATAAAGTGAGCCCCATCTACGAAGGGCAGAAACGTGCGATCCGGGATATTGCCTCTGAATTGTCCGGGTCTGTGTTTGAAGTGGCGGCAGATGACCTGTTGCAGATTCAAAGCACCGCCCTGGAAAGGTATTTGAATGCTCCGGGAAACGAGACGGTCGCTTTGACGGCTTTTGCCCTGAACGTTGAGGATGCGCTGGACTTGCCCATGTTGTCGCTGGCCGGGCCGCTGGCGGTCCGTCAGGAAATCCTGGTTGAAAACAGCCGTGGCGATTTCTACAAGACCGCCACGCGTACGGAGAAATCGACCTATCGCAGCCTGGAAACCCAGGTCTTGGAGGCGGCCTATCAGTTGGGCAGTAGCGATATCCAGACCTTGTTGCAGTTCACCCGCCAGAAGGTCAAGGAGTACCTGCAAAAAACCGTGCACCCCGGCATCGATCCCGACCCTGACCAGAGCCTGGTCACGTTTTTCTATGGCCAACGCGCCAATCCAAGGCAGTCGCGCAGCACCAGCCTGACCCAACTGTTGCTCGACAACCTGCGCCCGGCTCAATACCCGAACGGCATGCGCGAAGTGTTGAGCGTTTACCTGGTCGATGGGGACGGCCAACGCATCCGGAATCCGGCCAACGGCTATTTCATCACGTTGACCGGGCGCGAACTCGCGCGGATGGTGACGAGCATCGATGCCGGTGGCAGTTATCAAGCCATGCTCAAGGAGGAGATGAATAAACCGGACTATAAAAAGACTTGGCAGACCGCGTACCTCGCCAATTTGAAATTCAAAGGCTACGAGGCCTCGCTCAAGGGCGACGAGGTGTTCAAGGCCAGCCTGATCGATAAGGCTTTCAATCCTCCGAAACCGGCAAAGAAGCTCGCCCTCTGGCTCGACGCCGTCCTGCGCTCGCCATCAGCCAGGCACCGCGCGCCGGTCATGGGGCGCGCGGTTCATGTCTACGGTCTTTTGCTGGGTGGCAGCATGGCGGCGGGCGGGCAGCAGGCCAGGCAGAGCAATGCGACCAGCATCGATGGCGCGCTGATCTTTTCCGATCAGGCGGGGCCGGATATCAAGGGCACCGTTGGCGTTTATTTCCCGGATGCGCCCGAGGGGGAAGACTTCCATGAGTTTGCCGATCTGAGCGATGGCATTGCGCAGCTGTTGCCCCGTGAGGACTGGCAGGAATATTTCCGGGCGCGCATTTCCACCAGCAACCCGGCGGAAATCAAGCGGACACTGGGGCAGCAGGGTGGTCGTCCGTTGATTCGCGGCGCGTTGATCACTGGCGATCTGCTTGAGGACCTCCATCGGGCACACGTGTACTTTCACAGCGCCCATGCCGATCACCGCTCCAACAGCAACCGGGATGTTCGCCATCAAACCTATGGCCGGTTCGGACAGATGGTGATCGAGATTGTCCTGGAGCTGGCCGGGCTGTTCCTGGCGCCCGGTATCCACATGCTCAAGAGCGCCATCAAGACCGGTTTGCTGATATTCAGGACCGGGGCCATTCCGCTGAACTTGAGAACCCTGGCGCTGGTGCACACCATAGCGAACCACGGCGGATGGCGCCTGTCCGCAGGCGTGGCGGTGCCCACGCGAAGCCAGTCGTTTTTCCGCGCGGTGACGGCACGCCAGAGTCCGGAGGAGGCGCTGACCGGATTGCCGTTGGATAGCGCGATCTACGGCCGTTATGCCGTGGCGGATACCTCGGTGATACAAGGTCTGGCAGCGGACGCCCGGGGCTTCTATCGTGCGACGGTCAGCGACGTGGCGACAGGTCGCGTGATAGCCCGCCCCGTGTACGTACGCCAACCCGATGGCACGGTGTTCCGGGTCCACGACCAGACGAAGCTGAACGCCACCGAGGCCGTGCTCGTCGATCCGCTGACAGGGTTGAACATCCGCTCCAGCGGCGTCATGAGAAGTACGGTGGCGCGAATGTCGGACGGAGAATGGCGCACCGTGGGATTTGGTCGGGGAGGCGGTAAACGACCGGCGGACTCATCGCCTCAGCCCGGACCATCCAAGCCCAAGATCCCGGCCATGGCGCTCTCTACCGTTGCCGCATCGATTCGGACCCCGGGTACCTGGAACACCCAGGTCATGGACCTGGTCCCGTCGATCATGACGCGTCTGGCGAGTTGGCCACAGAACCGTAGCCTGTTGATCATCGATGAGTTGACGCCTGAGCGTGTCTGGTCGGTGCGCTATAGCCCTGGGCAGGACGAAACCATTTTTCCAATGGATGGCCATCCGGATCGAGCAGACACCGATGTGGTGTTGCGTCGAACGGCGCAGAATCATTACAGCGTGGTGCTGGGCGAAGAGATCGTCGAGATTCCTGCCGACGGCGATTGTTTCTTCAATGCTATGACGCGTGGCTTGAATGAAGGGCAAGCGCAGGAAACGTTTTCGATGCAAGGTTTGCGAAACGAAGTGGCCGATTATGTCGATCAGCATCCGCAGCTAGGCCATTACCTGCCGCCGCAAGCCACCCGGATCCAGGAAGCGCTTTTTGAAAATGCGCCTTCGCTGGTCAACCTGATGGGGCAGGCGGCGATGCTCGATCTCACTCGGATTGTTTATGGCGCGCCCAATCCGCTTCGCCTGTTTCAACCGGTCCTGCGTTATCTGGACTTGTATGCGAACAGTTCGGTGCGCACGGCGATCACTGCACACCCTGGAACCAGGTTGCCGCCAGAAATCCTCGAGCAAGTCGGGCGTATATTGTCTGATCGGCCTCCGGCCAGATTGGTGCCAAGCATCAACGCTCCCTTCACAGGGCAGGAAAGACAATCCATGGACCAACTGTTCCAGGACATCCTGGAGCGGCCCGTTGAGCCTGAACTGATCCAGGCCCTGCTTGATGACCAGTTCCTCCTGATCACTCCTGACGTGGCCCATATCCTGCTGGAGTACGGCGTGACCGCAAGGCAACTGGTCAATCACCATCCCAATAACAGTTCGGCTTATATCCTGTATGACGAAGCGCTGCACGGTCATCTGGACGAAGACCAGCTTGAAGCCCTGCTCGATGGGGCCTACCTGGTCAATAGCGACGATCTGGATGATGCCAAGAGTCTGTTGGTGGCCGATGCCGGCAAGTACGTCGATGATACTTCGGAGCTGTTCGATCATTTCATTTACACGGACAGGGCCGATAGGACTGTCAACTTGTTCAAGACCGCTCTCGGGCGTTTTCCCGTCTTGCTGAGACGGGCGAATTTTCTGTTCAGGTCGCCGATCATCGCGCATAACCTGGGCGGTTTGTTGCGGGTCGGCGAAGTGGCCCGGTGGCTACGTAACCCGGCCTTGTCCGATAGACGTTTCCAGCTTCTTGCGGAGTATGCGAGCACCCGCTACAGCGAATTGCAGCGCACCGAAAGCATCGATGTCGACTGGATGCAGTTGTTTGACGACCGGAACCTGCACAACATCGTCACGCATCAAGAGGAGCTGGCGGATTTCCTGGAATTTCTGGGAGGCGCGTGGGGGAACATCATGGACAACGACATCCCCGCGGTCGCAAAACTGTTCAGCTTTGCGGGACAGCCGCCGTCCAACGCCAGGGTTGCCCTGTTGTTCGAGACCCCGAATCTGTGGAGCTCTCTGCAGAAACTCCGAAAGGATTACGCCAGCCAGATCTGGGCCGACCTGATCGGGCCGCACTTCAGCGACGCCACCATCCGAAAGACACTGGCCGAACCCCGGGCGCTGAATTCCGAGTTGCATCTTGCCTTGGCCTTGAGAGGCAGCCTTGCGCCGGAAGAGTTCCGCGCGAATCAGATTATCCAGCGGCTGCTGTCCATCGGCCAACGGCGGGCCCAGCAGTATCTGTACAACTTCGATTTCCCGACCGATCGCCTGGGCCATAGCCGCCTGGATTTTGCCGTGTACGTGGAAAGCCACCTGGCCATTCCGGACTGGGCCTGGCAGTACGCAAGGCGGGGCGTGACCCCAGAGTCACTCAAGAAGATTGGTGAGGTGAAGCCTAAACCTGAGTGACGGTGAGGTGCTCGTGATGGTCGGGCGGTGATGTTGATTGTGCCGCCGCCATCGCGAGCAAGCTCCCACAGGGGGGCTTCAGTGTCCACAGATCCAGCGTTCACCGCAGATCCCTTGTGGGCGCGAGCTTGCTCGCGATAGCGGACCCTCAGTCCCCCACAACCGACGACCGACACTCCACCAACCCCAGCACCTGCCCACCCTCGCGCTGGTTCTCCTCACTCAGCCACCGCTCGAATCCCGCCCCAATCGCCGGCCATTCCGAGTCGAGCATCGAGTACCACGCGGTGTCGCGGTTCTGCCCCTTGACCACCATGTGCTGGCGGAAAACACCTTCAAAGGTGAACCCCAACCGTTCGGCGGCGTATTTGGAGCGGGCGTTGCCGTTGTTGCACTTCCATTCCAGGCGGCGATAACCCAGGGCGAAAGACTCCTTGGCCAACAAGTACACCGCCTCGGTGCTCTTCGGCGAACGCTGCATCGGCGCGCCGAAGGTCACGTGGCCGATCTCGATGCGACCCTGGGCCGGGACGATGGACATCAGGCTGAGAATGCCCTGCACGTCGCCACTGGCGCGGTCGATCACGCTGAAGAAGTACGGGTCGGTATTAGCCGCATGATTGTCCAGCCAGGCATCGAAAGCGCCGCGGTCCTTGAACGGGCCGTAAGGCAAGTAATCCCAGAGCTTCGGGTCGGCCCCGGGACCTTCAAGGGCTTGCCACAGGCCGTCGGCATGGCGGGCCGGGTCGAGTTTTTCCAGGCGGATGAAACGCCCTTCGATCAGTTGCGTAGACGGCGCCGGGACACCTTTCCAATCGGCGAGTGAAGTCGACATGCTGCGCTCCTTACAGGGCTTTGCGAAATTGAATGAAGCCAGGACGTTCGGCGATGCGCTCGTAGAGCTGGATCGCGGTGGCGTTGGTTTCGTGGGTCAACCAGTGGACCTTGCAGCAACCATCGGCCTTGGCCGTGCGGTAGACGAACTCGATGAGCTGGCGGCCAATACCGGTGCCGCGGCTCTGTTGCGTCACCAGCAAATCTTGCAGGTAGCAGGAGTTTTCGATGCTCCAGTTCGAGCGATGGTAGATGAAATGCACCAGGCCCACCGCCGTGTCGCCATTCCAGGCCAGGGCGCCGTGGGTTGGCTCGCGGTCGTCGAGTAAACGTTTCCAGGTGCTTTGGCTGACCGCGTCCGGCAATTCGGTGTTGTAGAAACGCAAGTAGGCCTGCCACAACGGCAGCCAGGCGGCGTGATCGTCAGCGCTGACGAGGCGGATTTCGGTCTGGCTCATATTCACTCCTTGGACGATGGATCAGGCATCAGCCGCGCGAGCGTCTGGTCCTGCGGGTCGGGGCTGGCGGCGAGGCCGTTGCGCACGCCGGCGACATCCGCCGGGCTGCGGTTCTGGCTGAGCTTGCGCTTGCCCTCCAGGCGCTGGATCGGCAGGGCGAAGCCGACGATGGCCTTGAGCATGCTGTCGATGTACTCGGCCGGTGCATCGTCGATTCTCCACGGCTGGGCGCGACCGCTTTCGTGGTGATCGGTGAGGGCGCCGACCAGGTTGCGCAGACGATGAGGGTCGCTGAACACCTCGGCCGCGCCGTAGGCGTGTACCGCCACGTAGTTCCAGGTCGGCACGACTTTGCCGTGTTCGGCCTTGCTGGGGTAGAAACCCGGGCTCACATAGGCATCGGCCCCGGCGAAGATCACCAAGGCTTCGGCGCCGGCTTGCAGGTCGCGCCATTGTGGATTGGCCCGGGCCATGTGCCCGTAAAGGCTGCCATTGGGGCCCTGTTGCGTGTCCAGCAACAGCGGCAAGTGGCTGGCCTGCAAGCCGTGTTCACCGTGCGTGATCAATACGGCCAGACGGCAATCATTCATCATGCCATGCAGTTGGGGCAGGTCTTCGACGGCAAAGGCTTTTGGGGTGTACATGACGATTTTCCTTGGCGAATGCGAGCATCCTAGGCAGGCTATTGGTCTGTTGTAAGAGCCACTTATGGCCAATTCGATAGGTCCATTTGCGAGGATCATCATGAACACCGCCGTGCCACCCCTGTCGTTCAACCCCGCCGGAATCGAGCTGGACCGCCGTCAGGGGCTCAGTCGTCAGCTGTATCAGGCGTTACGCGCGCGAGTATTGGACGGGCGCCTGGCCAGTGGCACGCGTCTGCCCGCCAGCCGTGACCTGGCGGCGGCCTTGGCGATTTCCCGCAACAGCGTGGTGCGGGCTTACGACCAGCTCTATGCCGAGGGCTTCATCGAAGGGCGCGTGGGCGACGGGACTTATGTGGCAAAACTGTCTTCGACGACACTGCCGCTGAAAAACATATCCACAAAAGTATCCACAGGGTTTTCAACAGGCTTACCCACAGCCTTATCCACAGATTGGCTCGACTTGCCTGTGGGCCCATCCAGTAAAGTTATCCACAGCGATGCCTTGAACCGCGTCGAAAAACACCATTTGCCCCAGCCGCCCAGTGGCCCACCCAAGGCGTTCAGGGTCGGCGTTCCGGCGTTCGATTTGTTCCCATTCGACGTCTGGGCCAAGCTGAATGCGGCTTTCTGGCGCAAGCCGGATCTGCAGCAACTGTGTTATGGCGACGCGCAAGGTGACGCACGCTTGCGCGGCCTGATCGCGGCCTACCTGCGCAGCTCCCGTGGCCTGCACTGCACCGCTGAACAAATTGTGATCACCAGCGGCGCGCAGCAGGGCATCAGCCTTTGTGCACAGCTGTTGGTGGACCCCGGCGACGTCGTGGCTGTGGAAAACCCGGGCTACCGTGCGGCCGGGCATGCGTTCGCCGTGGCCGGTGCCGAGGTGAAAGGCGTGCCGGTCGACAGCGAAGGCCTCGATTGCTCGGCGCTCGATACGTTGAGCCATTGTCGGTTGGCCTACGTCACGCCGTCCCATCAATACCCGACCGGGGTGGTCATGAGCCTCGCACGGCGGTTGGAGCTGCTGGCCTGGGCTGAACGCAACGATGGTTGGATCGTCGAGGACGACTATGACGGTGAATATCGCTACAGCGGTGCGCCGCTGGCACCCTTGGCGGCGCTGGATCGCCAGGGGCGCGTGCTGTACGTCGGCACGTTCGGCAAAGTCGCGTTCCCGGCCTTGCGCCTGGGCTACCTGGTGTTGCCGCCGGGCCTGGTCAATGCGTTCGCCCGCCGCCGCGCGGTGGATGTGCGCCATTCGGAAGTCAGCACCCAAGCGGTGATGGCCGAGTTCATGGCCGCCGGACATTTCCAGCGGCACATCCGGCGCATGCGCCGCGCTGCGCTGGCCCGGCGTGATGCGCTGTTGGCCGGTTGGCCGAAATCGTTGAACGGCGTCGGCGCCATGCCCACGGTCGTCGCCGGGTTGCACGTCACGGTGCCGGTGGACAACATCGAGCGCGAGCGCGAGCTGATCGCCCGGGCCACCGAAGCCGGCGTCGAGGTCAATGGCTTGAGCAGCTACTGGTTGCCTGCCACTGCCCCGACGCAGGTACGGGCGGGGCTGGTGCTGGGGTTCGCGGCGGTCCCGCCAGCGACGATCGATGCCGCGCTGGCGCGTCTGGCGAAGGCCTGGCCGACATGAGTGCCGGGCGTCGACAGACGCCTGGCTTTGTCCGTCACGACAGTCGTTTTGGAAAGAACACCTCCTTGGCCTGGTCCACGGCGATTTCGCTGCGGTAAAGATCGATCAGTTGCCGCTGGGTCAACTCCTTGGTCGAGTCGGCGGCCCGGCCCAGGCTGACTTGTTCCGGTGTTTTCAAACGCGCCGACAGATAAGCATGGGCAGGCGCCCAGTCAGTGGAATAACGGAAGTCGGCGAACCACAGCGTTTTGTTCTCTTTCAGGTCCTTGATCTCGTACCGGTCCAGATAACCGTAAACAGGACCTCTGAGGCGTTGCCGGTTCTTTTGCCGAGTGATGGAAATCTGGTTCCGGCTTTTAAGCCATATCAAGCCACTCATGGTCGGTGGCCGTTGTTTGATGACCTTGAGGATGCCTTCGAACCCTTCCTCATAAAGGGTCTTGGACGCCTGCTTGAGTGCTTTGCGGGTGGACTCGGCCAACTGCCGCTCTTGGGCCGACACACCCACCGTTTCGTTAGAGGCATTGTCCAGCGCCTTGGTGATCGCCACGGCGACTTTCTCCATGCGGCCTGCGTGTGCATTCAGAATCATCCCGATGCCGGTGGGTGATCGACTGGGTTTGTTGGCGTATTCCTGGATTTGCGTCTTGAACGCTGCCAGCCCGTCAATCAGGGCCTTGCCCTTGGTGATGCTGGTTGTCAACGCAGGAACGGGCGCCGGCGCTTCGGCGATGACGTGAGGCACCCACTCACCAGTTTCCTTGCGATGAAACGTGGCAATGATTTTTTCTGAAAGCGGGTTTTTCACATCGACCCAGCCCGTCTCTTCCTTGGTTTTCGAGAGCCGGGGTTCGCCACTGACCAGACCCCAGAAACGCGCCCTGATGAACTTTTTCCGAGGCCGGGGGCGCTGCTCGTACGGGTTGCCGAGGCTGCGCCGGTTGCTTCGCTCATCGAGGGCCCAGGCCAGGTGACGGACTGCGCGTTTCTTGGTCTGGCCAATCTGCTTTATCAGTCGATTGAGTTCTGCCGGGCGCACACTGGCCTTATATTCATCGCCCAGGTATTCGAGATGTTCTTCGATGGCGGTGAACTGTTCCGTCAGGCTGCCAAATGCATCGATCTGTTCGTCCAGCCTGATCACACTTCGCTCCTCGATGGCGTCGTGCAGGCTTTGGAACGCAACCGTGATGTTATCGACCACTTGGTTGAGATCTGCCCACCCCTCAGGCACGGTGTGGATGCTGTCGAGCGACAGGCAGAGGTGGCGATACATGTCCAACTGGATCAGGCGGATCGCATCGCTTTTGTAGGCCGGCATTTTCCCGCGGTGCTGGCGCAGGAATTCAAAGCCTTCGCGCCCCTGCTTCTTGAGTCGGTAGAAGCGGGTTTCCATGTAATCCAGGCGCTCGATCATGTCGTCACCGACCCGGATCATGGCATCGGCAGCATCGACGTGCTGCTGCTCGATTTCCTCGATCGTCGAAGTGGCCATGTCCAGGGCTTCTCTCAGGGCGGGGGTGAAGCGAGCCTTCAGCGCGTCTATTTCCTCGAACGTAAAATTGATCTGCGCGTTCAAGTAGCCGAGTCGGACTTGAGGCGCGTCGGGCCTTGATTGAAAGACCGGCCATTCGGTCAGGATCTTCAACGCTTCTTCGTAGCTTTCCCGTTGCGTCTTCAACGTACTCAAATAGATGATGCGTTTGAGCTCCTTGGCAGAGCCGGAGGCCTTACCCAGCTCCTTGGCATCCATGGTCAGCAACTTCTGGCCTTCGATTTTCTTTTCTTCGAAGCGAGTCAACTGCGCCAGCAGCTGAGTGCCACGGCGCCTGGCATCGGCGATGACCTCCTGCCGGGCACCTTTCGATCCGCTACCGCGCAGACGCAGGCGCGTGTCGACATGCCATTCGCCGTGGGCATGGCGCATCAGCGCCGGCCCTGGGTGGGAGGGGTCTTTTTCGTCGACGATGGACACATGGTCCCCTTCCACTTTTACCTTGAACCACTTGTCGGCCATTTTGGCGAACCAGTCATCGCCCTGTTGGTAGAGGCCCTTGAGCGGGCCTTCGCTCTTGAGCTGTTCGGCGTGCTCGGGCTTGTTGACGCTCAAGGGCCTGAGCAGCTTGGCATGCTCGCCGGACTTGCCCGCCAAGGCGCCACTGGAATGAATGGTGTCGTAGTGCTCGGCGGGCAGCCTGGTGTCCTTGGGCGGTATGAATTGCTCGATGATGGGCGCAGGCTTGGCCAGTTTTTCCAGCTCGGGCACGACCTGGGGGGCTTCTGTCAGGCGGCTGCCAGTATTCTCCCGGGCGCGCTCGATGGCGTGTGCGGTAATCGCCATGGCCATGTTCAGCAACAGGTCGACAAACGCTTCCCACGTGGCCTGGCTGTCGGTTTCTTCGTCGCCTTGTGTCATCGTTTCAACGTCGTCGAGGATTTGCCAAAGCCAGATGGCGGTGCCTGCCGCAGCCCCGAGGTAGGGCAGGGCCAGGTTGAAAATCAACCAACTGGCCTGTTTGAAGGTTTCCCAGCGGTTCTCGCTATTGGACACAGACTGACGATCAGCGAGGGCGGTCAGGGCCTCGGCATTGGACCTGAACAACCGCGGCAGGAAATCCGCCCCCAGAGTCTGGTTGCTCAAGCTGACGGGGGCGCTGTTGGTCCACGAAGAGAAGGGGTCGGTGGCGAATTCGACGATCATCCAGGGCGAGGGGATCGGCCCGGAAAAGAGGTATCGGCTGTAGTTCTCGCGTACTCCGTCGGGCAGCCAGGCCAGCACCGATTGACGCAAGGAGGGTGTCTGCCGGATGGCGTAGATCAGATTGCTCGGCGTCGGATACTGGCACAGCTGCGGTTCCAGCAGCGGGCGATAGAGCACGCAGGGACCTGCATCGAAATCCTGCGGACCGATCACGAACATGTTGGTCACGACGTCCCCCGCAGTGCCCTGGGACTGGCCGGAGACGAAAGCCAGCTCGCGCATGACGATCGTCTGCCCGTCGACCTTGCGCTCGGCTTCGTCGGTCTCCATCACGGCGGCGATGTAACGGTAGCCGCGCTCGTCGATGTTGCAATCGCCGCGAATCTTGCTCTCCAGCGCCAGCATGGGTAACTGGATGCGTAGCTGAGCCGTGTAGAGATTTTCCCGGCGGGTCGATTCGACGGTATCGCCCAGTAGCTTGCTCTTGACCAGTTCGGGATAAACGCGACCGATATCGACCTTGGTCACCAGATTTTCGACGTAATCGACCGTCATCCATCCGGGCAGCTTGTCGCCGTCGAGAGACCGGACCACCTTGTCGCCAAGGGGCAGCGCAATCAGGTTCTGTAGCGCCAGGTCGACGAGGTTGAGCCGCGTGATCTCGATTTTGCCGGGAACAACGAAGGTGCCCCAGACGACGGGGCTGCGGATTTGCAGTTCGATCCGTTGCGGGTCGAGCGTCGCGGCGTCGGCATGCTCCGATTGCATCTGTTGTTTCAACGCGTTCAGCGCATAGTGTTTGATGGGGGGAATATCGTCCAGGTAGGTCTTGCCGGCATGGGAGCTGCTCAGCGCGGACAGGTTCTTCATGTGTTGGGCGAACAGGATCTGGTCGGACGTCGATGCTTGCTGGAGCCAGTCAGGCATCTGCTTCTCGTACCAGGCCGCATCAGGACCGGTGTCGGTCTGTGTGCCTCTGAGCGCGGGCTGCTCGCTGTCGTCGGTCATGAACCCTTTCAGGATCTCGGGAGAGCCCAGGATCTGTACCTGGGTGGCAATCAAGCCGCAGGCCTTGTGATCGAAAATGTTGCCTTCGGGCTCAAAGAAGCGCCACTGGATCCTCTTGCCCTCCACGTTGCCCAGATGATCAGGCAGGGTCTGCCCGAATGCTTGCAGCGAGTCGAACTTCTCGTAGCTGCGACGCAGCGAGTAGGCGAGGATGGTCTGTTTTTTTTCGACGGTTCCGATCAGCACCACCAGGGAGTTGTCGACCATGCGTGTCAACTTGTCGCCATCCACCTCATCGATGTCGATCAGGTACGCATGGGTGTCATAAGGGTCGTTGGCCTTGCGGTCCTGCAGGTCGGGGTACTGGAACAGTTGCCTGGCCATGGCACAGTCGGAGTCCGTCCAGCCCTTGACCTGCTTAACGTCCCAGAGTCTGTGCAGCAGGCTGGAGAGCTCATGCCAGCGCGGCGGCGCGGTGCCGATCGTGGCGTTCCAGTACGCCAGTTGCTGTTCCTGGCAGGCGGACACCATGACGGGCGCGAGTTCATTGATCAGGCTGCCGATCTGAGCGATGCGCACCGGCAGGTGCACCTCGGGGGTCGTCAGTGGCAGGTGGGTCAGAAAGTGAAAGCCCTCGATCAGCAGCGTCGCATAGTCCTCATTCATCCGTGCCGCCAGCATGTTGCTGAGTGTCTGGTAACGCGTGGGCCGCTCAACGATCTGGCCGTCGACGATTTCCCAGTCCGGTTCACCGATCACAGTATTGTTCGGGTCCAGATGCAAATGGGGATAGAGCTTCTTGAGCGCACTGCGCAGAAGGGCGGCGGCTACCTCCGGCGAGGTCGGGCCGGCGAGTAACTGGTTGAGCACCGCGTCGCCAAGGCTGGCGTCGGGCGCGGCGGGTGTAGGGGTTAAGGGTTGGGTCATCTGAGTCTCCCTGTCTCGCGATACATGGCATGCCCAAAGCCGAACGCTTCGGGAACGCCATGCTAGGGCGCGGCAAAACAGGGAGGGTGGTAACTATGTATAGGGCGCAGTGTCAGCCCGGGTAAGAGGCCACCCTATCCCCGGGCCAGACAAACCTTGCTACAGGCAGAGCTACTGGCCGGACTTGATCCGCGTCCAGGCCCGTGTCCGTGCCCGCTCGGCGTCCCTTGGCAACGGCTGCAAGGTATAGAGCGTGGTCATCGCCGCCTCGGTCGGGTACAGGTTGGGGTTGTTGCGGATCGCCGGGTCGACCATGTCGGTCGCATCTTTGTTCGGGTTCGGATAGCCGACAAAATCACTGACCGGCGCGATCACCTGCGGTTGCAGCAAATAGTTGATGAAGGCGTAGGCGTCCCCTGGGTTGGCGGCGCCCTTGGGAATGGCGAGCATGTCGAACCAGATCGGCGCGCCTTCCTTGGGCAGGCGCATGTCCACCGTCACGCCGTTCTTGGCCTCCTTGGCGCGGTTGGCCGCCTGGGAAAAGCTGCCGGAGTAACCCACCGCCACGCAAATGTCGCCGTTGGCGATGTCGGCCATGTACTTGGAGGAGTGGAAATAGGTGATGTGCGGGCGAATCTTCATCATCAGCGCTTCGGCCTTGGCGTAGTCCGCCGGCTTCTTGCTGTTGGGGTCCAGGCCCAAGTGCTGCAAGGCCAGGGGCAGGATCTCCGACGGCGAATCGAGCAGCGCCACGCCGCACTGCTTGAGCTTGCTGATGTTCTCTTCCTTGAAGATCAGGTCCCAACTGTCCACCGGCGCGTTGTCGCCCAGGGCGGCCTTGATCTTGTCCGGGTTGAAGCCGATCAGGATGGTGCCGTACATGTAGGGCACGGCGAACTTGTTGCCCGGGTCGTTGGCTTCGATCAGCTTCATCAGCTTCGGATCGAGGTGGTTCCAGTTCGGCAGCTTGCTGCGGTCCAGGGGCTGGAACACCCCGGCCTCGATCTGCTTGGCCAGGAACACGTTGGACGGCACCACCACGTCATAGCCGGAGTTACCCGTCAGCAACTTGGCCTCCAGGGCCTCGTTGGTGTCGAAGATGTCGTAGACCAGCTTGACCTGGCTGTTCTGCGCCTTGAAATCCTCCAGGGCCTTGGGCGTGATGTAGTCGAACCAGTTGTAGACGCGCAGGGTGCGCTCCTCGGCCTGGACAGCGCCGCAAAGCAGCGCGGCGCACACGGCTGGAGCCATAAAACGCTTGAGTCTATTCATGCTGTGATTCCTCATGGGGCGCTTTGGAAACCTTCAAGAACGTTCACGGCATTGATGCCGATTTCTGCCACCGCGTAGCCGCCTTCCATCACGAACAGCGTCGGCTTGCCGAGCGCCGCGATGCGCTTGCCCATCGCCAGGTAATCCGGGCTGTCGAGCTTGAACTGGGAGATGGGGTCGTCCTTGAACGTGTCGACACCCAGGGACACGACGATGACATCGGCGTCGTAACCCCGGATTTGCCCGCAGGCCTGCTCCAGCGCCGCGCTCCAGGTGTCCCAGGCGGAGCCGGCTGGCAAAGGGTAGTTGAAATTGAAGCCCTCGCCGTCGCCCTCGCCATGCTCGTCGGCATACCCGAGGAAGAACGGAAACTCCGCCTCGGGGTGACCGTGGATCGAGGCGAACAACACGTCGCTGCGCTCATAGAAAATCGATTGGGTGCCGTTGCCGTGGTGGTAATCCACATCCAGGATCGCGACCTTCTGATGGCCCTGGTCGAGAAAGGCCTGGGCGGCGATGGCGGCGTTGTTCAAGTAGCAATAACCACCCATCAAATCGCCAGCGGCGTGGTGCCCTGGCGGCCGGCACAACGCAAAGGCACTGCGCGCACCGCGCTGGATGTCCGCCTGGGCGGTGAGGGCCACTTGCGCGGCGCTGTAGGCCGCCTGCCAAGTACCGGCGGTAATCGGCGCACCGCCGTCGAAGCTGTAATAACCCAACTGGCCGTGCAGGCTCGTGGGAATGACCGAACGCAGCGTTCGCGCCGGCCAGGTGAAGGGCAACAAATCGCCGTCGCGGTTGTACTTGGCCCAACGGTCCCAGGCGCCTTTGAAGAATTCCAGATACGCCGCGCTGTGAATGCGCTGGATCGGCCCCAGGCCAAAATCCTGCGGCGCCTCCACCGGCCCCAGCCCCCGCGCCTTGACCCGCTCCAACACATGATCGGCCCGGGACGGCATCTCGAAGCAGGGCATCAATTGCCCATCCATCAACTCGCAGCGCCCGTGGTGCAGGTGGTGATCGTCTGAGTAGATCGTCAGCATGTTTTTGTTCTCCGCAAGGCTGATTCGGTTGAACACAGTCTTGCGGCGCGCGACGTTTCAGAGAACGGCAGGAGAGGCCAAAAGGGGATCGAAATGGCCAAAAGGTTTGACCGTAAATCGCCCCTTGTTGGCGCGGGTGTGCGCGGGGTTGGGGCATGGGGCAGCTTCGATGGCGACGCGATGATTTTGTGGCGAGGGAGCTTGCTCCCGCTCGGCGGCGTAGCCGTCGCAGGTCGGTGAATGCGGTTTGCCCGGAAGAGGCTGGCTTAGGACGTTTGGAAAAAGTAGCAGCTATCAGAGTACCCAGGGGGGAAGGGCGGGAGAGTAAATAAATGACCGGTCCCCCCGGTTAGCGGCCGTCGCTCTGATTAGCCATCCTTGTCTTTCCACACGTGGAGGACTTGTCATGAACATCATCGCTACCCGCAGCTGTCAGCCCTGGAACAAAGGAAAACTAGTCGGGCAGAAAGCCCCACTCCGACTGAGAGATATCTGGGCCATCCGAGTAAGACTTCAAATTGCGAAAAGAACCCGGGATCTGGCCCTCTTCGATCTGGCCATCGACAGTAAGCTTCGAGCCTGCGACTTAACCAAGCTACGCGTGCGCGATGTCGCCCATGGCGAGCACGTATCATCACGAGCCATGGTGATGCAGCAGAAAACGCAGCGGCCAGTGCAGTTTGAGATCACTGAGCAAACACGGTCAGCTCTCGTGGCCTGGATACATCAGGCACAACTACGCAGCGAGGACTGCCTTTTTCCTAGCCGGCTGCATACCTCAGACCATCTATCCACTCGTCAATACGCTCGTATCGTCAAAGGCTGGGTGAAAGCCGTAGGCCTTGATTCAACCATGTATGGCACTCACACAATGAGACGTACGAAGGCATCACTAATCTATCGCAGAACGAAGAACCTACGGGCGGTTCAGTTGCTACTCGGCCATACGAAGCTGGAGAGCACTGTTCGATATCTGGGGATTGAGGTTGATGACGCACTGGAGATAGCGGAACAGACTGAGGTTTGATCATGCATAGCGACGGTCGAAGTCAGGCCGTCGCTAGCCGGCCAGAAGCGGACCTCGGCAAGCGACCGCTGTCGGCCAGAAGCAGACATTCCCGGACTAAAGCGCCTAGCTCATTACTGGCCATAGACACGCTACCGATGACTTTGTAACCTCAGGAGAAATCTTGATCTTCACTTTTTGCCCATGTCGCGCTTCTAGTGCTCGATTCATTTGGCTCAAAGGGGGACGCATAGATAAGATGCGTTATGCGGCACAAATGACGACAAAAATTACGGTCACATGTGCCGCCTACTTATAGATAGAGGGAAACCCAATGCTCGCGGAATCGCCAGTAAAAAAATTGAAAATCTCGAAGGAGCTTGTTTTTGAATTTTTAGCTGTGTTTTCACGATTTGAGTTCTCATTAAAAGAGTCTGGGTACTTTCGGAAAGGTCGGCATGACATAGCAGAGGCTGACTGGTCAAAGTTCACCGAAAGCATGAATTCGCACTTTGAACAAGTTGACTCGAAAAATTTATCAAGCGCCATTGAGTATTTGATAAAGGAACCACCGCAGCAGCAAATAGTCGAAGACGGCAGCTTAAAGTGGCGCCCACTTACTTTCGGGCCGGAACAAACGTTAGCAGCCAAGACGCTTATAGCAGTCCGCATGACACGCAACAACCTCTTTCATGGCGGAAAACATTTTCCGCACTCAGCAGATGGTCGTGACGAAAAGTTAATAAAGTCCAGCTTAACTGTCTTGGGTTTCTGCCTAAACAAGCACGACGATGTTAAATTTGATTATGAGACCTATGCCTTCTAACAATTGGCTCAGGTCGTTCGCTTTGATCACTCAGGCGTCCGCAAGCATAGCCTGGACAAAAAGGGGACCGACAAAAAGGGGAAAGATTTCTCTTCGGGCGAAAAAGGGGCGAAAAATAGGCTTATGGCCTATGCTTCAACTCTTGCACCACATGCAGCTAGCTATTATCGCAGTCAAGCCCAGCATTACCGGCACTTAACCAGAGAGCCTCCTAGGGTAAACTGCGATAAGCCTTGTCAGTACATTAATTAAGGGGGATTTATGGTCTGTATCACGGAGAAGTATCCTCCGCTCGAACTTAACGAGATTGTTAATATTGCGAATGGCTTCAAGCAACTATCTTTAAAAGAGAAGCTGTCGACAGTTGCAAGGGTGATTGCCAGGCATCCGATGTTAAACTTCCCTACTCAAAACGATACGCGTGAGTTTTATCGGGTTCGTGTTTCTAAAGATAGATCATTCCCATTTAACTATACAGGGGTGTTATGGAATCACTCGGCGCCTGCTCAGCAAGCGAGACTGAATGCTCCAGGCGATGCGGTGCTGTATGTAGCAAATCAAGCTAATGCTGCCTTTGCAGAGACTGGAGTGAGCGATGATTTTGTAATCATGAGTGTTCTAAAAATTCAGGACGGAAAGAACGTAACTTTCCTGCCGCTTGGAACATTCGCAAATATCATGAGATCCAATGCGGCCCACCTTGATGTTACTGAACAGATTGTAAAAGATGTCCGAAGAAAAATTCTAGCGTGCCCAATTCATGAAATGCAGGCTTTGCTGATTTCTGACGAATTTCTCTATAACTGCATAATGGAGGAGGACGAAGGTTATGCAGTGTCTTCTTATACGGCAAATCTAATATTCAAAAAATATCCGAGCGTCGATGTCATCACTTACCCTAGTAAAAAGCTACGATCTGCGAGCAATTATGCAATCAAAGTATCAAGCTTTTGGGACAAGTGGGCGATAGGCTCCGTATGCACCCTGGAAGCGAAGCATCTTGCCCTTGGGCACTTCCTGCATAGCAACGTTAGATGTGTAGATAAAATCGACAACACCGGGTTTATGAGTTGGGAAAGATCTTATCCGGTGCACCAGAATTCACTGGTTGTGCTGAACTGGGTTAAGCCGCAGATCGATGGTTAGTGTAGGTACTCAGCGGGAAGCTCTGACGCGCTGCGCTTGTCCGCCGCACCTGCGCGCGGGGTTGGCTGATCAATACCAGACCGTCGCTATCCGACCCAACGGGGACACCAGTTGCCGGAAGAAATCGGCGCAAAAGCAGCTTCCGATCAGCAATGGAATCTCAGCTTCTGTGATTCACACCTATAAGCCGCATAGGAGTTCGCGCCTCACCTGAAGAGCAATTGCTGCGAAGCCCTTTCCAGTACCGCGCTTGTTGGGCGCGTAGTCCTGATTAGCAGAAACATCCTCCCATTGACTCACCGATTCCACGTACCTATGAGTGTCATCGGTATCAATTTCAAACTCTATGAACCGCTCTGCGTGAGTGAGCAAAAGACCATAAAGGCTGGGCATACCGGGAAAGTCGACTTCAAGATCTAGTACGACGGTTTCTGACCATCTAATGCCTTTCGACTCGCCATAGTTTTTTAAGGCTAGGGGAATTCCTCTGGCCAACCAAGCTTTGGCGGTTACCATGAGTCTGTGGGCCACAAGAGCATTTTGCTCTTGCACGTTCAGTTGCCGCTTTTTTAACAGACGGTCAATGTCCACTTCAATCTCCTCAAAAATCGTCGCTTCCAGAATGACGATGACCTGTCAAACGCGCAACGACTCAGGCGATTCCCATCTCCACGCTGCTACCCGGTCCGCGCGGGGCGTAGCGACGTTCCAATGTCTTTACCAAAAGACGTCTTTCGACCCAAAGCCGTCAGTCGACCTGAGGGCATAGGTTAGATGATTTGAACCAGAGGACTGCGGAGTCGACATGAACATGCTTCTGCTTTTGAGGCAGGAAGGGCGTATCAAGCGTGCCCAACGCTATCGAGACCCAGTCGGCAAACTTACCTTCAGATCGTGACCAGAACAGAGTCGAACCGCAGTCCATGCAGAACTCGCGTAATACCGTCTCTGACGAAGCATAGGTTTTGATGCTGGTGGAACCGCGAAGTATTCGAAGCGCGCTACGCGGAATGCTGCCGTACGAAGCGAATGCTGCCCCGTGACCTTTGCGACACTGGCTGCAATGACAATGACTCACTGCTTTTGGTGAGACGAGTAGCTCGTAACTGACGGCAGCGCATAAGCAGCTTCCTTGGTATACCTGTGTCATAGGCTGTTCCGTGCAGGTGAGAAGCGCCAGCGTAACCGTCCCAGTCCAATCAGTCGACCGACCGCTATTGGCCGACTGCTGCCCTTACCCTAAGGCCGCTATCGGCCGATAGCAGTTATCCTGGGGTAAAGGTGACAAACTTAATTTCTCGCAAAGTAACTATTAACTGCCCCCCCTTTAGGCACCGTATTAGTGTCTAAGTATCACACCATGCACATGTAAGTTTTTGCAGTCCCCGCCGGCGCGCCTGAATCATAAACGTCCACTTGGTAGCTACATCCAACAGTACTCAATGCCTTTCCGGCTCCGACTTCGTATACGGTTGCCCCTGAAGAGTCGGCGTGGATCACGTAGCCTCCCCTTTTTGCAGCAACCGCCGCAGGATTCACTTCAATACTGGCAGATATCAATACATGGAAATCCAAGCCACCGCCTGAAAACATAAGCGCAGGTTTGCAAGCATGCTCAGCGCATATTTCCAACCCCAGCCTCAAACCTTCCTTGAGCGGAATTGGCGCGCTGGTTCCCGGAACGAAAATAAGGTCGGTCCAATCGGACTGATTATCCGGTTCTTCCAGACCATAGAGCCCGATGTTTTCAAAGCGTTTATGCTGGGTTACGACCTGATCCCCCATACAAACAAATGCAGTGTTGCGCGCCATATGCCGTTCTGGAGAAGGGTCCTCTAAGGTCCATTGGTCAATGGCATTGAACACCTGATTTCGGTACTTCTGGTACTGCCGCTGTGCTGATTGCGGAGCAAACCTCAGCCCAAAATCTGTTGGCTCACGGTGCTTTGAGAAATCCCGCGGAGTGGTCTTCTCCTCCTCAGTACCGCGTCTAAACTTACGACCTTCGGGTCTAATCATGGACTTTGCCCACAGCACAGTGCCAGGGATCAAAATCAATTTGCTGTTGGAGCTCGCCAAAGCGGTACTACAGGCTCGGACTATTTCCTTGTCCATCTCATTGATGTAGGGGCGTGGAGCCGATTTAGCGAACAAATACTCGGGCGCAACAAAGAGGTGTAGATCGAAATCTGCAGGAGACAGACCAGCTTGGTTTGGTAAGGATTCAAGCCAACTATGGTATGACGGCCATGTCTTCTCGGCCTGACCAATCATTCCTTCAATACAGGCCATCCGATTTTGAATTTTTACCTGCAGCGTCTGGTCATCAGAAAGCCGACACTGCGTTTCTTTCGTATTGCGCTCCCAAATTGTCACCAAGACGTTTTTCGCCATCACCGATTCCCCCCATACGCCGTTAACGATCGAATGCGCCGCCATACAGGTGTAGTGTCCGTGCGGATATTGCGAGTGGAATGGCGATGCATACGTGCAGAGATCAGCGTAGATCAATACGCTGCCAACTCAAGAAATTCTGCGGGCCTTTTATTGAGTTCTGTTCGTCTGGTAACGATGCTTTGGAGGAGAGTGCAATCTGAACTGTCCATTTCTTTTTGAAGCCCAATCAGCAATGCGCCGCATTAGGTCTTTACTCAACCAACTCGAAAAAGGCGACGTATTTATTTAAAGGCCAGACCGTCCGCTTCTGGCCG
>NZ_FMXH01000023.1:0-88315 GCF_900103575.1 Pseudomonas sp. NFACC51 | reverse complement strand
CAGTGCCGTACGCAGCGCGCCGCCCGCCCAGCCCCTTGCCACTCCCAGTAGAAACTCGCCCCGCCGGCCAGTTGCCGCTGGAGGATGACGTGCTGGTCGTCGTAGTCGTAGCGTTCGCTTTCACCGGCGGCATTGGTCGCTTCGATCAGTCGGAAACGTCCGTCGTAGCGGTAGGACATCAGCGTCTGTTCGGTCCGCCAGGCTTCGTCGAGGGTGATGGCGGGATGGAAGCTCTGGTAGTCGACGGCGATCAGGTGGCGCTGCTCGTAACGCAGGCGCAGGGCGCGCCCGGCGCCGTTGTCCAGGCGGCTGATGTCGCCATGGATGTTGCGCTGCAGCGTCAGGCGGTTGTCGTAGCGGTCGCTGAGGGCGGTCAGGTGACCGTCGCGAAAGTGCAGGAACGGGGCGTTTTCCCCGGGCTGGGCGACGATCAGTTCGTCCGGCTCGGCCCCCAGGTAGATCGCCGCGCGGGCCAGGCTGTTGTGGATGGCCGGACGCTGGGCGTTGGGCAGGGGAAACGTCGTGCGGCGGTTTTCCTGGTCGACCCAGGTGACCTGCTCGCCCTCAAGCTCCAAGCGATGGGCCAGGGCATGGCTCCAGCCGCGCCCGAGGCCGACGTCCAGGTCAGCGGCGCTGGTGCGGTACAAACGGGTGAAGACGAATGGCAAGCGGCCATCGAGGGTGCCATCGTCGAGGGTCACCAGTTCTTCGCCGGTGACCATCGACACCGGGCAGCCGCTGGTCTGGGTCTGGGCCGCGGTGTCGGCGCTGTCGCCGTTGGGGTTTTTCGACTGGGCGGGGGCGTCGTCGTGGGGTTCGTGTTTGCTTAGCCGGGTTGAACCGTGGGATTTTTCCCGCGCCACAGCGGCCGGATTGCTGACCGCCAAGGGAGGGAAGTGCTCGGGGGTGATGTGCAGAGGTCCGACAGGCGTCGGCTTCAATGGCGCACGCTGGGCGCTGACCACCAACGGTTTCAGCACATCGGCATGCCGGTTGAGCCGATCGGCAGGGCGTTGGGCCAGCCTCAGCCCTGATGCGCTCAACCACTCGCGAGCCCGCTCCGAGCGGAGCTGACGGAGCACTTTGCCGCTCATCCGCACGCCCATGCCCAGGGCGCCGGTCAGCCGTATCAACAGGAAATTGATCAGCACCGAGGCGCGCATCTCGCCCGTGACTTCAGCCATGTATTGGGGCGGCAACATCCGCAGCCAGCTGACGAACGCCGCCATGTGGACGAAGAGCAGCGGCTCGTCGCTCAGCACCATCAGCCCTTTGGCAATGGCCTCGGCAGACACGCTCAGTAACTGTTCAAGCTCGACCTGGGTCAGGTACTCCAGAAGTTTTTCGCTGTTGGCTTGCAGATCGGCCAGCAGCTCGAAGACCTGTTTAACATCGTCCCATAGCTGGTGCAGGGCGTTTTCAAAACCGCGCCAATCGGCCTGCCGCACCAGGTCATAACGTTCGCGAAACCCGGCGTCGGAAAACGCCGCCCACAGGGGTTGAAACTCGTCCCACTCGGCCTTCAGCCACCCCTCAAGTTCGTCCATCACCCCTTGATAGGACGCATACAGCGCCTTGACGTGATCGGCCGTCACGTGGGGGAAAAAGGTGATGCGGTAACGCCCGCCACGCCAGCACTCGGGGATTTCCAGGATGCCGCTGGGGCCGATGACGTGATGCACTGGCTCGCCGAACGTTTCCTTCCCGGGCTCGCCTCCGGTGACGGGTTCCAGCATCACCGGGGTGTCGCCAATCGGCACAAAACGCGCCGCCTGGAACATGTGCACCAACGTCAGCGGACCACTCGCCGGACATGCGGCCACCGTGGCACTGATGGGTTGATCAAGATTCTTCGGCGCCGCCAGGGACACCTCGTTGCCGACCTTGAACACTTGTTCAAGATCCAGCGCCCAGCCGGCCCAAAAGCTTTCAGCCCAGGCGTCGTAGTCGTTGAGGCAGGCGCGGAAGTCCGCCAGTACCGCTTCGACATCCGGCTGATCGGGGTCCATTGCCGCCACCACCAAAGAGCCGATGGTGTTGTTCAAAGCCAGGAGTTTGTCAGGGGCAAACATGCGGGAGTCTCGCGGGACAGGGACGAACGCGAGACTTTGCCGACGATGGCTGAGGAATTAAGTCAGTGAAAGAAGCGGTGGACGTAGGGCGATTCGCTAAATTTAAACGTTAGGCGTGCAACTCCCGGCAGCGGCTATAACTGTCGTGACATAAGCCATTGCTCTTTGCCCCAAGCCTCGAAACGCTCCAACACCTCCCAGCCGAGCCTGGCGTAGTAATCACGCTGGCTGTGGGTGTGCAGGAACAAGGTGATGATTCCAGCCTCTCGCGCATGACTGCAGATGCCTTCGATCAACTGCGCTGCAAGCCCTCTGCGTCGAGCCTCGGGGGTGATGAACACACACGCCAGCCACGGGCCCAACTCTGGCCGGTCAGGCAGGTCGTTACTGGCCAGTGAAGCGCCGCCGAGCAACTGGTCGTGTTCCATGGCGACCAGGCACTTCCAACGCCCATCACCCTGCCCCGCCGCGAACTCCTGCTGCCAACTGTCGAGGGATTGCTCGGCATACTCATGATTGAATTCCCGATAAAGCCATTCGGCCATCTGGTCGCATTTCTCCATGTGGCTATCGAGCCAATCCACTCGCGGCATTTGAAACACTCCTTATGTATGCGGTCCTGGAGGGAGGATAGGAGGCTAGCAGATTGCTGACCTGTTCTGGCCCACCGCTATCGCGAGCAAGCTCACTCCACAGGATTTTCGTCGTTTGATCCTTAACTGACACACCACCGCTCTTGTGGCGAGGGAGCTTGCTCCCGCTGGGCTGCGCAGCAGCCCTGGATCCCATGACTCGGTGAGCCAGGCAAATTGAGTTGTCTTCTTTGGGGGCTGCTGCGCAGCCCAGCGGGAGCAAGCTCCCTCGCCACGGGGGTTGGCGTAGGCCGGTCTTTATTGGTTGAGCCCGCTCACACCGGGGTTTACACCCGCAAATTGCGTTTTAGATGCCTACCCGCGCGCATTCTCGAGAAATACCCGCCAGCAACCCCTCAACCTATCGTAATCTCGCACCTGTATAAGCCCAGCCCCGCAACCGGCCGAGATCTCACCCCGATGCCCTCCATCTACCAACTCAAGCCCGCCTTTCAAAACCTGCTGCGCCCCATGGTTCAACGCCTCTACAACAACGGTGTCACCGCCAACCAGGTCACCGTGCTTGCCGGCATCGTTTCGGTATTGGTCGGTGCGGTCATCGCCTGGTTTGCCAACCATCCGTGGATCTTCGTGCTTGTGCCGATCTGGATGTTCCTGCGCATGGCGTTGAATGCCGTGGATGGCATGTTGGCGCGGGAGTTTGGCCAGCAATCGCATCTGGGCGCCTACCTCAATGAGCTATGCGATATCATCGCCGACGCTGCCCTGATCCTGCCTTTTGCCCTGTTTGCCGATACCAGTCTGTTGCTCGTGTTGTTGGTCACGCTGTTGGCGTTGTTCAGCGAATACGCAGGCGTCTTGGGGGCCATGGTGGGAGCTTCGCGGCGGTATGACGGGCCGATGGGCAAGAGTGATCGCGCCTTTGTGTTGGGCGTGTTGGCGACCGGCATTGCCCTGGGTTGGCTCGGGGCACTCTGGGTCGATGGTGTGATGGCGGTGGTTGCCGCCCTGCTGGTGTATACCTTGGTCAACCGGGTCCGTCATGGCCTGGGCCAAGTGAAGGAAAACGCTCCCTCAGCATAAAGGAACTTGCAATGCGCGAAGCCCAGGAACTGACGTTCACTACCCACGATGGCGTGGAGTTGTTCTACCGGCACTGGCCGGCTGTCGACGCGGCGGCGGGTGAACCCCGCCAGGCTGTGTTGTTGTTTCATCGTGGTCATGAACACTCCGGGCGCATTGCGCACCTGGTGGATGAACTGGACCTGCCCGGGTTCGACTTCTTTGCCTGGGACGCCCGTGGCCATGGCCAGTCGCCGGGCGAACGGGGCGACAGCCCTAGTTTTGCCACCAGTGCGCGGGATGTGCAGACCTTCTGCGATCACATCGGCGCCACGCACCAGATCGACGAGGCGAACATCGCGGTAGTGGCGCAAAGCGTCGGCGCGGTGATCGCGTCCACCTGGGTCCACGACTACGCGCCGCGCATTCGCTCGCTGGTGCTGGCCTCGCCGGCATTCAAGGTCAAGCTCTACGTGCCCTTCGCTCGTCCGGGCCTGGCGCTGATGCGCAAGTTTCGCGGCAACTTTTTCGTCAACAGTTACGTCAAGGCGAAGTTCCTCAGCCATGACCCGGAGCGGGTGGCGTCCTACGACAGCGATCCATTGATCACCAAGGCGATTTCGGTGAACGTGCTGCTGGGCCTGTACGAAGCCGCCGACCGCGTGGTCGCCGATGCCCAGGCGATCCAGGTGCCGACGCAGCTGTTGATCTCCGGCTCGGACTTCGTGGTACACCGCAAACCCCAGGAGCAGTTCTTCGAGCGCCTGGGCAGTTTGCACAAGGAGAAACACATCCTGCCGGGGTTCTTCCACGACACCCTCGGCGAGAAGAACCGTGCCCCGGCCATTGCCAGTGCCCGCCGCTTTATCCTGCAAAATTTTGCCCGAGCGCTGGACCGCCCTTCCCTGCTCGACGCCGATCGCCTGGGCGCGACCTGCGCCGAAGCCGAAACCCTGGCCACGCCGCTGCCGCACAACTCGCTGCGCGACCTCTACTGGCGCATGACCCGCGCCAGCATGCGCTTTGGCAGCAAGTTGTCCGCCGGGGTGAAGCTGGGTTTCGACACTGGGTTCGACTCTGGCAGTACCCTGGATTACGTCTACCGCAACCGCCCCACCGGCACCTCGGCGCTGGGCAAGATGATTGACCAGAATTACCTGAACTCCATCGGCTGGCGCGGCATTCGCCAGCGCAAGCTGCACGTCGAGGAGCTGCTGCGCCTGGCGATGGGCGAGTTGCGTACGCAAGACCGCGAGGTGCGCATCGTCGACATCGCCGCCGGCCATGGCCGCTACATTCTCGAAGCCCTGCAAGGCGTCAGTCCGTTGCCCGAGTCGATCCTGCTGCGCGATTACAGCGACATCAACGTGCGTGACGGCAGCGCGCTGATCGTGGAAAAAGGCCTGGGCGACATCGCCCGATTCGTCAAGGGCGATGCCTTCGACCGCCAGGATCTGGCGGCGCTGGAACCGAAACCAACCCTCGCCGTGGTGTCGGGCCTGTACGAGCTGTTTGCCGACAACCAACTGGTTGGCGACTCTCTCGCCGGCCTGGCCGAAGCCGTGGAGCCTGGCGGTTTCCTGGTCTACACCGGCCAGCCATGGCACCCGCAACTGGAACTGATCGCCCGCGCCCTCACCAGCCACCGCGCCGGGCAAGCCTGGGTGATGCGCCGACGCACCCAGGCGGAAATGGATCAGTTGGTTGAGGCGGCGGGCTTTCGCAAGATCACCCTGCGGGTCGATGAATGGGGCATTTTCAGCGTTTCGCTGGCCCAGCGAGTGCAGTAATGAGCGCCGTCATCGCGCCGGCCCGCGAGCCCGCACTGCTGAAACCGGCGGTGCTGTGGTTGCTGTTGTTGGCGCCGCTGTTCTTCACCACTTACGGCTTCGCCACCTGGGTCACCTCCCAGCGTGACGATGTCGGCACGTTGGTGTTCGCCTGGGAAAGCCACATGCCGTTCATGGCCTGGACCATCGTGCCTTACTGGTCGATCGATCTGCTGTACGGCCTGTCCTTGCTGTTGCCCACCAGCCGCGAAGAACTCAAGCGCCACGCCTTGCGCCTGCTGACGGCGCAGGTGATTGCGGTCAGTTGCTTTTTGCTCTGGCCGTTGCGCTTCACTTTCCCCCGCCCGGAAATGGACGGGGTGTTTGGTTGGTTGTTCGAAGTGCTGGCGGGTTTCGACAAGCCGTTCAATCAGGCGCCGTCGCTGCACATCGCGTTGCTGGTGGTGCTGTGGGTCTGCTATCAGCGGCATCTGCAGGGCTTCTGGCGCTGGGTGATGCACGGTTGGTTCGCGTTGATCGGCGTGTCGGTGCTGACCACTTATCAACATCACTTCATTGACCTGCCCACGGGCGCGTTGGCCGGTTGGCTGTGTGTCTGGCTGTGGCCGCTGGACCGTCCGAGTCCGCTGCTGAGTGCGCGACTGACGACGGATCCTGCCCGCCGACGCTTGGCCTTGCGTTATGGCTTGGGCGCAGCGGCGCTGTTCATCCCGGCGTTTGCCTTGGGCGGCGCGTGGCTCTGGCTGATCTGGCCGGCGGTCGCGGTGCTCATGGTGGCGCTGAATTACCTGGTGTTCGGTGCCGACGGTTTCCAGAAGCGTGCCGATGGTCGTTTGAGCCCGGCAGCGCGTTGGTTGCTGGCGCCTTACCTGGCGGCGGCGTGGATCAATTCGCGCTGTTGGACACGCCAGCATCCGCAGCCGGACCAGGTTGCGGATAACGTCTGGCTGGGGCGAGTCCCCACGCCGATGGAATTGAAGGACAGTGCGTTTACCGGCGTGCTCGACCTCTGCGCGGAGCTGTCCTTGGACAGCGGCGGCGTCGCCTATCGCTCATTGCCAGTGCTCGACCTGACAGCGCCGACCGCCGAGCAATGCCTGAAAGCGGCAGAGGCCATCGAAAGCCTGCGCCAGCACGGGCCGGTGCTGGTCTGCTGCGCCCTGGGTTATTCGCGCAGCGCCACGGCGGTGGTTGCCTGGTTGTTGCACAGCGGGCGGGCAGCGAGCGTTGATGCGGCGATCGTGCAAATCCAGCGCGCTCGACCGCGTATCGTCTTGCACGCGGCACACCGTCGCGCGCTGGAGCAGTTATCCACAGCACAGGGGAATGTCCATGATCACTGATATGGAGCTCCACACCGTGGCGAGCCTGTTGCGCCGGGGGCATTCGCTGGACCAGTTTTCCACCGGGTTGACGCTGCTTGGGGCGCTGCTGGGGTTGGGGCAATGGTGGGTGGGCGTCATCGATCCGTGGTTGCTGCTGTTGAGTGCGGCGCTACTGGTGCTCGGCATGCTGGAAAAATACTGGGCGCTGCGCGTGGCATTCGATGCCGATCTGTTCCAGCGCATGGCTGACAGCACTCAGTCCCTGGCCGAGCGCACCTATACCTTGGATCAAGCCCTCACCTCCCTGGGCCTGCAACCGGCCGCACGTGCAGGGCGTCTCTGGACCGAACGCCGGCATGGCGCGTTGTTGCTGCTGCGTCGACAGTCACGATTATTGGCCGTACAAGTCGTCCTGGTGCTGGGCTTCATCCTGGCCAGCCCCTGGTTAGCTTCAAGTATCTAGATAGTTTTGGTGGCGAGGGAGCTTGCTCCCGCTGGGCTGCAAAGCAGCCCCAAAACCAGGCACTGTGGTGTATCAGATGAATTGTGTTCAGCCTCTTGGGGGCTGCTGCGCAGCCCAGCGGGAGCAAGCTCCCTCGCCACAGTTAATGGTCAGCTGTTAACGATTGCGTCACTACCCGAGCTTCTCAGGACAAGGAATCTTCATGTTCGAACCCGTGGTCGCCAACCTCATCACCTCCGCCGCCCGCATGGTCACGGGCGCTCGCAGCCTGTGGCTCGGCTGCGCGCCGACGCCGGTGCAGCGGATCTACTTCGCCAACCACAGCAGCCACGGTGACTTCGTGTTGCTATGGGCCTCGCTGCCGCCGGCGCTGCGCAAGCTCACCCGCCCGGTGGCGGGGGCCGATTATTGGCAAACCAGCCCGGTGCGTCGCTACATCATCAACCGGGTGTTCAACGGTGTGCTGGTGGACCGCGAACGCAAGGATCCTTCCTACAGCCCATTGCAGCCGATGCTTGATGCGCTGGAAAACGGCGACTCACTGATCATCTTTCCGGAAGGCACACGCAATCCGGAGGAAGGCCTGTTGCCCTTCAAGAGCGGGATCTATCACTTGATGAAAAAACACCCCGAGGTCGAGGTGATCCCGGTGTGGATCGCCAACCTCAACCGCGTCATGCCCAAGGGCCGGGTACTACCGCTGCCGCTGTTATGCACCACCAGTTTCGGCGCGCCGCTGTGCATCGAAGAAGATGAAAGCAAAGAGCAATTTCTTGAACGCAGCCGCGCCGCGCTGCTGGCACTGGCCCCGGAGCACGTCTGACATGGATCGATATACCCTGATGTTGTTTGGCGGGATCGGCGCCATTCTGGTGCTGGCTTCGTTGATCGGTTTCATTCTCAAGCTGAAAACCCGCGGCGCGCCGAATTCGGTCATTGAAAACCTCAATGCGCGGATCAACGCCTGGTGGATCATGGTGCTGGTGATCGGCATCGCGTTCTGGCTCGGCAACGCCGCAGTGATCCTGTTGTTCTACGCGGTGTCGTTCTACGCCCTGCGGGAATTCCTGACCCTGACACCGACCCGCCGCAGCGATTATCCAGCGTTGGTGGCCGCGTTCTACCTGGCGCTGCCGCTGCAGTACCTGTTGATCTACTACGACTGGTACGGGCTGTTTTCGATCTTTATCCCGGTGTATGTATTCCTGCTGCTGCCGATCCTGGCGTCCCTGGGCGGCGACAGCACGCACTTTTTGGAGCGCGCTTCCAAGGTCCAGTGGGGCTTGATGATCGCGGTGTTCTGCATCTCCTTCGTCCCGGCCCTGCTGACGCTGGACATCGCCGGTTTCGAAGGACGCAACCTGTTGCTGATCGCCTACCTGGTGATCGTGGTGCAGCTCTCGGACGTGTTGCAGTACGTGTGCGGCAAGCTGTTCGGCAAACACAAGATCGCACCGAACCTGTCGCCCTCGAAAACCGTGGAGGGGTTTGTCGGCGGCATTTTCCTAGCCTCGCTGATCGGTGGCGCGCTGTGGTGGATCACGCCGTTCAATCCGTGGCAGTCGTTCCTCATCGCCTTGCTGATCAACCTGTTGGGCTTTGCCGGCGGCATCGTCATGTCAGCGATCAAGCGCGACCGCGGCGTGAAAGACTGGGGCCACATGATCGAAGGCCACGGCGGCATGCTCGACCGGTTGGACTCGGTGTGCTTCGCCGCGCCGATCTTCTTTCATTTGGTGCGGTACTGGTGGACCTGAAAAAGCCTGCGGCGAACTCCTGACCCTGTGGGAGCACAAAGTTCCTGTGGCGAGGGAGCTTGCTCCCGCTGGGCCGGGCTGGCGCTCCAGTGCGCAGCGCCCCCCTCTGAAAGCCTATGCAATCTGTCTGATACTGCGCGGTGCTTGGATTTGGGGCCGCTACGCGCCCCAGCGGGAGCAAGCTCCCTCGCCACAAAAGCGGGGGCATCGCTCAGTCAAGGATCAGGTGCGGCAGGAACCGGCTGGAATCCTTGGTGATCAGGCTGTTGTCTTCCCGCACGCCAATGCCGGCGGCCTGGTCGCCGATGACCCAGGAGCCGATCAGGGTGTAGCTGTCGCCAAAGCGTGGCAGTGGCGCGAACTCCTGGAGGATGAACGGGGCGTCCGTGTAGGGGCCGTCTTCTTTTACGATCAGGCCATCAGCGGTTTGCAGCTCGATGTTGGCGCCTTCCCGGGAAAAGAACGGTTTGCGCACCCAGCCCTTGGGCACCGCTTTGCTCGTGTCGGTATCCAGGTGGGCCGCGAGCAGGTTCGGGTGGCCTTTGTTGAACTCCCACAGCAGCGGCAGGATGCCTTTGTTGGAGATGATCGACTTCCAGGCCGGCTCGAAAAACTGCGTATCACACTGGGCGATCGCTTCACCAAACGGCTCGTGGAAGATGAACTCCCAGGCATGCAGCTTGAACAGGTGGGCAATCCAGCGCTCTTCCAGGTCAACAAAACGCCCGTCACTGTTGAGGCCGATGTCTTCGATATCGATGTGCCGCGATTCAATGCCGACTTTTTCCGCGATCAGGCGCAAGTAGTCCGTGGTGCCCTTGTCTTCCACCGAGCCTTTCATCGAGGCGAAATAAAACGGCTCTTTGATCTGCAACTGGGCAAAAGCCTGGTGCAGCTTGGTGTCGATGCTGTTGAACTGGTCGGCATGGGCCGGCAGCAAGCCGCGCTCGATGCATTGCTCCAGCCAGCCCCACTGAAACGCCGCCGCCTCATAGAGGCTGGTCGGCGTGTCGTAGTTGAGCTCCAACAGCTTGGCGGGGCCGGTGCCGTTGTAGGAGAAATCCATGCGCCCATATAAGTGCGGGTGGCCTTCGAGCCATGAAGTGCGCACCAGGTCGAAGAACGGCGCGGGAATGCTCAGGCGTTCCAGCAATTCTTCGCTCTGGACCACGCGGGCCACGAGGTCCATGCACATATCATGGATCTCGGTGGTCGGGTCTTCCAGGTCGTCCTCGATCTGCTTGAGGGTGAACTGGTAGTACGCGCTTTCGTCCCAATAGGGTTCGTCGTCGATGGTGTGGAACAGAAAGCCGAGCTGCTCGGCGGTCTGTTTCCAGTCATGACGTTCTGCGCAATGGATCTTCTTCATGGCGCTGGTTCCTCAACCGCCGGAGCTGCTCGAACCGCCCCAACCGCTGCGGGCACTGGACTTGCTGCCGAAGCCGCCACGGGAGGTGGATGAGGCAAAGGACATCGGCTTGCTGGTGGACTTGATGGAGTCGGTGTAGCTGCCGTATCGCGCCTGGTTGGACTTGGTGAATGTCGAGCCTGTCGACACCCGCTGGCTGAGCGTGGAGGAGCCGAAGCTGCCACGATCATCGCGGTAGCGGTAGACCGGCTCGGAGAAATAGCTGTTGCGGTTGCTGCTCAGCATGTTGCCGATCAGCAGCCCGGTCAGCAGGTTGCTGAAACCTCCACCGGTATTCATCGCTTCCGAGGCCGGCAATTGGGCCTTGGCGGCGTCCACTTCCGATTGCGTAACCTCGCCCTCGGCACTCAGTTCGAAGCCACCCAGCTTGGGGATGAACTTGCCGGCGGAGTCCTGCTGGCACCAATCGGGAACGAAGTCGGCATCGCAATCGGCCTGGTTGTCGTACACCGGCGCAATCCGGCGATGCTCCGTCATGGCAGTCATGTAGGCGTCAGCACAAATGTCTACCGGCAGCTTTTCATCGACACATTGCTGCACGGACTGGAAGTTGTACTTCTTTTTCAACTCGTAGGTTTTTTCCGTCGGCCCGCAGCCGGATATCGCCATGGCGACCGACGCGGCCAGCGAAAGCTGGACGTACTTGCTTCGTTTCATCGGGTTCTCCGTAGCGCAATCAGTTCGTGGAAGGCGTCATGCACGCGGCGTTCAACATGCCGACGCTGATGGCCACGGCGGCGATATAGATACCCGCTGCGATCTCACCGTTCCTGATCCGCGCGGAAGCGCCCTTGAGCACCAGGCTGGTCACCAGGAACGCCAACAACTGGACGACCGCGGCGATCACCGTCCAGACGACGAAATCCAGCATGCTGATCGAGTAGGCAATCACGTTGCTGGCCGGGATGGCGAAACCAATGAGGGCACCGCTCAGGGCGAGCGCCGCCGCCACGTTGCCCGAGCGGATCAGTTCGAACTCTTTGTGCGGCGTGACATGGATGTAGATGAACTGGAACAGCGCGAACAGCACGGCGGCGCCGAGGATGTACAGGGCGAAGCCGAACACGGCGGCCTTGTTCAGGGAAATGGAGAGCGCTTCAAGCATGGACTTGTTCCTTATTCAAAGAGTGTTCAGGTCAGTGGTGTACAGCGAAATACCCAGCGAAGTGCTCAGGCTGACGGTGCCTTCGGCGTCCTCTTCAACGGAGAACAGCAGGAACTCGCGACGATCCGTCAGGCCGGTGTCGCGGGCGTACAGCATCGAACGGTGCTCGACGCTGTAGGACTCATCCGGATTGCTCACGCGCTCGCTCAACGTCACCAGTTCTGTCTGGCCAGCCTCGGTGCCCCATTCGCGGGTGTACTCGACGCCGTCATGGGTGTAGGTCGGCAGGCCGATCAGGCTTTCAGGGCCGGCCAGCCGACGTAACTCCGCTTCACTGCTGATCGTGACGTAGCTGAGGTAGTTGAACAGGATCACCGACTCGACCTGCCCGGCGATATCGCCACTGGTGTGCACTTGCAGCCAGTAGTCTTCGTCGTTCATGTAGCAGCGCGACAGCCAGTTTGACTGCCCGAGGTCGACGATGCCCAGGCTCCAGATCTGTTGGGAGCTCGGAATGACCACCGTGCTGTTGCCGTCGAGCAGCAACTTGAGCGTGGAGTCGAACATGACCTGCTTGCCGGAGGCCAGGCCCAGCGGCCCGGTGACAGGCGCGTTATTGCTGGCTGTCGTGTTCGCGTTCGGGGCCTCAAGCCCCATCAACTGTTTAAACCACCCCATGGGAAATTTCCTTGAGACGCGTGGAGGCGATGTAGAAGAGTTCCCCGCCCACGACGCGGGTGGCGCCGGGCGGGTTGATCGATGGGTGTCGGGCGCCCTTGGCGCGGTAACCAATCAGCGTAGCGTTGTGCTGCTCTTTCAATCGGGCATAAAGCTCGCCGAACGTCGCTTCAAACGCCTCGGGTAGTTTCATCAGGTACTGAGTGGCGCCTTGGCCAACACAGAGCAATTCATTGATGACCACGGACGAGCCCGGGTCCTGGGAGGCACGCACCAACATTTCGATGGCCATGCTGGAGGTGCATTCCAGGCTCGGCGCATAGGCGCTGGCAAGGGCGGCGATTTCGCTGTCATTGAAGTGCGCGACCACATGCCCGGCAGGGCCCAATTGATTGACCGCCAGCACGGTGGCCAGGGTCAGGTCGTCGGAGTGGGTGCGCACCAGCACGCGTTCGGCACCCGGCACGCCGGCACGCTGCAACAGCGCGACGGAGGACAGGCTGTCGCCTTTGATGAACGATGTCTTGCCGGGCATGGGGTTTTCTTCGAGATCGCAATCGCAGATGACGATCAGGTTGTCATTGGAGGTTTCGTCCTGCAGCAGCAATTCAATGACCCGCTCACTGGAGGCGCCCTCCCAACCGATGAGAACCGTGTGGCCGACCTTGCCGGTGAAATCGCCTTTGCCCTTCATGCCTTTTCTCCATACATCGATGACGCTGCTGGTGGTTTTGCCGATGACCGTCGTCAACAGGGCAATACCCCCGAGCATGATCCAGGTCGCCACAAAAATTCGCCCGGCGGATGTCTGTGGCAACAGATCGCCATAGCCGACGGTGAGCGTGGTGGTGAGATAGAAGTAGATAAACGTGGCGGCGGCGATGAGGTGTTGCTCGCCCAGCAGCACCAGGCCGATCCAGGCCGTGGACAGGTGCACGCCCAACGCAATGGCCAGGCCCGCCCAGCCGAACCGATGGAAGAAGGACGACGCGTACGTGCGCAACAAAAGAAAAATCGACATTCGTCCCTGACTCCGTGGGGCTTCGTTCCTGGCGGGATCATCGCTCTGGCGTCTAAGGGCTCGAGCGTAATGGCCGGACAGCATTAAACCTGTTGCGGGGGTTGGATAAAAGTACCTGCGTCACAATTAAATCCAGGAGCGCCGGACATTATTGTGGCGAGGGAGCTTGCTCCCGCTGGACTGCGCAGCAGGCCCCTTTTTTTGGAGCCGCTTCGCGCCTCAGCGGGAGCAAGCTCCCTCGCCACGGGTTCGGGGCGCTCAGCGATCACTCAGCCGATTTTTTCTTCAGGCGTTCCAGGATCGCATTGGCGCTGCCTTCGTTCGGCGTGATGCCGGCGTCGCGCAGCTTGCGCTCCAGGTCGGAGCCGGTCGAAGCCTCGGCCAGTTCGTCCTGGGCTTGCAGCTCAGCGGCACGTTGCTGTTGCTTGGCCTGCAAGCGGTTGAGCGTACCGACGGCGGTTTCCAGCTTGCCATTGGCGCCGCCGCTGGCGATCGAAGCACTGACCTGGGCCTTCTGCACGCTTTCGCGGGCCTTGGCCATGTCCACTTGCTGGCGCAGGCTCTTGATCCGGCTTTCGGCCTTGGTGATGTCCTTGCGCATGTTGTCCGCATAACCACCGAATTCGGTGGCGTGCTTCTGCTCGGCGTCCAGTTCGTTGGTCAGGGTCGAAATGGCTTCGGCCACTTCCAGCGCCAGGTCTTCGCGGTTGGCCTGGATCGCGGCCAGGGCCTTGGCTTCCAGGTCCTTGATCTTGGCGTTGTATTCGCCGACGCGATCAGTCGCCAGCTTGTGCTTGGCCATGATGGTGACCAGCTCACGCTTGGCGTTGGCCAGCGCGCTGTCGGCATCACGGATTTCCTGGTCGAGGATGCGCAGGGCCTGTTGGTCGACGATCGATTCACCGACTTCGCTGGCACCGCCACGCAGTGCGGTGAACAATTTGCTCCAGATGGACTGAGTCATTGGATAGTTCCTGTTCGGTGAATTAAATGAAGAAGCGTTCGAAGGCTTCGCTGGCGCGCTGAACGTTGTCGACGAGGGTTTTGACCTCGGTCACGACGTTGGTCAGGCTGGAGTCGGCGCTCAACGCACCGAAGATGTTGTAGACGACTTGCCCGTTGGGCATGGTCTCGATGCCAATGGACGACAGCGGGAACATTTCCCGGCTGCGCAGCACGGCGTCATTGAATGCCGCGACATCGTTGATCGACTCGACGTCCACCAGGACGGTATCGACGATGATCTGGTCACCCACCACCGCGATGTAGATCGGCAGGCCACCAAAATCATTCATTTCCAGCTTGATGCTGGACTCGGAGCCTTGGACGAGGGAGAGAGTGATGTCGTTCGCGACCACTTCGTCCAGGGCCTGAAGGGCGCTGTAGAGGCGGTCGATGTTCCAGTTATTACCTGCGCTCATGTAATTCTCCGACATGAATGAGCCAGCCAGAATCGGTTGGCGTAGCTGTTTCTCCATTTGCTTGAGCAGGCTTCGGTTTTCAGGAAGCACCCAAGTCTCGTGTTTCACATACCCGGCGGCACTCAGGCCCGCGCGCATCTGCTTCATGTAGAAGCTCGACGGCTTTTTCGCGGAGGGTTTGGCGCGCTCTCCCGTGCGGCTCGCTGAATCGGTTACAGACCCGTCTGGCGGATCCGATGGAGAGCTGGTTGACATGGTACTGACCCCACTGTGAAAAACTCACGCGTGAGAAACACTACAGGTAGTTTCGCAAGCCCACAATAGCTCACGCGTGAGATTTTATTGATCACAAGCACCGACCGCTCTTGTGGCGAGGGAGCTTGCTCCCGCTGGGGCGCGAAGCCCCCCAAGCAGGCGCCGCGGTATGTCAGGTAAAAGTGCAGTCAGCTTCAGATGGGGCTGCTGCGCAGCCCAGCGGGAGCAAGCTCCCTCGCCACAGGGGACCGGGGATGGCCTTATGGGTAACTGAAACTCTTGACCAACGTCAGCTCGCCCACCGCCCGCATCGGCACCACGAAGGTTTCCATCTTCTCGTTCGGCGTGCCTTCTTCGGTGATCACTGTGACTTGTGCGGTGGTCAGGGCTTGTTGCGCTTGTTCTCCACCGCCCTCACCTTCCTCGCCGTCGTCCTGATAGCGATAACCGCCGCCGTAGTAGTTCACATACACCAGGTACTGGCCTTTGATCGGCGCCGGCATGGCGAAGATTTCCGGGCCGTAGCCGGTGGTGACGTCGACGTCGAGGGCGGCGCCGTTGGCGACGGCACGGTCGCCGTACCAGATGTGCGCACCATCGGGGGTGACCAGGTGCAGGTCCAGGTCGGTGCCGTCACTGTCCCAGGTCAGCAACACCCGCAGCTTGGCCGGGGTGGCGCCGCCGCTGGTGTTGAGAAATTGCGTGCGGTGACGCTGTTGGCCGTCGGGGCTGCGTACTTCCACACTGTTGCTGCCGTTGGGGAATGAAAATGGCCGGTCGAAGCGGCCTTGCTCATCGAGCTTCAACGGCAGGCTCACGCCGTTGACGATGAGTTGGCCCGGCGCATTGCCCTTGGGCGCGCCTTGGATCTGGCCAGTGATGCGAGCGGTATTGGCTTGGCCCTGGGGCGTATTGACCGACGAGGCCGGGTAGTTGACGGTCTGGCTGAAGTTTTCATCCTCGCCGCCCGGCGCACCGTTGCGCCAACCGCCGACCGGCGTGTCGAGCTTGATGTTCTCGGCGCCGATGGCCGGAGGCAACGCGGTCAGGGCGCAAAGCAACAACAAGACCTGTGGATAACGGAGTGTCATGGTCTATTCCAGCAAGAGGTGACGGGCGAGCCCTTCGATATAGTTTTCGTCCTGGCCATTGGGATGAGCTTCAAAGGCCAGGTGCAGATATTCATGGGTCAGGTCGAGGCGGTCTTGCAGCGACAGCACGCCGCGCACGTAGATGCGCTGGCGCTCGCGGTCGACATAAGGCCGGCCGAAAGCGACGCGGCAGACGGCAAAAGCGCTGATCTCGTTGTAGCCCACTTCACTTTCCAGCCGCTCACGCCAGCCCCGCCGTTGCTTCAGCAGCCAGTCCTGGGCGGCGGGCAGCGCTTCGCAGGATGCCACCGGGTTGTCCCAGCGGCTGAGGCTGGCGCGCGGGTAGGCGTGCAGCAGGATGGCGTCGTAGCGTTGGCCGGCGTTGGCTTGCTCCACCGCTTGTGCCCAGGACAGTTTGTCCGGGCCAGGCTGGTCAGAGTGGTAGGTGACATCGGTTCCGGCCAGGACCAGGTCGCTGGTCCAGGCGGCAATGGCGCGGGTTTCGGGCGCCGCCGGGCGTGGCGCGACACGCTGGCGATGGCTGCTGTCGTCGATGCTCAGGCAATCACCGTTGCGTTGGGCGTTCTGCAGCAAATAGGTGCGTATCGCCACCGCCAGTGCCTTGGCGGCTTCGGCAGGCTCGGCCTTGGCTTCGCGCTGCAAGACCCGGGCGACGTATTCCTCCCGGTCCAGACGCGCGACCAGCTTGCCGGGCATCAGGAACAGCTCGCCATCGCTGTGGATGTCCAATTGATTGCCGTTGCTGAATTCGACGCGGTAATCGCCGCGCAGTTGGCCCGGCAAGGCAGGACGGTCGCCCGCCATTACCCGTTGCAACGGATAACGGGCAAACAGGCCCACTTCCACGCAACGCCCGGTTTCCGCCGGCCAGCGCGATGGCAGCGCCGCCGCCAAGCCTTCGCCGTAGACCTTCAAGACCTGCTGGCTGGTGCCGCGACCACCGGCCCACACCGGAGTGCCGTCCGCCAGCCAACCGGCGAAACCGCCCTGACGGGACGAGGGCCCCTGATCACCCAGCCAACTCCAGGTCTTGACCCGCAGACGGCTGCCCAACTCACCGACCAGTCGCCCGTCCGCCGCGTTGAACACCACGTCCAGCAGCACCCGCCGCGCCTGATCCTGGGCCGGCAGCGTGGCCAGGGTCTTGAGCAGTCCGGCGACAGGCACCTGAGTCTGGGGTTGCAACATGGACAAGTCCAATAACCAGGCCGGTGCCTGACGAGCCTGCCAATAGGCGCGCCAATCCGAGGCCGAAAGCCCGAGCCGCTGCGGTTCGAAATACAAGCCGCAAGATTTCACCAAGGCTTGATCGCGACCGATGCTCTGCCCGGCACTGCAGCAATAGACCTCTTCCTTCGACTCCCCCCGGCATTCATACACCGGTTCACGGGCGTCAGTGTCCACCAGCCAGGCGTAGACAAAGATCTTCCACAGACTGCCCAGCGGCGCCTGCAAGGTATCGGGCAGCGGCTGGCGATCCAGCACCTGGGTCTGGCTCACGCGCAGCAATTGACCGTCGAAGGCCAGGCGCAACGGCTCGTCCTGCGCTGTTACCAGCGCAGGGATCAAGCACAGCAGCCACCCAACCAGCGGCCAACGCATATCAGTTGACCGTGACCTGACCGAGCGCCGGTTTCTGTTCCCGCGCCTGATGTTGCGGCGCGTAGACCTGGGTGAAGCGCACCGGCGGCAAGGTGAACTGGCCTTTCTGGGAGAAGCGCACCAAGTGCCGCAGGCGCAGCTCGCCACTGAGGGCATCCACCGGCACCGCATACGCCATCTGGCCGGGCTCGAAGCGGGCTTTTTCCAGGGACATCGGTTCGCTGTCAGCCTTGCCCATCAACTGGATACCCCAGGTGGTGCGCTCCACATCGGCGCCCGGTGGCAGCGGCACTTCGAGCATGCCGTAGCGCAGTGGCGTCGGAGCCTTGCTGTTGATGATCACTTCATCCAGGTAGAGGCTGTCGCTGGACAACGGTTTGTTGCCCACGGCTTCGAGCTTGAAGGTGAAAGCCTCATCGCCCGGCACCAGGCGCGACAGGCGCCGGGTGATGGACACGGCCATCGGTGCTACCGGCGGTTGCTGGCTCTGGAAGCTCAGTGCCGCTTGCAATGGACGCTCCTGGGCGCCGGTCAGGGTCAGCATCGTTGGAAGCTGCGCGCCCTGCCACTGCCAGTAGGTTTCACCGGTCGCGCCCTGCTTGGCTGCCCAGCCTTCGCCCGGTGCCAGGGCCACGGCCGGCGCTGCCTGTTCGATGCTGCGCTGCAACCAGGTCAAGGCCAGGGCCCGCTCCAAGGTGGACTGCTGCGGCAACACACGCTCCAGCAATGCAGTGGCGCGAGCCTGATCGAAGCCCTGCAACGACAACACCAGGGCCTCGACGAACGGCTGCGAACTGAGCTCCAGTTGCTGTTGCGCCGCATCGGCTTGACGGCTGAAGGCCGCCGGCAACGGCACCTTCGCCTGTTTCGCCAGGGACGCGGTCAGGACACGGGCGCTGGCCAAGCCAAGGGCCGAATCCGGCGCGTACATGACCAGGCTGTCTTCACCGCTGTCCAGCACGCTCTCGCTGCTGTCTTCGCTGGCTTTCGCCAGATCGTCCATCAGGCCGCTGAGTAAGGTGTTCACCGGCAATTGCATCTGCTTGGCGAACGACAGGATCAGCGCACGCTGCAGCAGCGGGGTATCACCGGCCTGCTTGGCGTAGACCTCCAGCACCCGTTGCCAGTGTTCCGGCGGCAGGCTCAGGTCCAGGGCCTTGCTGGCGTGCCAGTCGGCGTAATAGGCATAGGCGGTGAGGAATGCATCCGGCTCACCGTCCTGGCCCCACCAGGTAAAACTCGCCGAGGGGCCGGCCATCTGCACCAGGCGCAAGCGGCTGTTTTGCATGATCAACCGCAAGCGGTCGCGGATCTGCGGGTTCGACGCCAGGGTCGGATAGGCAATGCTCAACGGCAACAGGCGGCTGGCGGTCTGCTCGACGCCACCGTATGGGTAGCTGAGCAGGTCATCCAGGGCCGAACGGAACAACGCTTGCGGGCTGTCGTCCAGGCGCAGGCGAATATCGCTGGCGTCGGCCGGCAAGGTCAGCGGGGTGTCGCCGCTCGCCACATCGAGGCGCTGGCTCTGGGTGACTTGCCAGCCATTGCCGCTGGCGTTCAAGCGCATGGCCAGGGCGTCCTGGGTTTCGCCGTTCAATTGCAGCTGCACGTTCAAGTCGCCACTGCTCAGCTCCAGGGCCGGCAGCGCCACGTAGTTGATGCCGTTTTTCAGGTCCACCACCATGCGCTGTTCGGCGCCGGCGTAGCGGATCAGCAGCTCGGCCTTCAGTGGTTTTTCAGACTGGCTGAACGCGAACAGGCCCAGTTGTGGCTTGTCGCCCGTGCGGAAACGGGTCGGGCCGCTCCATTTCAGGTACAGCGGTTTTTCCGAGGCGATGAACTGCTTCTTCTGGCCCACTTGGCCGTCGTCGGCAATTGCCTTGGCCGTGATGCGCCAGCGGGTCAGGGAGTCCGGCATCTTGAAGGTGAAGCGGGCCTTGCCGTTGGCGTCGGTGACCAGTTCCGGTTGCCATGCAGCGGTGTCGACGTCTTCACGCCGCGGCCGCTCCAGCACCTTGACCCCGCGTTCGCTGCGGTTGGCCTTGCCCGGCGCGCCAGGACTGCCTGGCAGTGCCACGTCGTAGCTGATGAACGACAGGCTGGCACTGGTGCGCACGTTGTTGCGACGCGGGTGATAGAAGAACTGATCGATGGTCGGCGCCACTTCCGGTTGCAGGGCGTAGACCATTTCGTCCACCACGCTGACCGTCAGGTGCGCGGGGATCGCCTTGCCGGAGAACTGGGTACTCAGGTCCACGGTCACCGTGTCACCCGGGCGGTAGGTGGCTTTGTCGGTGACGACGGCAACGTCGATCTGCGGCGTGATCACCTTGATGCCGGCGTTCTGGAAGCTGTACTGGCCGCCCTTGGTGTACAGCACCGAGAAGGTCAGGTTGGGCGCAAAGTTATCCCTCACGGCAATGCGGGCGCGGTATTGGGTGTCGCTGAGTTTTTCCATCTTCAGCCAGTCGCCGCCCTTGGACAGCAGCGCCGTGGCCTCGACCTTGTCCCGCTCAAGCGACAGCAGCGCATCGCTGACCGGTTCCGGGAAGGTAATCAGCGCCAGCGCTTCGTCACCGGTCTTGTATTCAGGCTTGTCGAAGACGATCTCGACCGTGCCCGGCACGGCCTTGATGCCTTCACCAGTCACTGCATGGGCGGCGGCGCCAATGACCCGACCGTGGTCGTCCTTGAGCGTCAGGTTGTAGGTACCAGGGCGGTCGAAGGTCAGGCTGAAGCCCTTGTCCTTGGCCGCCAGCTTGCCTTCGCCAGTGCTCTGGTCTTCCAGGCGCACCCAGGCGTAGCTGCCGGGTGTCACGGCTTTGGCTTGTTCGTTGCCGCCTTCGTTGGCATAGCTGAACGACACCTTCTGGCCGGCGGCGCTGAACCGCTGGGGAGCACTCAGGCGGAAATTCGCCGCGCCACGGTCAATGAGAATTTCCTTGGTGGTCTTGACCCGATACGCGGCGCCATCGCTGGCGAACACGGTGAGTGTGTAGCGGCTCGGTTTGTCGGCGGCCGGCAGGTCGAGGGTCGCGTTGCCCTTGGCATCGGTGGTCACTTCGCTGCTGGTCAGCTCGACCGGGAATTGCCCCAGGTATTGCAGCTCGTTATCGACCATCGACAGTTGCTGGGCGCGCAGACTCAGGCTCACCGTGGCATTCACCACCGGTTTGCCGTCCGGGTACAGCAGCACGAGGTTGCCCTTGACCGGCTCGCCGGTGCGATAGTCCTGCTTGGCCAGGTTCAGGGCGATCTCGAAGTGCGGCTTGATGTATTCGGCTACACGAAAGGCGCTGCTGTAGAGCTGGTCCTTGTAGCGCAAGCGCAGTTCATAGCCGCCGGCCACAGCGTTTTCCGGCAGCTGGAAACGGCCTTGGGTGCCGGCCTTGGAATCGAGTTTCAGGGCCAGGGTTTGCAGCTCGGTGCCGGTGGCGTCCAGCACGCTGACATTGACGTCGGCGGCGCTCGGTTGCACCGAATCACGGGCGTTCTTGAACTCACGACCAACGATTTTCAGCGATACCCAATCCCCTGGCCGGTACAGCGGCCGGTCGGTGAAGGCATAGAGCTTGGTGTCGTAGATTTCGCTGTCGTAGTAGAAGTTTTCCGAGACGAATACCCCGCCCTCCTCGTCTTCACCGATGACGAACGAACGCTCCGGGCTAACGTGTTTGAGGCGCAGCAGGCCGTTTTCATCGGTGGCACCGCTGCTCATCACGCCCAGGCCGTCGGTCCACAGCACATTGACCTTGGGCACCGAACGCCCTTCATGCTTGCGTGCGGCCCAGACCAGCAACTCATCACCGGCAATCTTGCTCACGGCCACGGTGTTGGAGACGAAGACCATGGTGGTCGCGCGGTATTTGCCGATCAGCGCTTCCACCAGGTACAGGCCGGGCTTCAACTGGCCCAGCGGCACGTAGACGTTGCCCGGCGCGACGCTGACAAACTCACTGGACGAGCCGGCCAGGTTGACGCCCGCAGGCGGCTGGATCGGCTTGGCTTCCCAGAGCGGATAACGGAACTGGCTGACCACCGGCAAGCCCGGGATCAAGGCGAATTGTGGCGGTGCTTCATACGGTGTCGGCGCGACCAGGGCGTCACCGATCTTCAGTTCCGGCACTTCTTCGGTGACTTGCTGGCGGGACTCGTAGGAAAACGCCCGTTGCATCACTCGACGAGACTTGCGGTACCAGTTGTCCCACAGGTACGCGAGGGTGTTCGACAGGCCTTCGCCCTTGAACTGGCCGTCGCTGACCACACGGTGCAGGTTCTTCTGGCGCTTGAGGAAATCCAGCGGCTTGTCGATGCGATAGACGCGGATGTCGGCACCGCCGTAGGGCTCCATGCGGAACCGACGGTAGTCGCGGCCCGGCGCTTCGAGGCGAACCATGGCCTGTTCGTCGCTGGCAAAGCTGCTGTCGGCCAGCAGGAAGAAGCTTTCACCGGCTACCGGCGTGTAGCCGCTGGGCTCCACCGTGTCTTCGGCATTCACGACAGGTGCCAGCAACAGGGCGAACAGCAGGGGCAATTTTGAACACAAGCGCAGCATGCGGGCACCGGTCATTGGGAGAGAAAGTTGAGTCGATAGACGCCGATGAAGTTGGGGTTGGCTGCGTCGGGTATCCATCGGGTGTCCTTCCAGTTCATGAGTTGTTGCAGGCTTGCGGAGCGCATGCCGTTGTCGGTAGGGGTTGTGGTGCCGGTGTGATAGGCGATGTAGCGGCCCATCCAGATCATCAGGTGCTGGTCGTCGCCCTGATCGAAGAACATCAGGTCGCCGGGACGGGCCTGGGCGACATCGCGGCCCACCAGGCGACTGTTGAACTGGATCAGCTTGATGGCGTTGACGTAGGGCCCGACCTTGCCGCCGCCCTGCTGCCATTGCTGGGCCAGGCGCCGCTGGGCGTCACTGAGTTCGAGCTCCGGCGGCAGGTAGCGGTTGGACAGGCCATTGCTGCGCAGCCACTTATCGTTGTGGACCTTCAGCGCCTCGTTGGCGGCAAACCGCACCAGGCCGGCGCAGTCTTGCTGGTACCAGCGCGGGCTCGGGCCTTTGGTCAACTGCTCCTCGGCGATGCGCACGAACCAGGCACGAAACACCTGGGATTGCCGCACATCCAGCGGCGGCGTCTCAACGGAAGGCCGCGCCGCGACGGAAAGCGGCGTCTCGACGGCCAGCGCCGGCCCACCCCACAGCAGTGCCAGCAGCAGCGCCCATCCGGGGTTGCGGATCAGTCCTGTCACAGCGCTTTCCATTCCAGTGGCAGCCACTGCCAGTGCCCGTCAGGCTCGCTGCCGGCAGGCAACGTCAGGGCGTACTTGCCATAGCCGCCCAGGGTGCGCAGTTTCGGGATGAGGTAGGTTTGCGCGGCGTTGTAGAACACCGGTTCCATGTCCTGGGGCAAGCTGTCGAGGGTTTCACGCTGCATCAGTTGCGCCATGGCATCGGGGCCGAAATAAATCGGCATCAGCACATCCTTGGGCACCACGTCGGCCATGGGTGGGAAGCGCTTGTCGAGGGTGCCGAGGGCCTTGTCCACCAGCTTGTCGTCGAGGGAGAACAGCAGGGTCGAACCATGACGCGCCAGGCTGACGCGCAGGAATGCCTTGCCGGTGATGGCGTCCGGTTGCAGCGAGTCCTTGGCCAGGTAAGGGCCGAAGTTGGAGCTCACCTGGCGCTGCCATTGGTGCATAGCGCCTTCCTGTTTCTCGACGACCGGGAACACGTGCTCGGCGGCATTGTTCTCATAGGCGCCCACCATCGAGCCAAACAGTTTGCCCAAATCCGCGTCGAGCTTGCCGTCGTCTTCGTTCAGGCTCGCCACCAGCAGCGGTGTATACAACCGCGAATCGGCGTACCAGCACAGACCTGCCGCGCCGGCCACATGGTCGACCATGGCCTGGGCGGCTTTTTCGTCGGCGCCAAGTTTCACCAACAGCGGCTTCTGCGGTTCTGCGGCCAACGGCAAGGCAACGCAGGCGCTGGCGCCCATGGGCATGGCTTGCCAGATCGGCTTGAAGTCGAAGTCCGGTTGGTTTTCCAGCTCGTCCATGGCCAGGAAGCTGTGCCAGCCCTTGTCGTCCATGTCGAAGCGCAGCCCGGCGAAGTTCGGAATGAAACGCTGGTAACCCATGGCCAGCACATTGGCATTGACCGAAATACGTTGCTTGACCTCCGGCGCCTTGGGCGGCAAGCCGAAGGCTTCGGGGAACAGTTTGTCGCCATTGAGCAAGGCGGCCAGGGCGGTCGTCGACACGCTGCCGCGCTCATCCGATGGGCCGTTGGCCGGGTCATAGAGTTTCGCCGGGTTGGACAACACCACCA
Source organism: Pseudomonas sp. NFACC51 (assembly GCF_900103575.1). NCBI lineage: Bacteria > Pseudomonadati > Pseudomonadota > Gammaproteobacteria > Pseudomonadales > Pseudomonadaceae > Pseudomonas > Pseudomonas sp. NFACC51. The sequence continues at coordinate 64,299 of NZ_FMXH01000023.1, read as the reverse complement.
GCTTGTCGCCATGGGAAGCGAAGAGCAGGGATTTGCTGGCGTTGTAGCTGAGCTGGTACAGCGCGACGTCATCACCGCCGACTTTCAGGTCGCTGAGCTTGCTCAGTTGCGTATCATCCAGGGCGACCTTGGCCAATGGCTCCAGCACCTTGGCCAACCCGCCGCGATCCATTACCAACAGAAAATCCTTGAGGCGACCGTCGGCACCGCGCCACAGCGCCACATCGGCTGGCTGGTCGAAAAGCTCTTCGATCAGGCTGTCCTGCAGCTTGAGGTCATGCTCGTAGATGATCCGGCGCAGGCTGCCCATCAGCCCGAGGCGGTCGGCGTGGGCCTCGTAATAGAAGACGAAGTCTTCGGTGAGCGTGGCCTTGAGGAACGGCACCGCCAGCAGGTCCTTGGGCAACTGGCTCAGGGAATGCGCCTCGAGCAAGCCGTCGGGGCGGCTCAGGCCGAGCTTTTCCAACGCCAACGCCATGGGCGGCGCCTTGGGCTTGGTCATGAACCAGCCCAACCCGGCGGCCACACCTGCTACCAGGCACAGCCCGATCAGTATCGCCGGCCAACGGCGCACAGGTTTAGCGACAGGTGTCGGCGTGGTCGGGGAAGCAGTGTTGTCGCTCATATTCACAAGGGCCTGTTCATCCGTGGAGCGTTAGTAGTTGAAAGTCTTGACCAGCAGCAGATCGCCAATGGCACGCAGGGGCACGACAAAGGTCTCGCGTTTTTCATCGACGGTGTTTTCATTGAGCACCAGGTTGATCTGCGAGGTGATCACCTCGTTGTCGTTGCTGGTCTCGTCAAAGTTGTAGCCACCGCTGCCGTAGTTGCCCCAGTAGTTCACGTAGACCAGGTAGGTGCCGTGCATCGGCGCGGTCATGGTGAACATTTCAGGGCCCGGGCCATCGACGCCATCCGGGTCGAGGCCGCCGCCATTGGTCAGCGCCGGCCGGCCGAAGAACGCATGCTGGCCGTCGGGTGTGACGATATGCAGATCGAGTTCGGCCTTGGGGTCGTCCCAGCCCAGCACCACGCGGATCTGCGCGGGAGTGCGCAGGTTGTTGGCTTCATAGAATTGCACGCGCTTGAGGGACTGGCCTTCGGAGCTGCGCACCTCGACGCTGTTGGAGCCGGCGCCGAACGCATACGGCCGGGCGAAACGCCCCTCGTCGTCGGTGTAGAGATTCAGTGGATTGCCGTTGACCGCCAGGCTATGGGGCTGGCGAGCCGTGCCCATGGCCTTGAGCCGGCCCTCGATCATCGTGCGGTTGCGCTGCACGCCCCGGTCGATGGGCGGCGTGGGATAGGCGACCTGCGGGTTTTCAGTGCGATCGAGCAAGCCGCTGTAGCGCCAACCGCCCACCGGCTCCGACATCTCGGCAGAAGGCTGCGCCCACGCCAACGGCGCGCCGAGCAACACGATCAATAAAGAAAGAAAACGCACGTATGCCTCCTGCCATGCACGACGCAACCCGGCGCTGATCCTCAGCGCTGCTTGTCATTATTCGGGCTTCGTCTGAAGGCCCCGTCGCAACGGGGCTGTAGATGGCGCGAAGGTTAGCGATTCGGCGAATTATTAACAATCGGGGAACGCGCGATTCTGTGTGGGAAATCACGTACTGAGAGGTGCGTGAGCCGAATAGCAGGCGTATTCGGCTCACGAAATGAGCCGAATAGCGCTATTATTCGGCTCACTCATCTTTGGACAGGCGCATGGCACCCCATTGGATCTGGCAACAGCCCGACTGGCCCGGCTTCCGCTGGCAAGCTGAAGCATTGGCACCGCTGCTTCGCGAATGCGTGCAGACCCAAGGCCAGTTGCTCGGCATGACGGGCGCGGTCACGGCTTCGCTCAGTGCCCAGAGCGAACTGGATACCTTGCTGCAAAACATCGTGACCTCCTCGGCTATCGAAGGAGAGCAACTGAATGTCGGCTCGGTGCGCTCGTCCCTGGCCCGCCGCCTCGGCCTGGAACAAGGCGACGACACGCCGGTCAGCCAACGCAGCGAAGGCTTGGCGAACCTCTTGCTGGACGCTACCCGGCATTTCAACCAGCCCCTGACTGTCGAACGCTTGCTGGAATGGCATGAGTGGTTGTTTCCTGATCAAACCAGCGACTTTGCCCACCGACAGATCCGAGTAGGCACGCTGCGCGGTGACGAACCGATGCAGGTAGTCTCTGGCAGGTTGGACCGCCCCACCGTTCACTTCGAGGCTCCTCCCCGCCAGGGTCTTGAACAGCAATTGCAAACGTTCATCGACTGGTTCGAGACCAGTCTTCATCAGGCCGACCTCGATCCATTGTTGCGTGCTGGCATCGCTCATTTCTGGTTCGTCACCCTGCATCCATTCGACGATGGCAATGGCCGCCTGACCCGCACCCTGACCGACCTGGCACTGGCCCAGGGCGAGGCGCAGGCAATCCGTTTCTACGCCATGTCCGTGAGCATCCTCGACGACCGCGCCGGTTATTACCGGATTCTGGAGAACAGCCAGAAGGCCACACTGGATATCACCGCCTGGCTGACCTGGTTTCTGCAGACGTTGTTGCGCAGCCTCCAGCAGGCGATGAAGCGGATCGACAGCGTGTTTTGCAAAGCGAGATTCTGGCAAGTTCATCGCAACAGCGCGCTTACGCCTGAGCAGATCAAGGTACTCAACCGAATGCTCGATGGCGGTGAAAAAGGCTTCGAGGGCGGAATCGGCGCAGCCCAATACCAAGCAGTGGCGAAGGTTTCCAAGGCGACGGCAACCCGCCATCTCGCCGAACTGCTGGAGAAAGGCTGCCTGGAGCGAATGCCCGGCGGTGGGCGCAGTACCCGGTATCGGGTCAGTTATCCGGCCCGCTGAAATTCCGTGGCGAGGGAGCTTGCTCCCGCTGGGCTGCGAAGCGGCCCCAACCTGCGGGGGCTGAACCGGATTGCGACTGCTGCGCAGCCGAGCGGGAGCGGCCACTCCCTCGCCACAAAAGCAGGTCGGTGCAAGCCCGTTGTCCCGCTTCGATCCCCCTGCCCTGATTTGCCCCAAAACCCCATGTCTGCTAGTGTCGCGCCGGTTTAACAGTCAACCGGAATAGCCGCCATGGCCCGCAAAAAAGCTGCACTGGATTTCGAACAATCTCTGGCCGACCTGCAAACGCTGGTGGAACGGCTGGAGAACGGCGAATTGTCGCTGGAAGACTCGCTGACCGCCTTCGAGCAGGGTATCGGCTTGACTCGCGACTGCCAGGCGGCGCTGGCCCAGGCCGAGCAGAAGGTGCAATTGCTGCTCGAGCGCGACGGCGAGCTGACCGAAGAGCCTTTCGACGCGGAACAGCCTGAATGATCGGCGCCTATCAGGCCAGCAGCCAGGCCCGGGTCAATGCTGCATTGGATAGCTTGTTCAGCGCCCCGAGCCCGGAGCTGGCGCGCCTGTACGAAGCCATGCGCTACAGCGTGATGAACGGCGGCAAGCGTGTACGGCCGCTGTTGGCCTACGCCGCGTGCGAAGCCTTGGGCGGCCAGGCCGAGCAAGCCAACGGCGCCGCCTGTGCGGTGGAGTTGATCCACGCGTATTCGCTGGTGCATGACGATTTGCCGGCCATGGACGACGACGACCTGCGTCGCGGCCAGCCCACTACCCACAAGCAATTCGACGAAGCCTGCGCGATCCTGGCCGGCGACGGCTTGCAGAGCCTGGCGTTCAGCGCCCTGCTGGACCCGGCCCTGAGCGACTGCCCGGCGCAGATTCGCCTGGACATGGTCAGTGCCCTGGCGCTGGCGGCAGGCCCCGCGGGAATGGTCGGCGGCCAAGCCATCGATTTGGGCTCGGTGGGCCTGAAGCTGGACCAGAGCGCCCTGGAATACATGCACCGGCACAAGACCGGCGCCTTGATCGAGGCCAGCGTCCGGCTCGGTGCCCTGGCCAGCGGCCGGGCCACGCCCGCCCAGTTGCAAGCCTTGCAGACCTACGCCCGAGCCATCGGCCTGGCGTTCCAGGTGCAGGACGACATCCTCGACGTCGAAAGCGATACCCAGACCCTGGGCAAGCGCCAGGGTGCCGACATCGCCCGCGATAAACCGACCTACCCGGCCCTGCTCGGCCTCGACGCCGCCAAGTCCTACGCCCTGGAGCTGCGCGACCAGGCCCTGGCCGCGCTGCGACCCTTTGACGCGACGGCCGAGCCGTTGCGCGACTTGGCGCGCTATATCGTCGAACGACGCAGCTGATATAGGGTCAACCCATTCATAAGTGCGTATCGGCCAAGTTCCGGCCAACGCGTGGGCAGCTTGCGATCCATAAGGTAAACTGCCGCCTCTTTCTATACCTATAACGATTCGCCTGATGCCCACGACGTTTCAAGAGATTCCCCGCAAGCGCCCGACCACGCCCCTGCTGGACCGCGCCAACACGCCGGACGGCCTGCGTCGCCTGGGTGAAGCCGAGCTGGAAACCCTGGCCGATGAGTTGCGCCTGGAACTGCTCTACACGGTCGGCCAGACCGGTGGGCACTTCGGCGCGGGCCTGGGCGTCATCGAGCTGACGATCGCGCTGCATTACGTGTTCGACACCCCGGACGACCGGCTGGTGTGGGACGTAGGGCACCAAGCCTACCCGCACAAGATCCTCACCGGTCGTCGCGAGCGCATGGGCACGCTGCGTCAGAAGGACGGTATCGCCGCCTTCCCGCGTCGCTCCGAGAGCGAATACGACACCTTTGGCGTCGGTCACTCCAGTACATCCATCAGCGCTGCCCTGGGCATGGCGATTGCCGCTCGCCTGCAAAACAGCGAGCGCAAGGCCATTGCCGTGATCGGCGACGGCGCACTGACCGCGGGCATGGCCTTCGAGGCGCTGAACCACGCGCCGGAAGTCGACGCCAACATGCTGGTGATCCTCAACGACAACGACATGTCGATCTCGCGCAACGTTGGCGGTTTGTCCAACTACCTGGCAAAGATCCTCTCCAGCCGCACCTACGCCAGCATGCGCGAAGGCAGCAAGAAAGTGCTGTCGCGCCTGCCCGGCGCCTGGGAAATCGCCCGCCGCACCGAAGAATACGCCAAGGGCATGCTGGTCCCCGGCACGCTGTTCGAAGAACTGGGCTGGAACTACATCGGCCCCATCGACGGCCATGACCTGCCCACGCTGATCGCCACCCTGCGCAACATGCGCGACCTCAAGGGCCCGCAGTTCCTGCACGTGGTCACCAAGAAAGGCAAAGGCTTCGCCCCAGCGGAAGTCGACCCGATCGGCTACCACGCCATCACCAAGCTCGAACCCCTGGACGCTCCGGCGGCCGCACCGAAAAAGGCCGGCGGACCAAAGTACTCCGGTGTCTTCGGCCAATGGCTGTGCGACATGGCCGCCGCCGACCCGCGCCTGGTGGGCATCACCCCGGCGATGAAAGAAGGCTCGGACCTGGTGGCCTTCAGCGAACGCTACCCGCAACGCTATTTCGACGTGGCGATTGCCGAGCAGCACGCCGTGACCCTCGCCGCCGGCATGGCCTGTGAGGGCGCCAAACCGGTGGTGGCGATTTATTCGACGTTCCTGCAACGGGCCTACGACCAACTGATTCATGACGTCGCCGTACAGAACCTCGACGTGCTGTTCGCCATCGACCGCGCCGGCCTGGTGGGCGAAGACGGCCCGACCCACGCCGGCAGCTTCGACCTGTCGTTCCTGCGCTGCATCCCCGGCATGCTGGTGATGACCCCGAGCGATGAAAACGAGCTGCGCAAGATGCTCACCACCGGCCACCTGTTCAATGGCCCGGCGGCAGTGCGTTACCCGCGTGGCACAGGCCCGAACGCGACGATCTCGCCCGACCTTGAGCCAATCGAGATCGGCAAGGGCGTGATTCGCCGCCAGGGCAAGCAAACCGCCCTGCTGGTGTTCGGCGTGCAACTGGCCGAGGCCTTGAAAGTCGCCGACACCTTGGACGCTACCGTGGTGGACATGCGCTTCGTCAAACCCCTGGACGAAGCCCTGGTGCGCGAGATGGCCGGCAGCCATGACCTGCTGGTCACCCTCGAGGAAAACGCCATCATGGGCGGTGCCGGCGCGGCGGTCAGCGAATTCCTGGCCCGGGACAACATCCTCAAGTCGGTGCTGCACCTGGGCTTGCCGGACCTCTATGTCGAACACGCCAAGCCGGCGCAGATGCTGGCCGAATGTGGATTGGACGAGGTGGGGATCGAAACGGCGGTGCGCCAGCGGTTGCAGTTGTTGGGCCTGTAACGTTCAAACGATACAAAACCCTGTGGGAGCGGGCTTGCTCGCGAAAGCTGTGTATCAGTCAATATCGAATTCGACTGACACACCACTTTCGCGAGCAAGCCCGCTCCCACATTGGCTTGTGTGAAGCACACATGATCGGAACCCCCATGAAACTCCGCCTCGCCCTCACCCTCTCTCTGCTACCCACCCCCGACCTGCTGGCCGACACCTTCAAACGCGACCAGGCCCTGAAGCTGCCCGACATCGTGATCAGCGCCAACCGCCAGGTCGAGGCCCGCAACGACAGCAGCGCCGCCAATACCGTGTTCACCCGCGACGACATCGAGCGCTTGCAGCCGGCCAGTGTCACTGACTTGCTCAGCCGTGTGCCAGGCGTGCAGGTGGCTCCGCTGGGTGGGCGCGGCAGCCTGCCGGGGATTTACATTCGCGGGACCAAATCGGCCCAGAGCCTGGTGCTGGTGGACGGCCAGCGCATCGGTAACGCCACCTCCGGTGACAGCAACCTGCAACGCCTGAACATCAACCAGATCGAGCGCGTGGAAGTGCTGCGCGGTTCGCGCTCGGTGATCTACGGTGCCGATGCGGTGGGCGGCGTCATTCAGATTTTCACCCGCCGCGGCAACGAGCAAGGCCTGCAACCGCGCCTGCATATGGGTGTCGGCAGCCATCAGACCTGGGAGCGCAGCCTGGGCCTGTCCGGTGGCGACGAGCAAACCCGTTTCAACCTCGGCGCCAGCCTCGACGACAGCGCCGGAAGCAATCGGACCCGCGAGTCCTACGCCAGCGATCGCGACGACGATGCCAATCGCAACCAGTCCTTCAGCCTGAGCCTGAGCCATGCGGCCAGCGATGACCTGGAAGTTGGCCTGAACCTGCTGGATAACCGCGGCAAAAGCGAATACGACAACCCGTTCGGCCGCTTCGATCCGGCCACTTTCGAATCCCTGCCTCAGCAACCCTACAGCGAGTTCGCGGTGAGCAGCTTCAGCACCTATGTGGACGGGCGAATCAACGAGGCCTGGAAGTCACGCCTGGAACTGGGCCACAGCGAGAACCGTGAAAAGACCTTCGACAAGCTCAGCGATGTCCGCGAAGTGTTCAACACCTACCGCGATTCCGTGACCTGGCAGAACGACGTGACGCTGAACGAGCGCAACAGCCTGATCGTCGGCGGTGATTGGTATCAGGATCGGGTCAACAGCAGCACGCCGTTCGACGAAGACAGCCGCTGGAACCGTGCCGCGTTCATCCAGCACCGCTTCCAGGCCGAAACGTTCTCCACCGAACTGGGCCTGCGTCGCGACCAGAATCAGCAGTTTGGCGGCCAGAACAGTTGGAGCGGCACTCTTACCCTGCCGATCAACCCGGACAACGACCTGTTGCTGACCTACAGCGAAAGCTTCCGCGCGCCGACCTTCAACGACCTGTACTACCCGGACTTCAGCAATCCTGACCTGAAACCTGAAACGGCGAAAAGCTACGAGCTGCAATGGCGCAGCCAGCTGAGCGACAGCGCCCGCCTGGAGACCTCGCTTTACCGCACGGACCTGAAAGACGCGATCATCTTTGGTAGTAACTCACGCCCACAGAACGTTGCCTCGGCGCGGATCAACGGTTTTGAGATGGCCTACCTGCAGGATGTGTTCGGCTGGCAGGGCAACCTGGGCCTGGCCATCATCGACCCACGTGACCGCGACAGCGGCCACACTCTGGCACGCCGCGCCCGGCGGACCTTGAGCCTGGACCTGGACCGGCAATTCGACCGTCTGGGCCTGGGCGCCACCTGGCAAGCGGTGAGTGGCAGCTATGACGATGAAAACAACCGCAATGCCCTGGGTGGCTATGCCTTGCTCGGGCTGCGCGGCAGCTGGGCGTTGACCCGGGAGGTCAAGCTGGAGATGAAGGTGGATAACCTGCTGGGCAAGGGTTACAGCCGGGCGCTGTATAGCCATGATGGAGCCCAGTATGGGTATCGGGAGGAAGGTCGTACCTGGTTGCTTGGGGTGACTTGGACCCCCGCCCTCTGATCTGGAATTTGTGGTGTTTGGGCGGGCCTCATCGCGAGCAAGCTCGCTCCCACAGTTGATCGATGTTGCCTGCCGGTACCCGCTCATGTGGGAGCGAGCTTGCTCGCGATTGGGCCCGCCGCAATCTATCTGTCTGGCGCAATCAACTCACATAGCCGCGCTGTCGCCTCGATCATCTGCCCACTGGGCCGCTCCAGCCCCTTGTCATTGACCAGCAACAACCGCCCCTGCGCCACCGGCCAGGTTTTCCAGGCATCGAGCTGCGCCTGCTCCGTGGCCAGGATGACCTGCGGATTGCGTTGCAGCACCGCTTCCACACTCACCTGCGGGGCCGGCACGCTCAGGTCAGCGAAGACGTTGCGAGCGCCGCACACCGCCAGCGCATCACTGATGATCTGCCCACCCCCGACGGTGTACAGAGGCCGGTCCCAGACTTGGTAGAACACCGGCAACGGCGGGTCCCGTCGATAGCGCTGGCGTAACGCTTCCAGACGCACACGCAACTGCGCCGCCCGCGGCGCGCCCCGCTCCGGGCGGCCGAGCTGCATGGCAATGTCTTCAATTTGCGCGATGAGTTGGTCGAGGCTGCGGGGCTCGGCGACATAAACGGGAATACCCAAGCCCTTGAGTTGCTCGCGCTGCGCCGGGCCGACACTGCCGGGCCAGAGCAGGAGCAGGTCGGGCTGGAGGCTGAGCAAGCGTTCCATGTCCAATTGACCGTAACGTCCTACGGAAGGCAGGTCCTTAAGGATTGGCGGACGGTCACCGCCATCCAGCACGCCCACCAAGAGGTCGGCGGAGCCCAGTTCAACGACGATTTCCGACAACGACGGCGCGAGGCTGACGACCCGCGAAGCCGCCATCGTCGAGGCGCTGACGGCCAGCAGCAAGACCGCCAGCCAGCGGTTCATCAGCCGAGTTGGCGCGGGATGCGGTACAGGTAGAACAACACGGCGGTCGACAAGGCCAGCAGCATCAACGGCACCGCTTCCAGGCCCACGAACACCGCAAGGGCACCGACCCAGGCCGGTAGCCCTGCCACCAGGAAGGCTGAGCGGCGACGGGCCGCCAGGTCAATCCAGGCCTGGGGTTCTTCGGGCGTGTCGAGCGCTTTCTGGGTGGCGATCAGGGCTTGCTTGTACGGCCCGAAGAATCGCAGGCTGACAAACATCGACGCCACGCCGGCAATGAACAGCGGCATCGCCAGCACCGGCAGAATCGCTTCGCCCTGGCCGAACACCGCGTTGATCACGAACAGCGGCAGCAAGGCCAGGGCCAGGTATTTCCACCAACTGACCGATAGCCGCCGCCGAACCTGACCGCGCGTCACGCCCGGTCAACCTCGCCTTGGTGCTCGTTACCCATCATGTGGTCGAGCTTGCTGGCCTTGGTTGCCAGGTAGAGTTTGTTGTGGGGGTTGTGACCGGTGTGCAGCGGCACACGCTCGGCCACCACGATACCCATGTCGGTCAAGGCCTTGACCTTGCGTGGGTTGTTGGTCATCAGCCGCAGGGACTTGATACCCAGGTGTTCGAGCATCGGCAAGCAAATGCTGTAGTCACGCAGGTCGGCGGCAAAGCCCAGGCGTTCGTTGGCTTCCACGGTATCGGCGCCGCCATCTTGCAGTTCATAGGCGCGGATCTTGTTCAACAAGCCGATACCACGTCCTTCCTGGCGCAGGTACAACAACACACCACGGCCTTCACGGGCAATGGCTTGCAGCGCGGCCTCGAGTTGCGAACCGCAATCGCAGCGCTGGCTGAACAGGGCGTCGCCGGTCAGGCATTCGGAATGCAGGCGGCCCAGCACCGGTGCACCGTCGGCGAAATCACCCAGGCTCAGCACAACGTGCTCGCGGCCGGTGGCTTCATCGAGAAAACCATGCATGGTGAATTGCGCAAAGGGCGTTGGCAGCTTGGAAGCGGCAACAAAAACGACAGGCACCGGTGTGCTCCTGATTCTAGTACTGGAGATTCGCAGAGGCGGGCATTGTAACAGCACGATCCGACAGACGCTTAGGCTGAATTATCGCTAATGAACATCGATAAGATTGATCATGGCTTCGGCGGCTTGCCTTTCTCGTCGAAAGGATAGGGTTGCTTCCAGCGTTCGAAAATCGGTTTCAACTCGCCGCTCTTCACCAGCACTTCCATGCGTCGGTCGAACAGCGCCCGCAACGTACGGCCGTTTTCGTTGTTGGCGAAACCCAGGTACAGCGGCAAATTGATCAGGGGCGAAAGCTTGAATTGCTTGGGATCGTCGGCCTTGGCAAGCACATCCTGGATTTCCATCAACGCATCGATATAAAAATCGGCACGATCATGGGCCAACATCGGCAAGATACCTACGGCGCGGTGAATCTCATTGAAACGCCGGATGTTGGGCAGGTAGTTGTTGTATTCGTACCCGCGCATCCACACCAGTCGATAGTTGCCAATCGTCGCCAGCGTCGGTGAAGGCTTGGAGGCCAGCCCCAAGGCATAGATATGATCGACGTCGTAGTGCCAATGCGGGTAGAGCACGCCTTCGGATTCATCCCGATAGGCGCCAACCTGCACGTCGACCTCGCCGCGCTGCACCAACCCGATCGAGCGGGTGTAGGGCACGCTGCGGATCTCCAGCTTGACGCCTTCAGGCTCGAAGACCGCGCGCAAGATATCCCAGCCCATGCCCTGGCCATCGGCCTGGGTGTAATCGGCCCACTCTTCGCTGGCCGCACGGATCTTGTCAGGCAGCGGCGGCGACTCGACCGCCCTTGCACCCAAACAGGCTCCTAAACACAGCAACAGCAGTAGTGCGCGGCTTACGCCCATGCCTGACTCCCTCAGGTGAAACACCACACCAATCCCTGCATTGCCAGCCAGGCGAAAACCCCGGCCAACACATCATCGAGCATGATACCGACACCGCCGTGTACATGCCTGTCGATCCAGCGGATCGGCCACGGCTTGAGGATATCGAAGAAACGGAACACCAGGAAACCCGCCAGCAACCAATACCAGCCTTCCGGTACCAGCCACAAGGTGATCCACATGCCGACCATTTCGTCCCAGACGATGCCTTCATGATCGTGCACCCGAAGGTCATCCGCCACTTTGCCACACAGCCAGAAGCCAAACAGCATGGTGATGCCCAGCATCAACCAGTAGCCCCAGTCCGGCAACATCTGCCACAACGGTATGAAGGGTAGCGCAACCAGCGAGCCCCAGGTGCCCGGGGCTTTGGGCAAAGTACCCGAACCGAAGCCAAATGCCAGGAAATGCCAGGGATTGCGCCAGACCGAAGGCGGAACGAACTCTGCCGGGACCTGGTTGGGATGATCTGTCACGGTGTCTCCCGAAAATGTTGATAGCCCCGCACTGGCGGGGTGATGTCGTGCCCGAGGCTGTCGACCAGCGTGACGCCTTGCCCGGCCAGTACACGGCCGATCACGTGGATCGGCCAGCCGGCGGCCTGCAACGCCGACAATCGGCTTGGTGGCACGGCGAACAACAGCACGTAATCGTCACCGCCGCTCAGGGCGACCTGCTCGGCATCCGCCCGGCCAAGAAACGCTACCAGAGCGTTGGACAGCGGCAGTCGGTCCCGTTCAACCTGCAAGGCCACCCCGCACGCTTGGGCGATATGCCCGCAATCGGCCAGCAGGCCATCGGAAATATCCATCGCCGCGCTGGCCTTGCCCCGCAACGCCAGGCCCAGGTCGATCTGCGGACGTGGCGACCAGTAATGGGCCAGCAACGGCTCGGCAATCGCAGGTTCGGCGCTGCGCTGGCCGAGCACCAGCGGCAATGCGCCGGCGGCATTGCCCAATTCGCCGCCCACACACAGCAGGTCGCCGGGCCGCGCGCCGCTACGGGTCAGGGCCTGGCCGGACGGCACGTGGCCAAACACCGTCATGGTCAGGCTCAGGGGCCCACGTGTGGTGTCCCCCCCCACAAGCGCCACGCCACAGGCCTGGGCCATGTGGTTCAAACCGCGGGCATAGGCTTGCAGCCAATCGGCGGTCACCGTCGGCAAGGTCAGGGCAAGGGTAAAGGCGAAAGGGTTGGCGCCCATGGCGGCCAGGTCACTGACCGCCACGGCCAGCGAGCGCTGGCCGAGCAGGAACGGCTCGCAAGGGTCTGGAAAATGCACACCGGCCACGAGCGTGTCGGTGGACACCGCCAGCTGTTCCCCGGAAGGAACGGCCAGCAGGGCGCAGTCGTCGCCGATCCCCAGCGCAACGCCCTCGCCGCCCTGCGCACAAGGCGCGGCGGCGAAGTAGTGACGGATCAGCTCAAATTCGCCCATAGCCGCTGCAAACGCCAATCAGCGCTTGAACGCCTTCACTTCGGCTTCACGCAAGCGCGGGGCAAGTTTGTCGAGCACACCGTTGACGAACTTGTGGCCATCGGTGGAGCCGAAGACTTTCGCCAGCTCGATCCCTTCGTTGATCACCACGCGGTACGGTACGTCGACGCGCTTGAGCAACTCCCAGGTGGACAGGCGCAGCACCGCCAGTTCAACCGGATCCAGCTCTTCAATGGTCAGGTCCAGGCAAGGCGTGAGCGCGGTGTCGATTTCAGTCTTGAACTGTGGGACCCCGTGCAGGATCTCGCGGAAGTAAGCGCCATCAACATCACTGAAATCGTTGTCGACCCGAAACTGCGCTTCGATCTCGTTCAGCGATTGCTTGGCCATGTGCCATTGATACAGCGCCTGGGTCGCGAGCTGACGGGCTTCGCGGCGCTTGGCACTTTTCGACGGCTTGCCGGCATCCGCAGGCTTTGGATCGCGCGGGTTGAAACGATCGCTTTCGTCGCTAATCACTTGGCCTCCAACTGCGCCAGCAGGCTGACCATTTCCAGGGCGGACAGTGCCGCTTCGGCACCTTTGTTACCGGCCTTGGTGCCGGAACGCTCGATGGCTTGCTCGATGGAGTCAACGGTCAGTACGCCGAAAGCGACTGGCACGCCGAATTCCATGGAGACCTGGGCCAAGCCCTTGGTGCATTCGCCGGCCACGTATTCGAAGTGCGGAGTACCGCCACGAATGACCGCGCCCAGGGCGATGATCGCCGCATATTCGCCCTTTTGAGCGACTTTCTGCGCAACCAGCGGAATTTCGAAGGCGCCAGGGGCACGGATGATAGTGATGTCGCTTTCGCTCACGCCATGGCGAACCAGGGCATCGACCGCACCGCCAACCAGGCTCTCGACCACGAAACTGTTGAAACGGCCCACTACCAGAGCGTAGCGGCCTTTGGGGGCGATGAAGGTACCTTCGATGGTCTTCAGGGTCATTCGTCAGATCTCTTAAAGAGCCGGAGCGCGTTCTATACGCGCTCCTCAGTGATATTAGTCTCGAATCTACAGCACCCGCAGATCCCGTCACGCTGTCCATTTCAAGCTTTTGTGGCGAGGGAGCTTGCTCCCGCTGGGCTGCGAAGCGGCCCCGATTGTGGGTGCTGCGCAGCGGCCCTATTGTGGGTGTTGCGCAGCGGCCCAGTTGTGGGTGCTGCGCAGCGGCCCAGTTGTGGGTGCTGCGCACCCAAGCGGGAGCAAGCTCCCTCGCCACAATGAATCTAACAAGCCTTAAGTGAACAATAATGCCGGAATCCGCAGGCCATTATTCGGAGGGCACGTATTCTACAACTTCCAGATCGAAACCGGATATCGCATTAAATTTCATCGGTGCGCTCATCAGGCGCATTTTACGCACGCCCAGGTCCCGAAGGATCTGCGAACCGGCACCGACGATGCTGTAGGTGGTCGGTTTTTTCACGGCGGCTTGATCCGCGGTTTCGCGGATGTGCGCCAGCAGCACGTCGCCATCGAGCGGGTGACCGAGCAGCAGCACCACGCCGCTGCCGGCCTCGGCCACCGCGGCCATGGCGGCCCGCAGGCTCCAGCGGCCGGGTTGCTTGACCATCAACAGGTCACGCAATGGGTCCATGTTGTGCACCCGCACCAGGGTCGGCTCTTCGGCGCACACGGTGCCCAGGGTCAGCGCCATGTGCACGTCGCCTTCCACCGAGTCGCGGTAGGTCACCAGGTTGAACTGGCCCAGTTCGCTGTCCAGCGGCTGCTCGGCAATCCGCTGAACGGTACGTTCGTGGATCATCCGGTAGTGGATCAGGTCGGCGATGGTGCCGATCTTGATGTTGTGTTCGGCGGCGAAGGTTTCCAGCTCCGCACGACGGGACATGGTGCCGTCGTCGTTCATCACTTCGCAGATCACGCCGCTGGGCTCGAAGCCGGCCATGCGCGCCAGGTCGCAGGCCGCTTCGGTGTGGCCGGCGCGGGCCAGGGTGCCGCCAGCCTGGGCCATCAGCGGGAAGATGTGGCCGGGGCTGACGATGTCTTCGGCCTTGGCGTCTTTCGCGGCAGCCGCCTGGACGGTGCGCGCGCGGTCAGCCGCGGAAATACCGGTGGTCACGCCCTCGGCAGCCTCGATGGACACGGTGAACTTGGTGCCGAAGCCCGAACCGTTGCGCGGTGCCATCAGCGGCAGCTTCAGCAGCTCGCAGCGCTCGCGGGTCATCGGCATGCAGATCAGCCCACGAGCATGCTTGGCCATGAAGTTGATGTGCTCGGCCTTGCAGCATTCGGCGGCCATGATCAGGTCGCCTTCGTTCTCGCGGTCTTCGTCATCCATGAGGATGACCATCTTGCCTTGGCGGATGTCTTCAACCAGTTCTTCGATGCTATTGAGCGCCACGCGGCACCCCCTTGGGTCAGGATTTGAGGTAGCCGTTGGCGGCCAGGAAGCTTTCGGTGATGTTGCTGCCGGATGCGGGCTCCGCGGCCTTGTCACCGAGCAGCAGGCGCTCCAGGTAACGGGCCAGCAAGTCGACTTCCAGGTTGACCCGGCGACCTGGCCGGTACGAGGCCATGATGGTTTCGCTCAGGGTGTGGGGAATGATCGTCAGCAGGAATTCGGCACCATCCACCGCGTTGACCGTCAGGCTGGTGCCGTCGACGGTGATCGAGCCTTTATGAGCGATGTACTTGGCCAGCTCCTTCGGGGCGCGGATGCGAAACTCCACGGCCCGGGCGTTATCCGTGCGCGAGACCACTTCGCCGACGCCGTCCACGTGGCCGCTGACCAGATGCCCGCCCAAGCGAGTGGTGGGGGTCAGGGCTTTTTCCAGGTTGACCGGGCTGCCGCTCTTGAGGTCGTTCATGGCCGTGCAGTCGAGGGTTTCACGGCTCACGTCCGCCAGGAAGCCGTTGCCTGGCAGTTCAACGGCGGTCAGGCACACGCCGTTCACCGCGATGCTGTCGCCCAGCTTGACGTCGCTCAGGTCGAGCTTGCCGGTTTCGACGTAGACCCGCACATCGCCGCCCTTGGGGGTGAGTGCACGGATGCTGCCGATGGATTCGATGATGCCGGTAAACATGGAGTCCTCCTCGAGAACAGGCCGCCGCTTGCGCGAAAGCCGGGAATTATACGCTGGCCGGTGGAACGGGAACGGCGATGACTCGCCAGTCATCGCCCACGGCGCGGATTTCGGTGATTTTCAGCTGGGGAGCGTCCTTCATCTGCGCCAGCGGCCAGTCCAACAGCGGCCGCGCCGAAGAACCGAGGAACTTGCCGGCGATGAAAATCTGGAACTCGTCCACCAGCCCTTGCCGGGCAAAAGCGCCCGCCAGGCGCGGACCAGCCTCCACCAGCACTTCATTGACATCCCGGGCAGCCAGCGCCACCAGCAGCCGACGCAGATCGACCTGGCCGTCATCGCCTGCCACGATCATGCATTCGGGACCGTTGGCGTATTGTTCTTCCACCGCCATGCAGGTAGCGACCAGCGCCGGACCGGCCTTGAAAAACGCGGCATCCAGCGGCACCCGCAGACGACCGTCCACCAACACCCGCAGCGGCGGGCGGCTCATGACCAACGCCGTCTGCTCGGCATCGAGCCCGAGTTCATCGGCGCGCACGGTCAGCCGGGCGTTGTCCGCCAGCACCGTATCGGCGCCGGTCAGCACCACACTGGCCTGGGCGCGCAGGCGTTGCACCGCTGAACGTGCAGCCGGGCCGGTGATCCACTGGCTTTCGCCACTTTCCATGGCGGTGCGGCCATCGAGGCTCATGGCGAGCTTGACCCGCACGAACGGCAGCCCCTGCTCCATGCGTTTGAGAAAACCCTCATTGAGCTTGCGCGCTTCACCCTCCAGCACGCCACTTTCGGTGGCGATGCCGGCCTGGGCCAGCCGTTGCAGGCCACGCCCAGCGACTTCCGGGTTAGGGTCCTGCATCGCCGCCGCCACCCGCGCCACGCCGGCGTTGACCAGCGCATCGGCACACGGCGGCGTACGCCCGTGATGGCTGCACGGCTCAAGGGTCACGTAAGCCGTGGCGCCGCGGGCTTGTTCGCCAGCGGCGCGCAGGGCATGGACTTCGGCATGGGGCTCGCCGGCACGGATATGCCAGCCTTCGCCGACAATCTGCCCGTCACGCACGATCACGCAACCGACCCGGGGATTGGGGTGGGTGGTGTAGTGACCGCGCCGCGCCAACTCCAGGGCACGGGCCATGTAATGGGCGTCGAGAACGGCCTGCTGCGCCGAGCCGGTCATTCTTTCACCGGTTCGCGAGCCAGGCGGTCGATTTCTTCGCGGAACTCGTTCAGGTCCTGGAAGCGCCGGTACACCGAGGCGAAACGGATGTAGGCGACTTCATCGAGCTTCTGCAACTCGGCCATCACCAACTCACCGACTACCAGGGATTTGACCTCGCGCTCGCCGGTCGCCCGCAGCTTGTGCTTGATGTGCACCAGCGCCGCTTCCAGGCGCTCGACGCTCACCGGGCGTTTTTCCAGGGCGCGCTGCATGCCGGCGCGCAGTTTGTCTTCGTCGAACGGCTGGCGGCTGCCGTCGGTTTTGATCAGGCGCGGCAACACCAGTTCAGCGGTCTCGAACGTCGTGAAACGCTCGCCGCACGCCAGGCATTCGCGGCGGCGGCGGACTTGTTCGCCCTCGGCGACCAGTCGCGAGTCGATGACCTTGGTGTCGTTGGCACCGCAGAAGGGACAGTGCATGGTGGCAGGCAACAAAAAAAGGGAGGGCCATGGTAGCGCATCCCACTGGCAAGACAAGCCATAGGGTTTACGGTATACAGACGGGCTTACCGTCAGATCCATGGAATTCACCTTGCTGGAGCCACACATGCCGCTACGATCGCTCGTTTTGCTCAGTCTTTTCAGCCTGCTGATGGCGTGCAGCAGCGACGCACCCAAGCCTGCGGCTCCCGCCCCGGGGCCAGCGCCGAAACAGGCCCAGGAAAAAGCCCGCCAAGCGGCCGAGCTAGGGCCGCTGCCGGCGTATCAGCGCGAATTGAGCGGCACCTTGCAAGGCGTGCCGGCCGGGGCCGAGGTTGAACTGGCGCTGCTGGTGATCGATGACAAGGACCGTCCGCAGCAATTGCTCGCCAGTTCCAGCCTGATCGGTACCAACCAGGCCCTGCCCTTCCGCCTGCGCTTCAACCCCGACGCCTTCCCGGTCGGCGCCCGGGTGGAACTGCGTGGCCGCGCCAGCCAGTCGGGCCAGTTGATCCTGCACCTGCCGGAGCAACGCATCAGCCAACCAACCACCCAGGCCCTGGGCGCCCTGCAATTCGTCAAAGCGCCATGAGTGCACCGCAGGACCTGCAACGGGCGTTGAGTGAATTGCTGGGTGACGCGCGCCTGGTGGCCTGCCCGCTACCCGGCGCCGACTTGAAGTTGTGGCTGATCGACGGCGACAACATGGACCGTGCCTTCAGCCCGGAAGAAACCCGCCGCATTCTCCACGAGCCACCCTATTGGAGTTTCTGCTGGGCCAGCGGCCTGGCGATGGCGCGCTACCTGGCCGAACAGCCGCAGTGGGTCAAGGGCAAGCGCATATTGGATTTTGGCGCCGGTTCCGGCGTGGCGGGCATCGCGGCGGTCAAGGCTGGAGCGCTGGAGGTGGTGGCCTGCGACCTGGACCCTCTGGCGATTGCCGCGTGCCGGGCCAATGCCGCGCTCAATGACGTGGAGCTGGGGTATTCAACGGATTTCTTCGCCGAGGCCGATCGCTTCGACCTGATCCTGGTCGCCGATGTGCTCTACGACCGGGCCAACCTGCCGCTGCTCGATCAATTCCTCAGCCGTGGCCGTGAGGCGTTGGTGGCCGATTCCCGGGTGCGGGACTTCCAGCATCCGCTGTACCGACGCATCGACATGCTCCAGGCCATGACCTTGCCGGACCTGGCCGAGCCTGAAGAGTTTCGGCATGTGAGCCTGTATCACGCGCGGCGCGCCTGAAAAGCTTCGCGAGCAAGCCCGCTCTCACACGGGATCTAGAGTGAACGCGAATGTTGTACCCACTGAAGATCAACTGTGGGAGCGGGCTTGCCCGCGATGGCGTCCTGTCAGACACCACGGGACGAAAGACCACCCCGCTTTCAGCCACCCCCCACCAAGCCGTATAGTTGCCCCATTCAAGCGCTCTACGAGATTGCCCATGACTCAGGAAACGCCCTACATCTTCGACGCCACCACCGCCGATTTCGACCAGTCGGTGATCGCGAACTCTTTCCACAAACCGGTGCTGGTGGATTTCTGGGCCGAGTGGTGTGCGCCGTGCAAGGCCCTGATGCCGATGCTGCAAACCATTGCCGAGAGCTATCAGGGCGAACTGCTGCTGGCCAAGGTCAACTGCGACATCGAGCAAGACATCGTCGCCCGCTTCGGCATCCGCAGCCTGCCCACCGTGGTGCTGTTCAAGGATGGCCAGCCGGTCGATGGCTTTGCCGGGGCCCAGCCGGAATCGGCGGTGCGGGCGATGCTCGAACCCCACGTGCAGATGCCACCGCCAGCCGCCGCCGACCCGTTCGAACAAGCCCAGGCGCTGTTCGACGACGGTCGTTTCGCCGACGCTGAAGCCCTGCTCACGGTGTTGCTGGGTGAAGACAACACCAACGCCAAGGCGCTGATCCTGTACGCCCGTTGCCTGACTGAACGCGGCGAGCTGGACGAAGCGCAGACCGTGCTCGATGCGGTAAAAAGCGACGAGCACAAAGCCGCGCTCGCCGGCGCCAAGGCGCAAATCCAGTTCCTCGGCCTGGCCAAGCACCTGCCGGACGCCGCCGACCTCAAGGCCCGACTGGCAAAAGACCCGCAGGACGATGAAGCGGTGTACCAACTGGCGATCCAGCAACTGGCGCGCCAGCAGTACGAAGCGGCCCTCGATGCACTGCTCAAGCTGTTCATGCGTAACCGCAGCTACAGCGAAGGCTTGCCCCACAAGACCTTGCTGCAAGTGTTCGAACTGCTGGGCAACGATCATCCGCTGGTGACGAGCTATCGTCGCAAGCTGTTCGCGGCGTTGTATTAGGGGGGCAGCGGCAAGCTGCAAGCTGCAAGATTGCTTCAGCTTGAAGCTTGCGGCTTGTAGCTTGCCGCTTCTTCTCCCACCCAACTGTAGAGCGGCGTATCGGCGCCGCTCAGTACCTTGACCTCGGCACAGTGGCGCAAGCGCACCAACAGGCGCTTGCCCGCCGAGGCGCTGCCGGTCAGGCCTTCGAGTTGCTCCAGCAGGTCCGGGCCGCTCAATTGCCCGGCCTTGCGCAGCAGTTCCTTGGCGATCTGCCACTGGGCATCGTCCTGACTCACCGGATTGGCCACCGGTTTGGTCGCCGGGGCCGCGACACTCTCGCACTTGGCCACTTGCAATTGCGCGCCGAGCTGCGCCCAGTCGCTCTCATCCATTTCGATCGACAAGTCCACCGGCCAATCGCCGACGGTTCCGCGTATCCGCAACATCACCGTGCTCCTGAATATTTCATGTTCGCATGCTCCCATGGCCCTTGCGCGACGCCAAGCAGACGGTCAAACTCTCCGCACTTTCGTTATAAGATTACATAACCTTTTCGGAGACTCGTCATGCGTCGTCTGCTTCTCGCTTTGCCGTTCGCCCTGCTGCCATTGGCCGTCGCTCATGGGGCGGTCGAGCATGATCATGACCACGAGCACGGCAGCCTGGGTGCCCATGAACACGGTGTGGGCCGGTTGAACGCCGCCCTGGACGGCCAGACCCTGGAGCTGGAACTGGAAAGCCCGGCGATGAACCTGGTGGGCTTCGAACATGCCGCCACCAGCGATGCCGACAAGGCCAAGGTCGCCGCCGTACGCGCGCAGTTGGACAAACCATTGGCGTTGTTCAACCTGCCAGCCGCCGCCAAATGCACCGTGGCCCAACAGGAACTGGAAAGCCCATTGTTCGGCGATGAACCGGACCACGAAGACCATGATGAAGACGGCGACGAGCACCACGGCGAGCACAGTGAGATTCATGCCCACTACCAATTCACCTGCGCCGCCCCGGGTGCACTGAAGAACCTGGACCTGGCGACCCTGTTCAAAACCTTCCCGGCCACCCAGAAAATTCAGGTACAACTGATCAGCCCGAGCGGCCAGCAAGGCGTGGAAGTGACGGCCAAGGCGCCAGTCCTGAAATTCTAAGTACACCGAAAGCCCATGTGGGAGCGAGCTTGCTCGCGATGAGGCCGGCACATCCAACACAGATGCTGCCTGACAAACCGCTATCGCGAGCAAGCTCGCTCCCACAGGAGTTGATCTTTAATTTGACCGGTTTCATATGACCCAAGCACTCATCGAACTCTCCGACCTGGGCTTCAGTTGGCCCGGGCATCCGCCGTTGCTGGATATCCCGGCGTTCCGCCTGGAGGCCGGTGAGACGCTGTTTCTCAAGGGCCCGAGCGGTAGCGGCAAGACCACCTTGCTGGGGCTGCTGGGCGGGGTGCAGACACCGGACCGCGGCAGCATCCGCCTGCTTGGCCAGGAACTCAGCGAACTGGGCGCAGGCCGTCGCGACCGCTTTCGCGTCGACCACACCGGCTATATCTTCCAGCAGTTCAACCTGCTGCCGTTTCTCTCGGTGCGCGAAAACGTCGAGCTGCCCTGTCACTTTTCCAAGCTGCGTGCGCAACGGGCGATCCAGCGCCACGGCAGTGTCGATCAAGCCGCCGCCACGCTGCTGGCCCACCTGGGCTTGACCGATCCGAACCTGTTGGGGCGGCGCGCCGACTCGCTGTCCATCGGCCAACAGCAACGGGTCGCCGCCGCCCGGGCCCTGATCGGCCAGCCGGAGCTGGTGATCGCCGACGAGCCGACTTCGGCCCTGGACTACGACGCCCGGGAAAACTTCCTGCGACTGCTGTTCGCCGAATGCCACGAGGCCGGCTCGAGCCTGTTGTTCGTCAGCCACGACCAGAGCCTGGCGCCGCTGTTCGACCGCAACCTGTCGCTGGCCGATCTCAATCGCGCCGCCACGCCACTCGAGGTTTGAGATGTATTTGTTCCGTCTAGCCATGGCCAGCCTGGCGAACCGCCGCTTCACCGCGATCCTCACCGCGTTTGCCATCGCCCTTTCTGTTTGTTTGTTGTTGGCAGTGGAGCGGGTACGTACCGAGGCGCGAGCCAGTTTCGCCAGCACCATCAGTGGCACCGACCTGATCGTCGGCGCCCGCTCCGGCTCCGTGAACCTGCTGCTGTATTCGGTGTTTCGCATCGGCAACGCCACCAACAACATCCGCTGGGACAGCTTTGAACACTTCGCCAGTAACCCGAAAGTGAAGTGGGCGATCCCCATGTCCCTGGGCGATTCCCACCGTGGTTATCGGGTGATGGGCACCACCGAGGCCTACTTCGAGCATTACCAGTACGGCCGCCAGCAGCACTTGGAACTGGCCGACGGCCGGGCTTTCGCAACCGATCCGTTCGAAGTGGTGCTCGGTGCCGAAGTGGCCGAGGCGCTGCACTACAAGCTCGGCGACAAGCTGGTGCTGGCCCACGGCGTGGCGGCGATCAGCCTGGTCAAGCACGACGACAAGCCCTTCACCGTGGTCGGGATTCTCAAGCGCACCGGCACCCCGGTGGACCGCACGCTGCACATCAGCCTCGGCGGCATGGAGGCGATCCACATCGACTGGAAGAACGGCGTGCCGGCCCAGGGCAATGGCCGCATCAGCGCCGACCAGGCCCGCAACATGGACCTCACGCCCCAAGCGATCACCGCGTTCATGCTCGGCCTCAACAACAAGATCTCCACCTTTGCCTTGCAGCGCGAGATCAACGAGTTCCGCGGCGAACCCTTGCTGGCGATCCTGCCCGGCGTGGCGCTGCAGGAGTTGTGGAGCTTGATGGGCACGGCGGAAAAAGCCTTGTTCGTGATTTCGCTGTTCGTGGTGCTGACGGGCTTGATCGGCATGCTTACGGCGATCCTCACCAGCCTCAACGAGCGGCGCCGGGAAATGGCGATCCTGCGCTCGGTGGGTGCGCGGCCGTGGCACATCGCAACGCTGCTGGTGCTCGAAGCCTTCGCCCTGGCGCTGGCCGGGGTCATCGCCGGGCTGGCCTTGCTGTACATCGGCATCGCCGCCGCCCAGGGTTACGTGCAATCGGCCTACGGCTTGTACTTGCCGCTGGGCTGGCCGAGCGAATATGAATGGACGCTGCTGGCTGGCATCCTGGTCGCCGCCCTGCTGATGGGCGGCGTGCCGGCCTGGCGCGCCTATCGCCAATCGTTGGCCGACGGCCTGTCGATCCGTCTATGAGGACCTTGAAAATGCCCCGCGCCCTGCTTGCGCTGTTGATGATGGTCGCCCTGCCGCTGTGGGCGGCCGAGCCGAGGGACCTGGCCTGGTCGGAAATGATCCCGCCGGACGCCCCGCCAGAAGTGCCGAACATGACCCCGCTGCACGACTTGTCGAAGATGAGCGACGCCCTGGCCGCCGAATCCGCCCCCGCGGCCAAGCAGGATCTGCCCAACGCCCCGGTGGTCAAGGCCCTCGACGGCCAGCAGATTCGTTTGCCGGGCTATATCGTGCCGCTGGAAGTCAGCGAGGAAGGCCGCACCACCGACTTTTTGCTGGTGCCGTATTTCGGCGCCTGCATCCACGTGCCGCCACCGCCGTCCAACCAGATCGTGCATGTGAAAAGTGAAGTCGGGGTCAAGCTCGACGAGTTGTACCAGCCGTACTGGGTCGAGGGGCCGATGCAGGTCAAGCCGTCCACCAGTGAACTGGCCGATGCCGGGTATCAGATGGAGGCCGAGAAGATTTATGTGTATGAGCTGCCGGAGTGAATCCGGTAGTGGTGTGTTGTTGATGAGATAGCCATCGCGAGCAAGCTCGCCACCACAGTTGATCGTGTTTCTTCAGAAAGAATGCGGTCGAATGATGTGGGAGCGAGCTTGCTCGCGATGGTTCCCTCGAATTTTCTC
Organism: Pseudomonas sp. NFACC51; assembly: GCF_900103575.1. Taxonomy (NCBI): domain Bacteria; kingdom Pseudomonadati; phylum Pseudomonadota; class Gammaproteobacteria; order Pseudomonadales; family Pseudomonadaceae; genus Pseudomonas; species Pseudomonas sp. NFACC51. Next base: position 40,802 of record NZ_FMXH01000023.1, on the reverse strand, counting down.
ATCAGCGCTTTTATTGAGCTGAGTCAATTAAACACCCCCTGACTCATTGAGCTGGGTCAAAAGACCGGACCAGACGGCTTCGTACCATGAGACATCAAATTTCGATGCCCTCTGGAGCCCTCATGAACAAGTCCTTGCTCTGCGCTTCCCTCGCCGCCCTCGCGCTCGCCGCCCCACTCGCCCAGGCCCACACAGCCGGCGATATTATCGTTCGCGCCGGTGCCATCACCGTCAATCCGGAAGCCGACAGCTCCAGCGTCAAGGTCGACCGTGGCCCGCTGGCCGGCGCCGACCTGGGCGGCAAGGCGACCATGAGCAGCGATACGCAGTTGGGCTTGAACTTCGCCTACATGATCACCAACAACCTGGGGATCGAACTGCTGGCGGCCTCGCCGTTCGAGCACGACGTGAAAATCAAAGGCACCGCCCTGGGCGCGGCCAACAACAAGCTCGGCACCCTCAAGCACCTGCCGCCAACCCTGAGCCTGGTCTACTACCCACTCGACGCCAAGTCGACGTTCCAGCCTTATGTCGGCGCCGGTATCAACTACACCTGGATCTACGACGAACACGTCGGCAGCGAAGCCAGTGCCAACGGCTTCAGCAATTTCCGCGCGAGCAACAGTTGGGGCATGGCGTGGCAAGTGGGCGCTGACTACATGTTGACCGACAACGTCATGATCAACGGCCAGATTCGCTACATCGACATCGACACCACCGCCTATGTGGACAACAACGCCGTGGCCGGCGGTACCCGGGCCAAGGTGAATGTCGACGTGGACCCATGGATCTACATGGTGGGGTTGGGTTACAAGTTCTAAATGGCAACGCAATGAACAGCTGACAACACATCCTGTGGCGAGGGAGCTTGCTCCCGCTCGAGCGCGAAGCGGTCGCAAATACTTTGGGTCTGCTTCGCAGCCCAGCGGGAGCAAGCTCCCTCGCCACAGTGTTCACTCCAGCAAGTTCATGAAAAAGGCGCCTCGAAAGGCGCCTTTTTCGTTCAGCGGCCCAACAGCCGCGCCAGCCCCACACTCAGCGGCGTTTGCTGGGGAAAGCTGAAGCGCTGCCCCAGCCGGCGATTGTCGGCCCGGGAATGGCGGATGTCGCCGGAGCGCGCCGGGCCGTAGCTGATCGGCGGCAGATCACCCACCACGGCGGCCAGGGCCTGGAGCATCTGCTTGAGGGTCGTGGCCTGGTTCCAGCCGACGTTCACTGCCCCCACTTCCACCTCTGGCTTCTCGATGGCCTGCACCAGCAAGTCCACCAAGTCTTCGACGTAGACAAAATCCCGGGTCTGCTCGCCATCACCGAACACGGTGATCGGCAGGCCTTTCTGTGCCCGTTCGCTGAAGATGCTGATGACCCCGGAATACGGCGAGGACGGATCCTGGCGCGGGCCGTAGATGTTGAAGAAGCGGAACACCACCGGCTCCAGATCGTGCTGGCGGCGATAGAAGTCGAAGTAGAACTCGCTGGCCAGTTTGTCCGAGGCATACGGCGTGAGCGGCGCCTTGGGGGTCTCTTCGTCGATGGACTCGCCTTCGCCGTTGTTGCCGTAGACCGCTGCGCTGGAGGCGAACAGCACTCGCTTCACACCGGACTGACGCATGGCCTCGCAGACATTCAGGGTGCCGATGAAGTTGCTCTGGTGCGTGCGCACCGGATCGTCCACCGAAGCTTGCACCGAAGCCACCGCCGCCAGGTGCGCGACGGCGCTGCAACCGGCCATGACCCGCGCCACCAGCGCGGCATCGGCGACGTCGCCTTCGATCAGTTCGACAGCGGGGTTGTCCAGTGGCAGGTTGCTGCGCTTGCCGGTGGACAGGTCATCGAGAATGCGTACCGAATGTCCCTTGGCAAGCAAAGCGTCGGTCAGGTGCGAGCCAATGAAACCCGCGCCGCCGGTGATTAAAACAGGGCCTTCAGCCATGGCGATAAAACCTATCCAGTAAGCCCGGGAGTGCCGCGCGCCAGGCGCGGGGCTTGATCCCGAAAGTGTGCAGAATTTTCTTGCAGGCCAGCACCGCGTGCTGCGGTTCTTCCGCGGCGTCCGGCCGTGCGGCGTGGGCCTGGGGGGTGGGCGACTCGATGGCCAGCGGATGCAGGGCACGGGCTTCGGTGAGGATCGCCTGGCCCAGCGCCAGCGGTGTAGTCGCCTCGTGCCCGGCGTAATGATAAGTGCCCCACAGCGGCGCCGCGCAATCGAGTTGCTTGAGCACCGAGATGATCACCCGTGCCGCATCGTCCACCGGCGTCGGATTACCGCGGCGGTCGTCGGCCAGCAGCAACTCCTCGGGCTGTTCGGCCCGGGCCAGGAAACGTCCGAGGATGCCATCGGCACTGTCGTCCAGCAGCCAGCCGAACCGCAGCAGCACGTGTTGCGGGCAGGTGGCGCGCACGCTTTGCTCGATCCGCCACAGCGCCTGGCCGCGCACGCCCAGGGGCACGGGCTCGTCTTTCTCGCTGTAGGCCGTGGCGCGGGAGCCATCGAACACGCGATAGCTCGACGGTTGCAGCAAGACGATGTTGTGATGCTGGCACAGCTCGGCCAGGCGCTCGACAGCGCGCTCCTGGCTGGCCAGGCGCTGCTCGCTGACAGCCTCGGCCTGGAACCAGTCGAAGTAGTACGCCAGGTTGATCAAGGCGTCCGGACGGGTGTCGTCGAGCAGTTGCGTCAGGCTCGCGGCATCCCAACCGTCTTCGGGCGGGCGGGGGGCAAGAAAACCGATGTCTTCTTCTGCACCGAGGCGAATCAGCGCCTGCCCAAGGGCATTTCCGCCGCCCAGTAACATAAGGCGCATTCGCATAAAGTCAGCAGGCCCAGTCTATTGGCACAAGAATTTGGTCGACCACGCCCGCAGGCGTTGTCGGAATCGTTGCATTTTGCGGGTTTAGTGCGCAACCGTCATCCGTAAAGTGTGGATCGCATCTTACAAGGCTGGTAGCTGACTTGTGGCGAGGGGATTCATCCCCGCTGGGCTGCGCAGCAGCCCCTTTAATTGCCACCTGGGTGGGTCAGATCTATCCCATTTGCTTGTTTGGGGCTGCTTCGCAGCCCAGCGGGGATGAATCCCCTCGCCACAGGCACAGTATCAGTACTTGCATCCTCCCCACCTCGCCCGCATACACTGATCCTATGAATCTGCCCCTTGCAGCCGACCACGCCATGGCAGGCTTTCACCCCGCCGTTCGCGCCTGGTTCAGCCAGACATTCCCGGCGGTCACGGCCGCCCAGGCCCAAGCGTGGCCGTTGATCGGCCAGCGTCGTTCGACCCTGGTGGCGGCGCCTACCGGCTCGGGCAAGACCTTGACGGCTTTTCTCGCCGTGCTCGATGACCTGGTGCATCGCGGCCTGGAACAGGGCGGCCTGCCGGACCAAACGCTGGTGGTCTACGTCTCGCCGCTCAAGGCCTTGAGCAACGATATCCAGATCAACCTGCAAAATCCGCTGGCCGGCATCACCGAACAGCTGCGGCGGATGGACCTGCCCCCCCTGCACATCACCACCGCTGTGCGTACCGGCGACACGCCGCAGAAAGAACGCTCGGCGATGCGCAAGACCGCGCCGCACATCCTGGTGACCACCCCCGAATCGCTCTACGTGCTGCTCGGTTCCGATTCCGGCCGGCAGATGCTCGCCAGCACCCGCACGGTGATCGTCGACGAAATCCACGCCATCGCCGCCAGCAAGCGCGGCAGCCACCTGGCCTTGAGCCTGGAACGCCTGCAAGCCCTGTGCGCCGAACCGTTGATGCGCATCGGCCTGTCCGCCACGCAAAAGCCCATCGAAGCGGTGTCGCGTTTTCTCGTCGGTGAGGGACGTAGCTGCGAAATCGTCGACATCGGCCACGCCCGCCCCCGGGACCTGGACATAGAGGTGCCGCCAGTACCGCTGTCGGCGGTGATGGCCAATGACGTGTGGGAACTGGTCTACAACCGCCTCGCCGAGCTGGCCCGGGAACACCGCACCACCCTGGTGTTCGTAAACACCCGGCGCCTGGCCGAGCGCCTGAGCCGTCATCTGAGCGAGCGCCTGGGCAAGGACGCCGTGGCGGCCCATCACGGCAGCCTGGCCAAGGAGTTTCGCCTCGACGCCGAACAACGCCTCAAGCGCGGCGAACTGAAGGTGCTGATCGCCACCGCGTCCCTGGAGCTGGGCATTGATATCGGCGATGTCGACCTGGTCTGCCAGATCGCCTCGCCCCGTTCGATCTCGGCGTTCCTGCAACGGGTCGGTCGTTCCGGTCACCAGGTCGGTGGCACGCCCAAGGGCCGCCTGTTCGCCACCACCCGCGACGACTTGATCGAATGCGCCGCCCTGCTCGACTGCGTGCGCCGTGGCGAACTCGACATCCTGCACATTCCCAAGGCGCCACTGGATGTGCTGGCCCAGCAGATTGTCGCCGAGGTCAGTTGCCAGGAATGGCCGGAGCAGGCGCTGCTGGAGACCTTCCGCCGCGCCTCGCCCTACGCCGAGCTGGACGAAGGGCATTACCAGGCGCTGTTGCAAATGCTCGCCGAAGGCCTCAATGGCCGCCAGGGCGTGCGCAGCGCCTACCTGCACCGCGATGCCGTGACCCGGACCCTGCGCGGGCGCCGGGGCAGCAAGCTGACCGCCGTGACCAGCGGCGGCACCATTCCCGACAACGCCGACTACAGCGTGCTGCTCGAACCCCAGGGCCTGAACATCGGCAGCGTCAACGAAGACTTCGCGGTGGAGAGCATTGCCGGCGATGTGTTCCAGTTGGGCAATACCTCTTACCGCATCATTCGCGTCGAAACTGGCCGCGTGCGGGTCGAGGACGCCCAGGGCCAACCGCCGACCATCCCGTTCTGGCTCGGCGAAGCGCCGGGACGCAGCGCCGAATTGTCCCTGGCCGTGGCGCGCCTGCAAGCCCAGCTCGATCAACTGCTCGGCGCCACGCCGGGCAATCTGCAACCGGCCCTGGATTGGCTGACCGGCACCTTGCAACTGAACCTGGCCAGCGCCGAACAACTGGTGGATTACCTGGCCCCGGCGCGCCTGGCCTTCGGCGCCCTGCCGTCCCAGGACACGCTGCTGATGGAGCGTTTTTTCGACGAGTCCGGCGGCACGCAACTGATCATCCACACGCCCTTCGGCAGCCGTATCAACCGCGCCTGGGGCCTGGCCTTGCGCAAGCGCTTCTGCCGCACCTTCAACTTCGAATTGCAGGCCGCCGCCAGTGAAGACGCCATCGTGCTCTCGCTGTCCACCAGCCACAGCTTCGAACTGGACGAAGTGTGGCGCTACCTCAACAGCCACAGCGCCGAGCAGATCCTGGTCCAGGCGGTGCTGGATGCGCCGCTGTTCGGCGTGCGCTGGCGCTGGAACACTGGCGTGGCCCTGGCCTTGCCGCGCTACGCCGGCGGGCGCAAAGTCGCCCCGCAGATCCAGCGGATGAAAAGCGAGGACCTGATTGCCAGCGTGTTTCCGGACCAGATCGCCTGCCTGGAAAACCTCGCCGGCGAGCGTGAGATCCCCGACCATCCGCTGGTGGAACAGACCCTCGACGATTGCCTGCACGAAGCCATGGACAGCGAAGGTTGGCTGACGCTGTTGCGGCGCATGGAAGCCGGCCAGATTCGCCTGATCAGCCGCGACCTGCCGGCGCCCTCGCCGCTGGCGGCGGAAATCCTCAGCGCCCGGCCCTACACCTTTCTCGACGACGCGCCGCTGGAAGAACGGCGCACCCAGGCGGTGATCAACCGGCGCTGGAGCGATCCACAGGCCACCGACGACCTCGGCGCCCTGGACGCCGAAGCCATCCAGTCGGTCCGGGATGAAGCCTGGCCGACGCCGACCAATCTCGATGAGATGCACGAAGCCTTGATGAGCCTGGCCTGCATCGCCGACAGCGAGGCCAGCGCCCACGCGTCGTGGCTGGATTGGTTGCAGACGCTGGCCGAGGGCGGACGCGCCAGCCATGTGCAAATCAGCGCCGAACGCGGCTTGTGGGTGGCGCTGGAACGGCTGACGTGTCTGCAAGCGGTTTATCCACAGGCCCAATGGCAACCAGCGCTGACGCCCTTGGCCGGTTTCGATGAAGCCTGGGACGGCGACGAGGCCCTGGTGGAAGTGCTCCGCGCCCGACTCAGCGCCTTTGGCCCGCTGCCGTTGAAGGCCATTGCCTACCCGCTGGGGTTGTCGACCCCGCAAGTCACCCAGGCCCTGGCGCAGCTCGAGCAGCAAGGCTATGTGCTGCGTGGGCGGTTCACGCCGGGCACCGGCCAGGAGGAATGGTGCGAGCGGCATTTGCTGGCGCGGATTCATCGCTACACGGTCAAGCGCCTGCGCCGGGAAATCGAGCCGGTGATGCTGCAGGATTTCATGCGTTTCCTGTTCGACTGGCAACACCTGTCATCGTCCAGCCAAGGTCGGGGCAATGCCGTGCTGCCGTCGATCCTGGGTCAGTTCGAAGGCTTTCCAGCCGCCGCGTCAGCCTGGGACAGCGACCTGCTGCCGGCGCGGATCAAAGACTATTCGCCCACTTGGCTCGATGAGTTGTGCCGCAGTGGCAAGTGGGTATGGACGCGCCTGAGTGCGCACCAGAAGCCTTCCGCCAGCGCCCTGCGCAGCACGCCGGTGGTATTGCTGCCGCGCAGCCAGGTGGCGCTGTGGAGCAGCCTGGCCGGGCAGACGGCCCTTGATGAGCTGTCGCCCAAGACACAAAAAGTCCATCAGGCCCTCGCCGAACACGGCGCGCTGTTTTTCGACGAACTGGCCCACGAGGCTCATCTGCTGCGCAGCGAACTGGAAATCGCCTTGCAGGAACTGGTGGGCGCCGGATTGGTGAATGCCGACAGCTTCGCCGGCTTGCGCGCGCTGATCACCCCCGCCAGCAAACGCCAGGCCCGCAGCAGCCGACGCGGGCGCGGAGCGTTTGTCGGCGGCATGGACGACGCAGGACGCTGGGCCTTGCTGCGCCGTAGCCAACCCGCGCCGGTGGAAGGCAACCGCCCGGCGCCGACACCGCCCGAGACCCTGGAGCACATCGCCATGACCCTGCTGCGCCGCTACGGTGTGGTGTTCTGGCGCTTGCTGGAGCGGGAGGCGGATTGGTTGCCGAGCTGGCGCGAGCTGCTGCGCACCTTTCATCGGTTGGAGGCACGGGGCGAGATTCGTGGCGGGCGGTTCGTCAGCGGCCTGGCAGGCGAACAATTCGCCCTGCCCGAAGCCATCCCGCTGCTGCGCGAAGTGCGCCGCCGCCCCACCGATGGCAGCCTGGTGGCGGTGTGCGGCGTCGACCCGCTGAACCTGGCCGGCACCCTGCTGCCGGGGGCGAAAGTGCCGGCGCTGGCGGGCAATCGGCTGGTGTATCGCGATGGTTTGCCGGTGGCGGCGCAGATTGCTGGCAAGCAGCATCTTTGGATGGAGTTGGATGCTCATGGGATGGCTGAGATCAGGAATAAGCTGATCCAACACCATTAGCCTACACATCACACCTGTGGCGAGAGAGCTTGCTCCCGCTGGGCTGCGTAGCAGCCCCAAACAATACATCCGTGCGCGGCAATATCCGCCCAAAGCGACGACTGCTTCGCAGCCGAGCGGGAGCAAGCTCCCTCGCCACAGGGTTACCGATTAGCTCACGACTCCCCCGATTCTTTCGGCTCCTCCACGAACCGCTTGGGCAACATCACCTGCTGTGGATAAGTCTGCGCAAAGTGCACCGCCGGGTGGTTATCCACAAGCTTCTTCAACTGCTGGTTGAACGCCCGGCTCACCGCATATTGCCCACCCGACACGGTGCGGAACTGCGCCGTGAGCACCACGCCGTTGAGGTCCATCTTGTCCACGCCAAACACATCCAACGGCCCTTGCAGGTTGAACTTGAGGAACGGGTCTTCGGCGATCGAACGCCCGGCCTCGCGAATCAGCTCGATGGCCTGGTCGACATCGGTGTCGTATGTGAATTGCACGGAGAAAAACGCAAAGGCGAATTGCCGGGACTGGTTTGTCACCGCCTTGATCTGGCCGAACGGCACCGAATGCACGAAGCCCTTGCCGTCGCGCAGGCGCAGGGTGCGGATGGTCAGGCCTTCGACGGTGCCGGCGTGGCCAGAGCTGAGCACAACCCAGTCGCCGATGGACAGCGTGTCTTCGATAATGATGAACAGCCCGGTGATGACGTCCTGCACCAGTTGCTGGGAACCGAAGCCGATCGCCAGCCCCACCACCCCGGCACCGGCCAGCAACGGCGCGACGTTGATGCCCAGGTTGGCCATGGTGGTGATCGCGCAAATCACCACCAGGATGATTTTCGCCGCGTTGCGCAACAGCGGCAGGATGGTCTTGACCCGGGTGCTGGGCTGGCGGGCCCCGCGCTTGTTCAGCGGCGGTTTCAGGGCTTCCTGGATCGCCGTGTCGAGCACCACCCACGTGAGCCAGGTCATCAGGAAGATCAGGCCGATGCGGCTCAAGGAATCGCTGATCGCCCGGCCTATGGCATTGCGCGAGGCGAACTCGAACAGGGAAATGCCCCAGATCCGTCCGAGGACTTCGATGAATACCACCGCCATGACGATGCGCAGCAACGCGTGCAGCAGGCTCAACAGGCGGCCCTTGTAGGCGCTGTTGCGCTGGATGGTCTCGGCCTTGGGCGACTTGAAGACGTGTTGGAACACCGTGCTGAGGAACACCGTGGCGATCAGCAGGATGGTGGTGAACAGCGCACAACGCAGGGCTTTCTGGTTGTCCTCGCCGACACCGATCAGGCTCACCGCCGACACCAGCACCATTAACAGGATCGGCCAATACCAGAGCCCGGAGAAAATCCGCAGCGACTCCTGCAAGGCCGGTTGCTTCAAGCGCTGGGCCAGCGGGCGGTTGCGGATCAGGTGCGCCACGGGCCTGCGCATGCGAATCACCAGCCAGCCAAAGATCACCGAGGCAAACAAGCCGGTGAACACTGCGATGCTGCTGGTGATGTTGCCGCCCAGTTGCCGGGCGATCTGCGGGCTGGTCAGGGCATCGCTGAGGGCGGCGAGAAAACCGATCATGAACAATGGCCGGGGGCTGAAGCGCCGGATCATCGCCACCGCCCGGCGTTTGTGACCCGCGTTGAACATCACGATCACGCACAGCAACACCGAGGTGGAGAAAATGCCGCTGCTGGTGGCGTAGGCGAAGCACAGCGCCAGGGCGCGACCGACCGACACCTGCAGGAAGTGGCTGACGTACAGGGTCAGCGGCAGGCAGATCAACGCCGCAGCGGTGTACGGCAGCAGATAACCGAGCAGGTCGCGCAGGCGCTGGCGGGTGCGCAACCAGCGGCGCCGGCCCAGATGGCGCAGCAGCAGCCGCGCGCCCGACCAGATCAGTGCAAAAGCGCCGATCCAGACGCTCGACAACAACAGGAAATCCCCCGCCACGCGCCAGGACGAACGGGACGTCTGGTCTACCAGCCGGTCCACCTCATCCGCCGCCCGGTCCGCCCGCAGGCGCCAGGCATCCACCAGGCTTTGGTTGAGATCGAGTTTGTCCTGGACATCGTCAATGCTCGAACTGATGGCCCCCAATAAACCGCCCTGCACCAGCGGCGCAGGTTCGGCGGGCGGTTCATCGGGCTTGGAGGTGCCAGGGACAGCGGCGGTGCCGTAGGCGCTGGTACCGGTCAGCGCCAGCAAGAACAGCAGCAATACAGTGCTCAATCGAGACAAGACGCGAGGCTCCTTCACACGGGATAGGTAAGGAACTGATCAATATTGCGCCGGCAAGTTCGCTCGCAAGGCCAATACAAAACCTTGTGGCGAGGGAGCTTGCTCCCGCTGGGGCGCGCAGCGGCCCTGTTTTTGGGACTTACTGCGCATCCCTCGCCACAGCTTCACTGCCGCCGGGCATCCCATCGAAACTTTCCAGGCCGCGCAACAGTCATCAAAAGACACAGGCTGCACGAGGTCATTGGCACGGGAGGGATACATGACGGCGATCCACATTGGCATTTCCGGTTGGCGCTACACGCCCTGGCGGGGGGATTTCTACCCCAAGGGGCTGGCCCAGAAACGGGAACTGCAATTCGCCTCGCGAGCGGTCAATAGCATCGAAATCAATGGATCGTTCTACGCCCTGCAACGCCCCGAACGGTATGCCCAGTGGTACGCCGAGACACCGCCCGGCTTCGTGTTCAGCGTCAAGGCCCCGCGTTTCATCACCCACATCAAGCGTCTGCGGGACATCCGCAAGCCGTTGGCCAATTTCTTCGCCTCCGGCGTGCTGGAGCTCAAGGAGAAGCTGGGCGCGATCCTCTGGCAGTTTCCGCCCAGCTTCAAGTTCGACCCCGAGCTGTTCGAAGACTTCCTCAAGCAACTGCCCCACGACACCGAAGGTGCCGCCGCCCTGGCCCGCGAGCACGAGCCGCGCCTGGACGGCCACGCCAGCACCACCACTGATAAAAAGCGCCCACTGCGCCACGCCGTGGAAATCCGCCATGAGAGCTTTATCGACCCGCACTTCGTCACACTGCTCAAGCGCTACGACGTAGCCCTGGTGATCGCCGACACCGCCGGTAAATGGCCCTATCGCGAAGACGTCACCAGCGATTTCGTCTACCTGCGCCTGCACGGCGCCGAGCAGCTGTACGCCAGCGGCTACACCGACGAGGCGTTGAAGCGCTGGGGCGCGCGGATCGAGGCCTGGAGCCACGGCAAACAACCCACCGACGCCCAGTTGATCGACCCCGACAAGAAGCCCCGGGCCCGTAAAAGCCGGGAAGTGTTCTGCTATTTCGACAACGACATCAAAGTCCGCGCGCCCTATGACGCACGCCACTTGCTGGAGCACTTCCATCTGGACAAGGACCTCGCCACCGCGCCCGGCGAGCGCCCGGCCGAAGGGGTGTTGCCATGAACCGCCCGGAAACCAGCGAAGCGACCCACGAGCCGACCCAGCAACAGGCCCAGATTCTCGACCCGGTCAGCCGTTTCACCGTGCTGACGGTCAACACCCACAAGGGTTTCACCGCCCTGAACCGGCGCTTCATCCTGCCGGAACTGCGCGAAGCGGTGCGCAGCGTGTCCGCCGATGTGGTGTTCTTGCAGGAAGTCCACGGCACCCACGAACACCACCCCCAGCGCTATAGCAACTGGCCGAGCATGCCGCAATACGAGTTCCTCGCCGACAGCCTCTGGCCGCAGTTCGCCTACGGGCGCAACGCGGTGTACCCGGCGGGCGACCACGGCAACGCGCTGCTGTCGAAATTCCAGATCATCCGCCACGACAACCTGGACGTGTCCATCAGCGGCCATGAGAACCGCGGCATGCTCCACAGCGTGCTGCGCCTGCCGGGCGATGGACAGCAAGTGCACGCCATTTGCGTGCACCTGGGGCTGCGCGAAGGTCATCGTGTCGAGCAACTCAAGCTGCTTTGCCAGCGCTTGAGCGAACTGCCGCCCGACGCGCCAGTGATCGTCGCGGGTGACTTCAACGACTGGCGCGGCAAGGCCAGTGAACTGCTCGAACCCTGCGGCCTGCGGGAAGTGTTCGCCGAACAGTGGGGCAAACCGGCCCGCAGCTTTCCGGCGCGCCTGCCGGTCCTGCGCCTGGACCGCATCTACGTGCGCAACCTCAAGGCCCGTCATCCCAAGGTGTTGAGCGTACGACCCTGGTCGCACCTCTCCGACCACGCACCGCTGTCGGTGGAGATCGAATTATGAGCGCGACAATGAACAAGGCGACGGTTGAGCAGGTCGAGGCGCCACCCACCGAACGCAACCCGGCGCTGACGGATATCGAATACGGCTGGCACGGCAACAATCGCGTCAAGCTGTTGGAAAACGGCGAAGAGTATTTCCCCAGGGTCTTCGAAGCCATTCGCCGGGCCGAGGCAGAAATCCTCCTGGAGACTTTCATCCTGTTCGAGGACAAGGTCGGTTATGAACTGCGGGACCTGTTGATCGAAGCCGCCGCGCGGGGCGTGCGCATCACCGTCAGCCTCGATGGCTTCGGCTGCGGAGAGCTGACCACCGAATTCCTCGCCTCGTTGAGCGACGCTGGCGTGCGCCTGCAAATGTTCGATCCCGCCCCACGGCGCCTGGGCATCCGCACCAACTGGTTCCGGCGCCTGCACCGCAAGATCGTGGTGGTGGACGGGGTGATTGCGTTTATCGGCGGGATCAATTTTTCCGCCGACCACCTGGGCGATTTCGGACCCGAGGCCAAGCAGGATTACTCCGTGGAAATCAAAGGCCCGGCGGTGGTGGATATCCATCACTTCGCGCTGTTGCAGAGCGGACGGCCTGCCCGGGCCAAATACTGGTGGCAACGGCGCCGCAGTCGGCGCAACGAATTGGCCATCAACGACCACGACGGCCAGGTGCGCCTGGTCTACCGGGATAATCACGAACACCAGACCGACATTGAAGAGGTTTACCTGCAAGTGCTGCGCAGCGCCCAGCGGCGGGTGGTGATCGCCAATGCCTACTTCTTCCCTGGCTACCGGTTGCTGCGCGAGATCCGCAACGCGGCACGGCGGGGCGTGGAAGTACGGCTGATCCTGCAGGGCCAGCCGGACATGCTGATCGCCAAGCTCGCCGCGCGCATGCTCTACAGCTACCTGCTCAAGGCCGGCGTGGTGATCTACGAATATTGCGAGCGACCGCTGCACGGCAAGGTCGCCCTGGTGGATGAGGATTGGAGCACGGTGGGTTCGAGCAACCTCGACCCGCTGAGCCTGTCCCTGAATCTGGAAGCCAATGTGCTGATCCGCGACCAGGCGTTCAATCGCGAACTCTTCGAGCGTCTCGACCACCTGAGCCGCGAACACTGCACGGTCATGCCCGAAAACCATGCGCCTCGGGGCCTGTTGTGGCGCATGACCATCGGTTTCATGGTGTTCCACTTCTTGCGCCATTTCCCGGCCTGGGCCGGCTGGCTGCCGGCCCATAAACCGCGTCTGAAACCATTTTCGCCGCCGACGGCGGTCCGGAGCGAACCCCATGAACCACTCTGAAGCGCACACCGCGCCGAGAGATGCCCATGCGCCGGAACAGTCCAAGCCCAAATCCCGCTGGAGCCGCTGGAAAAGACCGCTGACCCTGGCGTTTTTCCTGCTGTTGATCGTGCTGTTCACCACCTTGGCCCGACGCATCGATTGGTCGGAAGTGTTCGCCACCCTGGCGGACTTCAAGGTGCGCACCTTGATCATCGCCGCCGCGCTGACCGTCACCAGTTTCATCACCTATGCCTGCTTCGACCTGATCGGCCGCACCTACATCCGCCAGAAACTGGGTTGGCGGCAGATCTTGCCGGTGGGGGTGATCAGTTACGCGTTCAACCTCAACCTCAGCGCCTGGGTCGGTGGCATCGCCATGCGCTATAGGCTGTATTCGCGGCTGGGGGTCAGCAGCGGGAACATTGCCAAGATTCTCGGCCTGAGCCTGGCCACCAACTGGTTCGGCTACATGACCTTGGCCGGGGTGGTGTTCAGCAGCGGCCTGGTGACCATGCCACCGGGCTGGAAACTCAGCAGCGATGCGTTGCAAGGCGTCGGCGCGCTGTTGCTGCTGGTGAGTGCCGGTTACCTGGTGGCCTGCCGGTTTTCCAAGCGCCGGGCCTGGACGATTCGCGGCATGGAAATCAACCTGCCATCACCGCGCATGGCGGTGCTGCAACTGGCGTTGGGCGCGTTGAACTGGTCGTTGATGGCGGCGGTGATCTTCACGTTGCTGCCCGGCAAACTGGATTATCCAGTGGTGCTCGGGGTGTTGCTGATCAGCAGCATTGCGGGGGTCATCACCCACATTCCGGCGGGGCTTGGGGTGTTGGAAGCGGTGTTCGTTGCGCTGCTGCAACATGAAGTGTCGCGGGGCAGCCTGCTGGCGGGGTTGATCGCCTACCGGGCGATCTACTTCATCCTGCCGTTGCTGATTACCGTGGTGATGTACCTGGTGATCGAGGCGAAGGCCAAGGCGTTGCGGGTCAAGCCTGGGGTCAAGTGATGGGTTGCCTGGCTTGGCCTCATCGCGAGCAAGCTCGCTCCCACATTGGATCTGTCGTGAACACACCTGTCTCGATCGCCACACATCCCCTGTGGAAGCGAGCCTGCTCGCGATGGGGCCCTCGCACACACCGCACGATCAGCGTTCCTGGATGATGCTCAAGCGCTCTCCCACCACCATTTCCGTGATCCAGTCCACCAGGATCGAGGTGTAGGCCTGCTGTGACACGGGGTCGCTCAAGGCATGATCGGCACCGTCGATGATCCGGTGAGTCAGCGAGTGGGTCTGCTGGCACGCCGCCCGGTAGCTCATGATGGTGGCATGGGGCACGTAGGCATCGGTCTCGGACTCCACCAGCAACACATCGCCGGTGAACTGCGAACACGCATGCAAGGCGCGATTGGTTCCGGCGTGCACCAGCGTGCTGCGGTAATCCAGCAGGTCGGTCTTGTCCAGGTCGCGCTTGGGGGTGTGCCATTGCTCGTCGCGGTACAGCGCTGGCACCCGCAGGGCCAGCCAGCGTACCGGACGCAACGAAGTCAGGATCGAAGCCAGGTAGCCGCCATAACTGGTGCCCACCACGGCAATCGCCGAGGTATCCAAGGCTGGGTGCGCGAGCAAGCGGTCGTAGGCCGCCAACAGGTCTCGCAGGTTGTCCTCGCGGGTGACCCGCGCCAACGGGATCCCCGCTCCGCCAGTGTGCCCACGCAAGTCGAAGGTCAGGCACACGCAACCCAGGCCGGCGATGCCTTTGGCCCGTTCCAGGTCCCGCTCCTGGCTACCGCCCCAGCCGTGCACGAACAACACGCCAGGAACCTTCGACTTGGGACTCAGGAATGTCCCGTTCATGCGTTCATCGTCAATCTCGATCTGAATGGTTTCACTTCTAGCCGTCATAGGATTGAACCGTTACGTATTTGAGAAGGAAGTCACCGTTGTGCGCCTCACCGCGATAGACCTCCCTCGCACCGGGCGGCAGCGGTTGCTCGGTGTAGGTCTCCACCGAGGACACCCGCACCGCGCAGGTTTGCGGCGCTTCGACGAACACCTGCAACGCCGCCAGTTCGGCGCTGCTGGCGCCGCCCATGCGCCATGACTGTTCCAACACACCGCCACGGGGCTGGCCGGCGGCATCCAGGCCCTGGGCGATGTCGTAATTGCGCCGCGATGCAAAAAAGCTCGGGTAGGCCTGATTGGCGGCGTCATCGAACACTTGCGCCAGGCGCACCGCCTCGCGCACATCGTCGGGCAATTCGAGCCTGAGCAACTCGATATAACCGCCCTGTACTATCAGCAGGTCCGACCCGCCGTACACCTCCACCCCCTCGCTGTCGTGGGTCAGGTGTTGCACACCGCAATAACTCAGGACCTTGCCGTTGATGAAGCTCTGGCCGACGCTCTGGGTCTTGACCTCGTTGAGGTGCTGTTCCAGCGCCACCCCATCGCGAAACAGCGCCTGGGCGTCCGGCCCGGCGACAATTTCATCGAACTGCGCCAGGCTCTTGATCAGCCGTTGCCCACGCCCGGCACAGGCATGGATCGGCTTGAGGCGAATCGGCCCGGTGTACAGCAAGTGCTCGGCGGCCGGACGCGCATCCTTGAGCGAAAAGACCGTCACGCCATCGAGTACCGCGCCTCGCGTGAGCTTGGCAAACAGCGGCGACCAGCCTTTGGGCGCCACGGCATCCTTATTCAACAGACCGTGGGTAATCGCCTTGGTGCAGATAAAATCATGCTCGACATACCCACCCCACACATCCTCCGGCCCCTTGACCCCCAGGCGCATCAAGGTTTCGGTGCCGATCAGGGTTTGCGTGGGCAACAGATAAAGATCATGACCGGCACTGGGGTCATGGCTGTCGCCGTACTCCCAACCCAGGATCTGCGCCAGCCACTGGGCCAGTGCACGATTGGTCTCGACCTCATGGCGCGGCGCTTGTGGATTGACCGAATAGGCCACTACCCGCTTGTTGCGATTGACTGGTGTCATGCGTTGCCCTTTTTCCTGCGCTCGATGGCTTTGGATATGCCTGTGAATCAGGAAAGGTGCAGAGATCAGGCCAACGGTGGCATCGGTAAGGATGGCTCAGCCAAACGGGCGTCTAGTGCGCAGTTGATAGCATCGGGCCTGTTTCATTCTGCACGACACACGCTTGGCATCCCGCAAATTGCACGATGCCAGGACCAAGCACTGTTCCCTGTGGCGAGGGGATTTATCCCCGCTGGGCTGCGCAGCAGCCCTAAAATCTGACGCCTCGGTGTGTCAGGCAGATTGAGTTGGGTGCTTTGGGGCTGCTACGCAGCCCAGCGGGGATAAATCCCCTCGCCACAAATGGACTCACAGCTACTTTGGAGTATTCGGTGGATTTACCCCAAACCGCGCCCGGTAATCACTCGGCGCCAACCCGGTGATTTTCTTGAACGTCGCGCGAAAGGCGCTCGGGTCCTGGTAACCGACGGTCCAGGCAATGTGGTCGATGGTGCCATTGGTGAACTCCAGCATTTCCCGGGCTTTGCCGACGCGCAGATGCTGGCAGTATTCGGTGGGCTTGAGCCCGGTGGCGGCGCGAAACCTGCGCAGGAAGGTGCGTTCTTCCAGCCCGGCGCGTTCGGCCATCGCACCGAGGGAAACCTCCACCGCGCCGCTGCTTTGCAACCAATGCTGGACCTTGAGAATCGCCGGGTCGCCATGGCCGAGGATGGGCGCAAAATTACTGCCGCACTGGCTCGCGCTGTCGCTGTGCTCGATCACCAGGAATTGCGCCGTGCGCGTGGCGATGCTGGGCCCGAGCAGGCGGTCCACCAGGCGTAGCCCCAGCTCCGACCAGGCCATCAGCCCGGCGGTGGTGATCAGGTCGCCGTCGTCGACGATGGGTTTGTCGGCGTTGAGTTTGATTTTCGGGTAACGCGCGGCAAAGGTCTTGGCCGAAGTCCAGTGGGTGGTGGCGCTGCGCCCGTCGAGCAGGCCGCTTTCGGCCAGCAGGATCGAGCCCACGCAAACCCCGCCCAGCACTGTGCCGTCGGCATGCTGCGCCCGCAGCCAATCCATCAGCGCCTGAGAGACCAAGCCTTCACTGAAACCGGCAAGGGACGGTGGAATCAACAACGCCACCAACTTGCCCGCCGGGCCTGTTTCGCTGTCGAACACCCGCAACGGCGCCTCGCCCTCCTCCGCCCGCCAGTGACTTACCCGCAGCGTTGGCAACTGCACGCTGGCATGCTCGGCCGCGATCCGCTGCGCCACGGCGAACAGATCGGTCAAGCCATGCACCGCCGCCAGTTGCGCGCCAGGGTAGATGAGCACCCCAAGCTCGGCGACGGCCCTTTGCTGCGTCATTGTCAGTTTTCCCTCGCTTATTGTCGTTGCGGCCAATCCTCGAAGCGACGGCAAAAGCCAATACTGGCTTCACACCCAATCTGATCGAGGAAGCCCCCATGTCCAAGCAAGCGCTCATCGTAGTCGATATCCAGAACGACTACTTCCCCCAGGGCAAATGGCCGTTGGTCGGCGCCGAAGCCGCCGCCGACAATGCCGTACGGTTGATCGAAGCCTTCCGTCAGGCCGGTGATCGCGTGGTGCACATCCGCCACGAGTTCACCTCCGACGACGCCCCGTTCTTCACCCCAGGCTCGGAAGGCGCACAACTGCATCCTAAAGTGCTCAACCGCGCCGACGAACCGGTGGTGCTCAAACATTTCGTCAATTCGTTTCGTGAGACCGAACTACAATCCCTCCTCGAGCACCATGGCATCGAACAACTGGTGGTGGTCGGCAGCATGAGCCACATGTGCGTCGACGGCGTGGTGCGGGCGGCAGCGGACCTGGGCTACGGCGTCACGGTGATCCATGATGCCTGCGCCACCCTCGACCTGGAGTTCAACGGCGTCGTCGTGCCGGCTGCCCAGGTGCATGCGGCGTTCATGGCAGCGCTGGGGTTTGCCTACGCGAGTGTGGTGAGTACCGAGCAATTCCTGGCCGACCATCAGTAAACCCACGGCACAGCTAAAAAACCGCGCTTGATCACCCAAGTGCGGTTTTGCCTCGGGCATCAACGGCGTGTCTGAAGGCGATCAAGTCTCCAGCACGAGCAACAACCGCGGCGTCGTCGCCACGAACCCCATCTGCTGCGCTTCGCGCGCCATCCCTTCAGCTTCTCGCCGCTGCGCCCCTACTGTTTTTACTAGGCGTACTTGAGGAATAACGATAAGAATGGCCGGGCATTTTTCCCAAGAGCCAGCCGTATGAAACGCAAACGCCCACCGCGCCTGGTCGAATCCCCGTTCCCGACCGCTACATCAGCGCCACTGCACCCGCCCTCGTGGGATTGCTCAAGCAACGTATCCAGGCCGGGATACCTGGGCACGATGGTGTATGCCGTGGTAATGCTGCTGGCCTTGCCGGTCTATGGGCTGACAGTGCTATCGACGAAGCTGTTTCATGTCGGACAAAACCTGTCGCCCATTCATACAAGAGTGATCGAGGCCCCCCTGTTTATAGCGCTCGCGTTCATCAGCGCATTCGCGGCCGTCTGCGTGCTCAACTGGCTGGCATCCGGACCTGAGGTGCTCGGTTTCTGCTTTGACGAACGCCAGCAACGCCTCACCTTCACCCAATGCCGCCCTGCCCGGCAAACCACCGAAGAATGCGTGCCGTACAGCGATATCCACTCCATCAGGCCCTACATAACGACCGCTTCCGCCCACTTTTGTCACTTTGTGGTGTGCTTCGCCGGGGCCAATGGCAAACCGATCGAACTTCGGTTTTCGGAGGTAACGGTGCGGGACATGGCGTTCCATGCCGAGTGGTTGAGGCAGTCGATTGGCGAGAGGATGCAGGAAGTATTGGATCTGGATTTGTGAGCATGACCGGGATTGCCCGGGGTCCTCAAGTCATGAACCTGGCCTGCGCCAATAAATAAAAAGCCCCAAGGGCAGAGTGCGCTTGGGGCTTTTTTTCAAACTATTGGCTGAGTAGTCTCAACCTGTCATCAGAACGGAATATCGTCATCAAAGCTGTCGAAATCCGGAGCCGGTTGCGGCGCGGCCTGTTGTGGGGCCGGACGCTCGCGTTGTGGCTGTGGGGCCGACTGCGGACGCGGGGCCTGCTGACGCGGAGCCGATTGCTGGTAGTTGTTGCCACCTTGTTGCTGGTCGCCCTGTGGACGACCGCCCAGCAGTTGCATGGTGCCTTGCATGTCGACCACGATTTCGGTGGTGTAACGCTTGATACCGTCTTTTTCCCACTCGCGAGTCTGCAGCTTGCCCTCGATGTACACCTGCGAACCCTTGCGCAGGTATTCGCCGGCGATCTCAGCTACTTTGCCGAACATCGACACGCGGTGCCATTCGGTCTTCTCGACCTTCTGGCCGGTCTGCTTGTCGGTCCACTGTTCGCTGGTCGCCAGACTCAGGTTGGTCACGGCGTTGCCGTTCGGCAGGTAGCGAACTTCGGGATCCTGGCCGCAAGTACCGACCAATATGACTTTGTTAACCCCACGGGCCATAACGTTCTCCTAGGCTTCGCACGTAGTCGGGGCCGGGTTGTTCACCAGGCGCTCGAGCGTCGCGCGATCCAATAATTCGGTGTCGAGTTTGATATACACGGCCGCTTCGTCGGCGACCACCACTGCATCGGTTACTCCAACGACGGCCTTCAGACGCTCGGTCAGGCCAGCCTCACGAATCGCCTCGGGCGATAAGGGCAAGCGCAGGCTCGTCACATAGGGAGGTTCGCGCATGGTAACAGCAAAGGCCAACCAAAGTGCAGCCAGCGCGGCACAACCCAAGAACACAACCGACAAACCGCCATGCTGGAACAGCCAGCCGCCGAGGATCCCGCCCAACGCCGAACCCAGGAACTGGCTGGTGGAATAAACCCCCATCGCCGTGCCCTTGCCGCCCGCCGGCGAGACCTTGCTGATCAACGACGGCAGCGAGGCTTCCAGCAGATTGAACGCGGTGAAGAACACCACCGTGCCGATCACCAGGGCCCGCAAGCTATCGCCGAACTGCCAGAAGAATAGCTCAGTGAGCATCAGCGTCATGACGGCGCCGAGCAAAACTCGTTTCATTTTGCGTCGTTTTTCGCCATAGATGATGAACGGGATCATGGCGAAGAACGAAATCAGCAGCGCCGTCAGGTAGACCCACCAGTGCTGCTCCTTGGGCAGGCCGGCCTTCTCGACCAGGGCCAGCGGCAAGGCCACGAAGCTGGACATCAGCATGGCGTGGAGCACGAAAATGCCGAGGTCCAGGCGCAACAGGTCCGGGTGCTTGAGCGTCGGGATCAGCGCCTGGCGCGCCACCCCGGATTCCCGGTGCTGCAACGGGCCAGTGGCGTGCGGCACCATGAACGCCACGATCAGGATCCCCACCAGCGCCATGGCCCCGGTCGCCAGGAACAGGCCGGACAAGCCAAAGGCGCGGGTCAGCAAGGGGCCTACCACCATGGCCACGGCAAACGACAGACCAATGGTCATGCCGATCATGGCCATGGCCTTGGTTCGATGTTGTTCGCGAGTCAAGTCTGACAGCAGCGCCATGACGGCCGCGGAAATAGCCCCGGCGCCCTGCAGGATGCGTCCGGCGATCACGCCCCAGATCGAGTCGGCATTGGCCGCCAGCACACTGCCCAGGGCGAAGACGATCAGCCCCAGGTAGATGACCGGGCGCCGGCCGATACGGTCGGAAATGACCCCGAACGGGATCTGGAAGATCGCCTGGGTCAGGCCATAGGCGCCAATCGCCAACCCGATGAGGGCCGGGGTCGCGCCAGCCAGGTCCATGCCATAGGTCGCCAGCACCGGCAACACCATGAACATGCCCAGCATACGGAAGGCGAACACCAGGGCCAGACCGCTTGCTGCGCGCGTCTCGCCACGACTCATGCGTTCGCTGTGGGGATCTTGCATGGAAAAACCTCATGTGAACCGGCGGCGATTCTACCAGTCCCATCGATTGAGAGGGTATATGGCGACCGTTTGCCGCGCAGTCTTCATGTATGGCTGTAATCGCACCTTCAATAGTGTGCATCCATCCAGTATTTGCCCGTATACTCCTACGTTTTCGACGCCCGCCGAGCGAGGCCACTTTGGACAAGATCCTGATTCGTGGGGCCCGTACCCACAACCTGAAGAACATCGACCTGACCCTGCCACGGGACAAGCTGATCGTCATCACCGGCCTGTCCGGATCCGGCAAATCATCCCTGGCCTTCGACACGTTGTACGCTGAAGGCCAGCGACGCTATGTCGAATCGCTGTCGGCCTACGCCCGGCAGTTCCTGTCGATGATGGAAAAACCCGACGTCGACACCATCGAAGGCCTGTCGCCGGCCATTTCCATCGAACAGAAGTCGACTTCCCATAACCCCCGGTCGACGGTCGGCACCATCACCGAGATCTACGACTACCTGCGCTTGCTGTATGCGCGGGTCGGTATTCCCCGTTGTCCCGATCACGACATTCCCCTGGAAGCCCAGACCGTCAGCCAGATGGTCGACCTGGTGCTGGCCCAGCCCGAAGGCAGCAAGCTGATGCTGCTGGCCCCGGTGGTTCGCGAACGCAAGGGCGAACACCTGATGGTGTTCGAAGAACTGCGCGCCCAAGGCTTCGTGCGGGCCCGGGTCAACGGCAAGCTGTGCGAGCTGGACGAACTGCCGAAACTGGATAAACAGAAGAAGCATTCGATCGATGTGGTGGTCGACCGCTTCAAGGTCCGTGCCGACTTGCAGCAGCGGTTGGCCGAGTCCTTCGAGACGGCACTGAAACTGGCCGACGGCATCGCCCTGGTCGCACCGATGGACGACGAGCCCGGCGAGGAGATCATTTTCTCCGCGCGTTTCGCCTGCCCGATCTGCGGCCATGCCATCAGCGAGCTGGAACCCAAGCTGTTCTCCTTCAACAACCCGGCTGGCGCCTGCCCGACCTGCGATGGCCTGGGGGTCAAGCAGTTCTTCGACACCAAGCGCCTGGTCAATGGCGAGCTGACCCTGGCCGAAGGCGCGATTCGCGGCTGGGACAGGCGCAACGTCTATTATTTCCAGATGCTCGGTTCGCTGGCGGCCCATTACAAGTTCAGCCTGGATAAACCGTTCAACGAGCTGCCCGCCGACCAGCAGAAATTCATCCTGCAGGGCAGCGGCTCGCAGAATGTCGACTTCAAATACCTCAACGACCGCGGCGACATCGTCAAGCGCTCCCACCCGTTCGAAGGCATCGTGCCGAACCTGGAGCGACGCTACCGCGAGACCGAATCGGCCAGCGTGCGCGAAGAACTGGCCAAGTTCCTCAGCACCCAGCCCTGCCCGGACTGCCGTGGCACCCGTTTGCGTCGCGAAGCGCGACACGTATGGGTCGGCGAGAAGACACTGCCGGCGGTGACCAGCCTGCCGATTGGCGACGCTACCGATTATTTCGGTGGCTTGAAGCTCACCGGCCGTCGGGGCGAAATCGCCGACAAGATCCTCAAGGAAATCCGCGAGCGCCTGCAGTTCCTGGTGAACGTCGGCCTGGACTACCTGACCCTCGACCGCAGCGCCGACACCCTGTCCGGCGGCGAAGCCCAGCGTATCCGTCTCGCCAGCCAGATCGGCGCCGGCCTGGTGGGGGTGATGTATATCCTCGACGAGCCGTCCATCGGCCTGCACCAGCGGGACAACGACCGGTTGCTCGGCACCCTGAAGCACCTGCGGGACATCGGCAACACGGTGATCGTGGTCGAGCACGACGAGGACGCGATTCGCCTGGCGGATTACGTGGTCGACATCGGCCCGGGCGCGGGCGTGCATGGCGGGCATATCGTTGCCCAGGGCACGGCCGCCGAAGTCATGGCGCACCCTGACTCGCTGACGGGCAAATACCTGTCGGGCCGGGTGAAGATCAAGGTTCCGGCCAAACGTACGCCGCGCAACAAGAAGCTGTCGCTGACCCTCAAGGGCGCCCGTGGCAACAACTTGCGCAACGTCGACCTGGAAATCCCGATCGGCTTGCTGACCTGCGTGACCGGCGTGTCCGGCTCCGGCAAGTCGACGCTGATCAACAACACCCTGTTCCCCCTCAGCGCCACGGCCCTGAACGGCGCCACGACCCTGGAAGCGGCCGCCCACGACAGCATCAAGGGTCTGGAGCACCTGGACAAGGTGGTCGACATCGACCAGAGCCCGATTGGCCGTACCCCGCGTTCCAACCCGGCGACCTATACCGGGTTGTTCACACCGATCCGCGAACTGTTCGCCGGCGTGCCAGAGTCCCGCTCGCGCGGCTACGGCCCGGGGCGTTTCTCGTTCAACGTCAAGGGCGGGCGCTGCGAAGCCTGCCAGGGCGATGGCCTGATCAAAGTGGAAATGCACTTCCTGCCAGACATCTACGTGCCGTGCGATGTGTGCAAGAGCAAGCGCTACAACCGCGAGACCCTGGAGATCAAATACAAGGGCAAGAACATCCACGAAACCCTCGAGATGACCATCGAGGAAGCCCGGGTGTTCTTCGACGCGGTGCCAGCCCTGGCGCGCAAGCTCCAGACGCTGATGGATGTGGGCCTGTCGTACATCAAGCTGGGGCAATCGGCAACGACCTTGTCCGGCGGTGAAGCCCAGCGGGTCAAGCTGTCCCGCGAGCTGTCCAAGCGCGACACCGGCAAGACCCTGTATATCCTCGACGAGCCGACCACAGGCCTGCACTTCGCCGATATCCAGCAATTGCTCGACGTGCTGCACCGCCTTCGCGACCACGGCAATACTGTAGTGGTGATCGAACACAACCTGGACGTGATCAAGACCGCTGACTGGCTGGTGGACCTGGGGCCGGAAGGCGGCTCCAAGGGTGGCCAGATCATCGCCGTAGGGACGCCGGAACAAGTGGCCGAGATGAAGCAGTCCTACACCGGCTACTACCTCAAGCCGTTGCTGGAACGTGATCGGGACTGATTTCACCCGAGCACGAAAAAGCCCCTGTCATCTCATCGGTGACAGGGGCTTGATCGTTCCCACGCTCTGCGTGGGCATGCAGCTTGGGACGCTCTGCCTTCCCTTTCCCAGCAATCAGAATTGCGATTGCAGGTAGTTTTCCAACCCGATCAGCTTGATCAGTCCCAACTGCTTCTCCAGCCAGTAGGTATGGTCTTCTTCGGTGTCGTTGAGCTGGATCCGCAGGATCTCGCGGGTCACGTAGTCGTTGTGCTGCTCGCAGAGCTCGATGCCTTTGCACAGTGCGGCGCGGACTTTGTATTCCAGGCGCAGGTCGGCGGCGAGCATGTCGGGCACCGTGGTACCGACGTCGAGGTCATCGGCACGCATGCGTGGCGTGCCTTCGAGCATCAGGATCCGGCGCATTAGCGCATCGGCGTGCTGGGTCTCTTCTTCCATCTCGTGGTTGATACGTTCGTAGAGCTCGGTAAAACCCCAATCCTCGTACATCCGCGAATGGATGAAATATTGATCACGGGCTGCCAGTTCGCCTGTCAGCAACGTGTTGAGGTAATCGATTACGTCTGGGTGACCTTGCATCGCCCTACATCTCCACAAGCTCTTAAAGGTTGTAGTTTGAACCAAGCTGAGCGCAAGGTCACTGTCTCAACGCTACAAAAGCGAAGAAAATCCGAGAAAACCAGGTTAAATAACGCAAAAACCGCCCAAATGAGGGCGGTTCTGCTTCTCGTTTAGACTTAGTTAAGCGCTACACCCAAGGCTTTTGCGATGCCCTCTCCATAGGCAACATCGGCCTTGAAGAAATGCTGCAGCTGACGGTCAACCACATCTGCCGACACGCCTGCCATTGCACCGGCGATATTGCTGATCAACAGCGCCTTTTGCTCATCGCTCATCAAGCGGAACAGCGCACCGGCGTGGCTGTAGTAGTCGGTGTCTTCGCGATGATCGTAACGGTCCGCCGCGCCAATGAGAGCCAGTGCTGGTTCTGCGTAACGCGGGGCTTGCTTCGGCGCTTCCACGTAGCTGTTAGGCTCGTAGTTCGGTGCCGCCCCGCCATTGCTGCCAAACGCCATGGCACCGTCGCGCTGATAGGTATTGACCGGACTGCGCGGCGCATTCACCGGCAATTGCTGGTGATTGGTGCCCACACGGTAGCGATGCGCATCAGCGTAGGCGAAGACACGGCCCTGCAGCATGCGGTCCGGCGAGAGGCCAACCCCTGGCACCATGTTGCTAGGGCCAAACGCCGCTTGCTCGACTTCAGCAAAGTAATTCAGCGGGTTGCGGTTGAGCTCGAGCACACCGACTTCGATCAGCGGAAACTCTTTCTGCGACCAGGTCTTGGTGACGTCGAACGGATTCTCGTAATGGGCTGCGGCCTGGGCTTCGGTCATGACCTGGATGCAAACGCTCCATTTCGGGAAGTCACCGCGCTCGATGGCGCTGAACAAGTCACGCTGGGCGTAATCCGGGTCCGTCCCCGCCAGGCGTGCTGCCTCTGCCGGCGCGAGGTTCTTGATCCCTTGCTGGGTCTTGTAGTGCCACTTCACCCAGTGGCGCTCACCCTGTGCGTTGATCAGGCTGTAGGTATGACTGCCGAAGCCGTGCATGTGGCGGTAGCCATCCGGGATACCGCGATCGGAAAACAGAATGGTGACCTGGTGCAACGCCTCAGGCGAATGCGACCAGAAATCCCACATCGCCTGGGCGCTTTTCAGATTGCTTTGCGGCAGACGTTTCTGGGTGTGGATGAAGTCTGGAAATTTCAACGGATCACGGATGAAGAATACCGGGGTGTTGTTGCCGACGATGTCCCAGTTGCCTTCCTCGGTGTAGAACTTCAGGGCGAAACCGCGCGGATCGCGTTCGGTGTCGGCAGAACCACGCTCACCGCCCACGGTGGAGAACCGCAGGAAAGTTGGGGTTTGCTTGCCGACTGTATCGAACAACTTGGCGCTGGTGTACTGCGTGATATCCCGGGTCACGGTAAATGTACCGTAGGCGCCCGAGCCTTTGGCGTGCACACGGCGTTCAGGAATATTTTCGCGGTTGAAGTGGGCGAGTTTCTCGATCAGGTGGAAATCGTCGAGCAGCAGCGGGCCGCGCGGGCCGGCGGAGCGAGAGTTCTGGTTATCGGCGACAGGAGCGCCACTGGCGGTCGTAAGCGTTTTGGTCTGGCTCATGCTCAATCTTCCTAGGTCGGTCTTCGAACTGCCGGCTAATCGGCTGGAAAGGAGTATTGATCATGTTAATGACAGTATCCAAATTCATTAAATCATGGACATCGATAGTTATTATCTAAGTCTAAAGGCTTGCCGATAGCGAAACCTGACGAAACGGTCTTTCTGCTTTTCTAGCAGGCACAAAAAACCGGGCACGAGGCCCGGTTTTTTGTATGTTGCCGACTTACTCAGCGGATACAGCTTCGCCGCTGGTAGCACGATCAACCAACTCGACGTACGCCATAGGCGCGTTGTCGCCAGCGCGGAAACCGCACTTGAGGATGCGCAGGTAGCCACCCTCACGGGTAGCGTAACGCTTGCCCAGGTCGTTGAAGAGCTTACCAACGATAGCTTTCGAACGAGTACGGTCGAAAGCCAGACGGCGGTTAGCCAGGCTATCTGTCTTGGCCAGAGTGATCAGCGGCTCAGCAACGCGACGCAGTTCTTTGGCTTTCGGCAGTGTAGTTTTGATCAGCTCGTGCTCGAACAGCGACACCGCCATGTTTTGGAACATGGCCTTGCGGTGCGAGCTGGTGCGGCTCAGGTGACGACCACTTTTACGATGACGCATGGTTCATTCCTTACCAAACACAACGTTCGGTGATTACGACGATCAGGCAGTCGCCTTGTCGTCCTTCTTAAGACTTGCAGGCGGCCAGTTGTCGAGGCGCATGCCGAGGGACAGACCGCGGGAGGCCAGAACGTCCTTGATTTCAGTCAAGGATTTCTTGCCAAGGTTCGGAGTCTTCAACAGCTCTACTTCGGTACGCTGAATCAGGTCGCCGATGTAGTAGATGTTTTCCGCCTTAAGGCAGTTAGCCGAACGTACAGTCAGTTCCAGATCGTCAACCGGGCGAAGCAGGATCGGATCGATCTCGTCTTCCTGCTCGACAACCACTGGCTCACTGTCACCCTTGAGGTCGACGAACGCAGCCAACTGCTGTTGCAGGATGGTTGCAGCACGGCGGATAGCCTCTTCAGGATCCAGGGTACCGTTGGTTTCCAGATCAATAACCAGCTTGTCCAGGTTGGTACGCTGTTCGACACGGGCGTTTTCCACCACGTATGCGATACGGCGAACTGGGCTGAACGAAGAGTCAAGCTGCAAGCGACCGATGCTGCGGCTTTCGTCTTCATCGCTCTGACGCGAGTCTGCCGGTTCATAACCACGACCACGAGCTACGGTGAGCTTCATGTTCAGGGCGCCGTTAGACGCCAGGTTAGCGATTACGTGATCGGGGTTAACGATCTCGACATCATGATCCAGCTGAATATCGGCAGCGGTAACCACCCCCGAACCCTTCTTCGACAAGGTCAGCGTAACTTCGTCACGACCGTGCAGCTTGATAGCCAGACCTTTCAGGTTCAACAGGATTTCAATTACGTCTTCCTGTACACCTTCGATGGCGCTGTACTCATGGAGCACACCGTCAATCTCGGCCTCGACTACTGCACAGCCGGGCATTGAGGACAACAGGATGCGGCGCAGCGCGTTGCCCAGGGTGTGGCCGAAACCACGCTCGAGAGGCTCGAGTGTGATCTTGGCGCGGGTTGGACTGACAACCTGCACATCAATATGGCGGGGTGTCAGGAACTCATTTACCGAAATCTGCATGGATGCACCTATTTTCTAGCCCTTACTTGGAGTAGAGCTCGACAATCAGGCTTTCGTTGATGTCGGCGGACAGATCACTGCGAGCAGGAACGTTCTTGAAAACGCCCGACTTCTTCTCAGTGTCTACTTCTACCCATTCTACGCGGCCACGTTGGGCACACAGATCGAGAGCTTGGACAATGCGAAGTTGGTTCTTTGCTTTCTCGCGAACAGCAACCACGTCACCAGCACGAACCTGGTAGGACGGAACGTTTACGGTCTGACCGTTAACGCTGATCGACTTGTGCGATACCAGCTGACGAGATTCGGCACGAGTAGAACCGAAACCCATACGGTATACAACGTTGTCCAGGCGGCATTCGAGCAGCTGCAACAGGTTTTCGCCGGTTGCGCCTTTCTTGCCAGCAGCTTCTTTGTAGTAGCCGCTGAATTGACGCTCGAGAACGCCGTAGATACGACGGACCTTCTGCTTTTCACGCAGTTGGGTGCCGTAGTCGGACTGGCGACCGCGGCGTTGGCCGTGGATACCAGGTGCTGCTTCAATGTTGCACTTCGATTCGATCGCGCGCACGCCGCTCTTCAGAAAAAGATCGGTGCCTTCGCGACGAGCGAGTTTGCATTTTGGACCAATGTAACGAGCCATTCTTTACAATCTCCTGGATTACACGCGGCGCTTCTTCGGCGGACGGCACCCGTTGTGCGGGATTGGCGTCACGTCGGTGATGCTGGCGATCTTGTAGCCACAGCCGTTCAAAGCGCGGACTGCGGATTCACGACCTGGACCTGGACCCTTGACGTTGACGTCGAGGTTTTTCAGGCCGTATTCCAGCGCAGCTTGACCAGCACGCTCAGCAGCTACTTGAGCAGCGAACGGGGTGGACTTGCGGGAACCGCGGAAACCCGAACCACCGGAGGTAGCCCAGGAAAGAGCGTTACCTTGACGGTCGGTAATGGTCACGATGGTGTTGTTAAAAGAAGCATGGATGTGGGCGATGCCATCAACCACTGTCTTTTTAACTTTTTTACGAGGACGAGCAGCAGGTTTTGCCATGATTAAATTCCTGTCGATTCGCTGGGGCGATTACTTGCGGATCGGCTTACGCGGACCTTTACGGGTACGCGCGTTGGTCTTGGTACGCTGACCGCGTACTGGCAGACCACGACGATGACGCAGACCGCGATAGCAACCGAGGTCCATCAAGCGCTTGATTTTCATGTTGATTTCGCGACGCAGGTCACCTTCAGTGGTGAACTTCGCCACTTCGCCACGCAGCTGTTCAATCTGCTCGTCGCTCAGATCTTTGATCTTTGCCGCTGGGTTGACCCCAGTCACTGCACAAATTTTCTGTGCAGTAGTGCGACCAACACCATAGATGTAGGTCAGCGAGATAACAGTATGCTTGTTATCTGGAATGTTGACGCCTGCAATACGGGCCATTCAGTGGGACTCCAATTGACAGCTACCTACGCCCCGGAAGCCAAGAAATAGGGCGCGAGATAATATCGCTGTAATAACAAATAATCAACCCGGCAGCGCACTAGCTGCCGGGCTTAAAGCACAATCACACTCAGCCTTGGCGCTGTTTGTGACGCGGTTCCGCGCTGCAAATTACCCGAACAACACCTTCGCGGCGAATAATCTTGCAGTTACGGCACAGCTTTTTCACCGATGCACGAACTTTCATCACCAACTCCTCGAACCTTATGGACGCTACTCAGCGCAACATGCCGCTGCCGTAGCCCTTCAGGTTGGCTTTCTTCATCAGGGATTCGTACTGGTGCGAAACGAGGTGCGATTGTACTTGGGACATGAAGTCCATCACAACCACGACCACGATCAGCAACGAGGTCCCGCCAAGGTAGAACGGTACGTTTGCCGCAACCACCAGGAACTGGGGCAACAGACAGACGGCCGTCATGTAAAGAGCACCGAACATGGTCAAGCGAGTCAGAACGCCATCAATGTAGCGCGCAGACTGCTCACCTGGACGGATGCCCGGAATAAAGGCACCGGACTTCTTCAGGTTTTCCGCTACGTCTTTCGGATTGAACATCAACGCCGTATAGAAGAAGCAGAAGAAAATAATCCCTGCACTAAACAGCAGAATATTCAACGGCTGACCAGGAGCGATCGACTGCGAGATGTCCTGCAACCAGCCCATACCTTCAGACTGGCCGAACCAGGCACCCAACGAAGCCGGGAACAGCAGGATGCTGCTCGCGAAAATAGCCGGAATGACGCCGGCCATGTTCACCTTCAACGGCAAGTGGCTGGTCTGCGCAGCAAATACCTTGCGGCCCTGCTGACGCTTGGCGTAGTGAACAGCAATACGACGCTGACCACGCTCAATGAACACCACGAAACCGATAATCGCTACTGCCAGCAGACCGATGGCAACCAGGGCGAAAATGTTGATATCACCCTGACGCGCAGACTCGAAAGACTGCCCGATCGCTCTCGGAAGACCGGCGACGATACCTGCGAAGATCAACATCGAGATACCGTTGCCAACACCACGCTCAGTAATCTGCTCACCCAGCCACATCATGAACATCGCGCCTGCCACAAAAGTGGTTACCGCAACGAAATGAAAGCTGAAGTCAGCAGTGAACGAAACGCCCTGCCCCGCCAAGCCGATGGACATGCCAATGGCTTGAACGAGAGCGAGGACGACAGTGCCGTAGCGGGTGTACTGGCTGATCTTGCGACGGCCAGCTTCACCTTCCTTCTTCAACTGCTCCAGCTGCGGGCTGACGGCGCTCATCAATTGCATGATGATCGATGCCGAAATGTACGGCATGATCCCCAGTGCAAAGATGCTCATCCGCTCCAGCGCGCCGCCGGAAAACATGTTGAACAAGCTAAGAATGGTCCCCTCATTCTGTCGAAACAGGTCCGCGAGTCGGTCCGGGTTGATACCTGGAACCGGGATGTGTGCGCCTATTCGGTAGACGATAATCGCCAGGAACAGAAAACGCAGACGAGCCCAGAGTTCAGACATACCGCCTTTGCCGAGCGCAGAGAGAGCACCTTGCTTAGCCATTTATTCCTCGAACTTGCCGCCAGCTGCTTCGATAGCCGCACGCGCACCTTTGGTGGCGCCGATTCCCTTTCCGATGGTGACAGCACGAGCAACTTCGCCCGACAGCATGATTTTCACACGCTGAACGTTCTGGTTGATCACGTTGGCATCCTTCAGGGACTGCACGGTGACGATGTCGCCTTCCACTTTGGCCAGCTCGGACAGACGCACTTCTGCGCGATCCATGGCTTTCAGGGAAACGAAACCGAACTTCGGCAGGCGACGATGCAGCGGCTGTTGACCGCCTTCAAAGCCTGGAGCAATGGTGCCACCGGAGCGGGAAGTCTGACCTTTGTGGCCACGGCCACCGGTCTTGCCCAAACCACTACCGATACCACGGCCCGGACGATGCTTTTCGCGACGGGAACCCGGCGCTGGACTCAGATCATTGAGTTTCATCGATTAACCCTCGACACGCAGCATGTAGTAAGCCTTGTTGATCATCCCGCGATTCTCGGGAGTATCCAGGACTTCTACAGTGTGACCGATGCGACGCAGACCCAGACCCTTAACGCACAGTTTGTGGTTAGGGATGCGGCCGGTCATGCTTTTGATCAGCGTAACTTTTACGGTAGCCATGATCAGAAGATCTCCTTGACGCTTTTGCCACGCTTGGCGGCAATGGATTCAGGAGACTGCATTGCTTTCAAACCCTTGAAAGTGGCGTGAACCACGTTTACTGGGTTAGTCGAGCCGTAGCACTTGGCCAGAACGTTCTGAACGCCAGCAACTTCGAGGACAGCACGCATAGCGCCGCCAGCGATGATACCGGTACCTTCAGAAGCAGGCTGCATGTACACCTTCGAAGCGCCATGGGCAGACTTCATTGCGTACTGCAGAGTGGTGCCGTTCAGATCAACCTGGATCATGTTGCGGCGAGCAGCTTCCATTGCCTTCTGGATCGCAGCAGGCACTTCACGCGACTTGCCACGGCCGAAGCCAACACGGCCTTTACCATCACCCACTACGGTCAACGCAGTGAAAGTGAAGATACGGCCGCCTTTAACGGTTTTGGCTACGCGGTTAACTTGAACCAGCTTCTCGATGTAGCCTTCGTCGCGCTTTTGGTCGTTATTTGACATAACTTAGAACTCCAGCCCAGCTTCACGAGCAGCATCAGCCAGCGCCTTGACGCGGCCGTGGTACTTGAAGCCAGAGCGGTCGAAAGCCACCTGCGAGACGCCAGCGGCTTTTGCACGCGTAGCGACCAGCTGGCCAACCTTAGTGGCCGCGTCGATGTTGCCAGTGGCGCCATCACGCAGTTCTTTATCCAAAGTCGAGGCACTTGCCAGGACTTTGTTGCCGTCGGCCGAAATGACCTGGGCGTAGATGTGCTGCGACGAGCGGAACACGCAGAGACGCACGACTTCGAGTTCGTGCATTTTCAGGCGTGCTTTGCGAGCGCGACGCAGTCGAGTAACTTTTTTGTCGGTCATTTGCTATGCCCTACTTCTTCTTGGCTTCTTTACGACGGACGACTTCGTCCGCGTAGCGCACACCTTTGCCTTTGTACGGCTCTGGTGGACGGAAGTCGCGGATCTCGGCGGCCACTTGACCTACCAGCTGCTTGTCGATGCCCTTGATCAGGATATCGGTCTGGCTAGGAGTCTCAGCGGTGATGCCTTCCGGCAGTTCATAATCCACTGGGTGCGAGAAGCCAAGAGCCAGGTTCAGCACTGTGCCTTTTGCTTGCGCTTTGTAACCAACACCGACCAGCTGGAGCTTGCGCTCGAAGCCTTGGCTTACGCCTTGGACCATGTTGTTTACCAACGCACGAGTGGTACCAGCCATTGCGCGAGTCTGTTGATCGCCATTGCGAGCAGCGAAACGCAGCTCACCAGCTTCTTCAACGATCTCAACGGACGAATGGATGTTCAGTTGCAGAGTGCCCTTGGCACCCTTCACCGAAAGCTGTTGGCCTGCGAATTTGACTTCGACACCGGCTGGCAGCTTAACGGGGTTCTTAGCGACGCGTGACATGCTTATCCCCCCTTAGAACACAGTGCAAAGAACTTCGCCGCCGACACCGGCAGCGCGCGCAGCACGATCCGTCATCACACCTTTGTTGGTGGAGACGATAGACACGCCCAGGCCGCCGCGAACTTTCGGCAGATCCTCGACGGACTTGTACTGACGCAGGCCTGGACGGCTAACGCGCTTCACTTCCTCGATGACCGGACGGCCTTCGAAGTACTTCAGCTCGATGGACAGCAGTGGCTTGATTTCGCTGCTGATCTGATAACCCGCAATGTAACCTTCGTCCTTCAGGACTTTGGCAACAGCTACCTTCAACGTAGAAGATGGCATGCTTACGACGGACTTTTCAGCCATCTGGGCATTACGGATACGAGTTAGCATGTCCGCTAACGGGTCCTGCATACTCATGGGCTAGACGCTCCTAATACACAAAAAATTAGCCTTTCGGCTAGTACGTGTCGCCGAGCGCATCCGCGCAATAAAAACACGGGCTCAGGCGAGCCGGGTATTCTAGACACACCCCACAAATGAATCAAGCCCCAATAGGGGCTTGATTCATGTTCAAGGTCACCGACGGTCAGGATCTTGCGATCCCGAACGCCGCGACTTTGACAGTGCTTACCAGCTGGCTTTAACCAGACCTGGAACGTCACCACGCATTGCAGCTTGACGCAGCATGTTACGGCCAAGGCCGAACTTGCGGTACACGCCGTGCGGACGACCAGTCAGGCGGCAGCGGTTACGCATGCGCGAGGCGCTTGCGTCACGTGGCTGCTTCTGCAGGGCTACGGTAGCTTCCCAACGCGCTTCTGGACTTGCGTTCAGATCAACGATGATAGCTTTCAGCGCTGCACGCTTGGTGGCGTACTTGGCAACGGTGAGCTGACGCTTCAGCTCACGGTTCTTCATACTCTTCTTGGCCATTTTCCTACTCCAATCAGTTGCGGAACGGGAATTTGAAAGCGCGCAGCAGTGCGCGACCTTCGTCATCCGTCCGAGCAGTGGTGGTCAGGGTAATGTCCAGACCGCGGAGAGCGTCGATCTTGTCGTAATCGATTTCCGGGAAAATGATCTGCTCTTTAACGCCCATGCTGTAGTTGCCACGACCATCGAAGGACTTGGCATTCAGGCCGCGGAAGTCGCGAACCCGAGGCAGGGAGATCGACAGCAGACGATCCAGGAACTCGTACATACGCTCACGGCGCAGGGTCACTTTGACACCGATCGGCCAACCTTCACGGACTTTAAAGCCAGCGATGGATTTCCGAGCGTAAGTCACAACGACTTTCTGACCGGTGATCTTTTCCAGGTCGGCAACAGCGTGCTCGATGACTTTTTTGTCGCCGATCGCTTCGCCCAGACCCATGTTCAGGGTGATTTTGGTAACGCGCGGAACTTCCATCACGTTCGAAAGCTTAAGTTCTTCCTTAAGTTTCGGTGCGATTTCCTTCCGGTAAATCTCTTTTAGTCGTGCCATGGTCTTCTACCTAGCAGTGTTCAAGCATCAACCGCTTTTTGGGTCGACTTGAAGACACGAATTTTCTTACCGTCTTCTACTTTGAAACCAACGCGGTCAGCCTTGTTGGTTTCGCCGTTGAAGATGGCGACGTTGGAAGCGTGCAGTGGCGCTTCTTTCTCGACGATACCGCCCTGTACGCCCGACATCGGGTTAGGCTTGGTATGACGCTTGACCAGGTTCAGACCACCAACAACCAGACGGTTGTCAGCAAGAACCTTCAGCACCTTACCGCGCTTACCTTTGTCTTTGCCGGCGATCACGATGATCTCGTCGTCACGACGAATCTTTTGCATGTCGGATCTCCTTACAGCACTTCTGGGGCGAGCGAGACGATCTTCATGAACTTCTCAGTACGAAGTTCACGGGTCACTGGCCCAAAGATACGGGTGCCGATCGGCTCTTGCTTGTTGTTCAACAGAACAGCAGCGTTGCCATCAAAGCGGATGATGGAGCCGTCAGCACGACGGACACCATGGCGAGTGCGGACTACGACAGCAGTCATCACCTGGCCTTTTTTCACCTTACCGCGAGGAATTGCTTCCTTGACGGTAACTTTGATGATGTCACCGATACCAGCGTAACGACGATGGGAGCCACCCAGCACCTTGATGCACATAACACGGCGAGCGCCGCTGTTATCGGCCACATCGAGCATGGATTGAGTCTGAATCATATAATTTCTCCGACCCCTAGCCCTTAGACTTCCACAGCGCGTTCGAGAACATCAACCAGCGCCCAAGACTTGGTCTTGGCCATCGGACGAGTTTCACGAATAGTGACTTTGTCGCCGATGTGGCACTGATTGGTTTCGTCGTGCGCGTGCAGCTTAGTCGAACGCTTAACGTATTTACCGTAGATCGGGTGCTTAACGCGACGCTCGATCAGAACGGTGATGGTTTTGTCCATCTTGTCGCTGACAACACGGCCAGTCAGCGTACGGACAGTTTTTTCGGCTTCAGCCATGATTACTTACCTGCCTGCTGGTTGAGCACAGTTTTCACGCGAGCGATGTCACGCTTAACTTGCGAGAGCAGATGAGACTGCCCCAACTGGCCAGTTGCTTTCTGCATACGCAGATTGAACTGGTCGCGCAGCAGGCCGAGCAGTTGCTCGTTCAGCTGCTGTGCTGATTTTTCACGAAGTTCATTCGCTTTCATCACATCACCGTCCGTTTAACAAAGGAGGTGGCGAGCGGCAGCTTTGCAGCAGCCAGGGCGAAAGCCTCACGCGCCAGCTCTTCAGAAACACCCTCGATTTCATACAGGACTTTGCCTGGCTGAATCTGGGCAACCCAGTACTCCACGTTACCCTTACCTTTACCCATCCGAACTTCGAGTGGCTTCTTGGTGACAGGCTTGTCCGGGAATACACGGATCCAGATCTTGCCGCCACGTTTTACGTGACGGGTCAGAGCACGACGCGCTGACTCGATCTGACGAGCGGTGAGACGACCACGAGCAACAGACTTCAGCGCGAACTCGCCGAAGCTGACTTTGCTACCGCGCAATGCCAGGCCACGGTTGTGACCGGTCATCTGCTTGCGGAACTTCGTACGCTTTGGTTGCAACATTTGGCGTACCCCTTACTTAGCAGCTTTTTTACGAGGCGCTGGTGCTTGTGGCTTCAGTTCTTCTTGGCGACCACCAATTACTTCGCCTTTGAAGATCCAAACCTTTACACCGATCACACCGTAGGTGGTGTGAGCTTCGTAGTTGGCATAGTCGATGTCGGCACGCAGGGTGTGCAGTGGCACACGACCTTCGCGATACCATTCAGTACGTGCGATTTCAGCACCGCCGAGACGACCGCTCACTTGGATTTTGATGCCCTTGGCACCAATGCGCATTGCGTTCTGTACAGCGCGCTTCATAGCGCGACGGAACATTACGCGACGCTCCAGCTGCTGAGCTACGCTCTGCGCAACCAGCATACCGTCGAGCTCCGGCTTGCGGATCTCTTCGATATTGATGTGCACAGGCACACCCATTTGCTTGGTCAGGTCCTGACGCAGTTTCTCAACATCTTCACCTTTCTTCCCGATAACGATACCTGGACGAGCGGTGTGGATGGTGATACGTGCAGTCTGCGCCGGACGATGGATATCGATACGGCTTACGGACGCGCTTTTTAGTTTGTCTTGGAGATACTCACGCACCTTCAGATCAGCGAACAAGTAGTCCGCATAAGTCCGACCGTCTGCGTACCAGACGGAGGTGTGCTCCTTGACGATTCCCAGGCGAATGCCAATGGGATGTACTTTCTGACCCATCTCTTCGACTCCGTTACTTGTCAGCAACCTTGACAGTGATATGGCAAGACCGCTTGACGATGCGATCAGCACGGCCTTTGGCACGTGGCATGATGCGCTTCAGCGAACGCCCTTCGTTGACGAAAACGGTGCTGACCTTCAGGTCATCAACGTCTGCGCCTTCGTTATGCTCGGCGTTGGCTACGGCCGACTCCAGCACTTTCTTCATGATCTCGGCGGCTTTCTTACTGCTGAAAGCCAACAGGTTGAGCGCTTCGCCCACCTTCTTCCCGCGGATCTGGTCGGCGACCAAGCGGGCTTTCTGGGCGGAGATTCGAGCGCCCGACAACTTAGCGGCTACTTCCATTTCCTTACCCCTTAACGCTTGGCTTTCTTGTCAGCCACGTGCCCACGGTATGTGCGGGTACCGGCGAACTCGCCCAGTTTGTGGCCGACCATGTCTTCGTTCACGAGAACTGGGACGTGTTGGCGACCGTTGTGTACTGCGATGGTCAGACCGACCATTTGTGGCAGGATCATCGAACGACGCGACCAGGTCTTAACTGGTTTGCGATCGTTCTTTTCCGCCGCCACTTCGATCTTCTTCAGTAGGTGAAGATCAATAAAAGGACCTTTTTTCAGAGAACGTGGCACTGTCGTATCCCTCTATTTACTTGCGACGACGGACGATCATTTTGTCGGTACGCTTATTACCACGAGTCTTCGCGCCCTTAGTCGGGAAGCCCCATGGCGATACCGGATGACGACCACCAGAGGTACGACCTTCACCACCACCATGTGGGTGGTCAACCGGGTTCATGGCAACACCACGAACGGTTGGGCGAACGCCACGCCAGCGCTTGGCACCAGCTTTACCCAACGAACGCAGGCTGTGCTCGGAGTTCGAGACTTCGCCCAGGGTCGCACGGCATTCAGCCAGTACTTTACGCATCTCACCAGAACGCAGACGCAGGGTCACGTAGACACCTTCACGAGCGATCAGCTGAGCCGAAGCACCAGCGGAACGAGCGATCTGCGCGCCTTTACCTGGCTTCAATTCGATGCCGTGTACGGTGCTACCAACTGGAATGTTACGCAGTTGCAGAGCGTTGCCCGGCTTGATCGGTGCCAGGGCACCTGCGATCAGCTGGTCGCCAGCACTCACGCCTTTAGGGGCGATGATGTAGCGACGCTCGCCATCTGCGTACAGCAGCAGAGCGATGTGAGCAGTACGATTTGGATCGTATTCGATACGCTCGACGGTGGCAGCGATGCCATCCTTGTCGTTGCGACGGAAGTCGACCAGACGATAATGCTGCTTATGACCACCACCGATGTGACGAGTGGTAATACGGCCATTGTTGTTACGACCACCAGACTTCGATTTTTTCTCGAGCAGCGGTGCGTGAGGAGCGCCTTTATGCAGCTCCTGGTTGACCACCTTGACCACAAAACGGCGGCCAGGGGAAGTCGGTTTGCATTTAACGATTGCCATGATGCACCCCTTCCTTACTCAGCACTGCTGCTGAAATCGAGATCTTGGCCTGGCTGAAGGGAGATAACTGCCTTCTTCCAGTCATTACGCTTGCCCAGACCGCGAGCAGTGCGCTTGCTTTTACCCAGAACGTTCAGGGTAGTCACGCGCTCTACTTTCACGCTGAACAGGCTTTCGACGGCCTTCTTGATTTCCAGCTTGGTTGCGTCGGTAGCAACCTTGAAAACGAACTGGCCTTTCTTGTCTGCCAGAACCGTAGCCTTCTCGGAAACGTGCGGGCCAAGCAGAACTTTAAATACGCGTTCCTGGTTCATCCCAGCAGCTCCTCGAATTTCTTCACGGCCGACACGGTGATCAACACCTTGTCGTATGCGATCAGACTGACCGGATCGGAACCCTGCACGTCACGAACGTCGACGTGTGGCAGGTTGCGAGCAGCCAGGTACAGGTTCTGATCAACAGCGTCAGACACGATCAGGACGTCAGTCAGGCCCATGCCGTTCAGCTTGTTCAGCAGATCTTTGGTTTTCGGTGCTTCAACAGCGAAGTCCTGAACCACGACCAGACGATCAGTACGCACCAGCTCAGCAAGGATGGAACGCATTGCTGCGCGATACATCTTCTTGTTCAGCTTCTGGGAGTGATCCTGAGGACGAGCTGCGAAAGTGGTACCGCCGCCACGCCAGATTGGGCTACGGATAGTACCGGCACGAGCACGGCCAGTACCTTTCTGACGCCATGGGCGCTTGCCGCCACCGGAAACGTCGGAACGGGTCTTTTGCTGCTTGCTACCTTGACGGCCGCCAGCCATGTAGGCCACGACTGCTTGGTGAACCAGCGTCTCGTTGAATTCGCCGCCAAATGTCAGTTCGGAAACTTCGATCGCTTGAGCGTCATTTACATTTAATTGCATGTCAGCTTCCCCTTAACCGCGAGCCTTGGCTGCTGGACGTACAACCAAGTTGCCGCCAGTAGCGCCAGGAACAGCGCCCTTGACCAACAACAGATTGCGTTCAGCGTCCACGCGCACTACTTCGAGGGACTGCACGGTCACGCGCTCAGCGCCCATATGACCGGACATTTTTTTGCCCTTGAATACACGACCAGGAGTCTGGCACTGGCCGATAGAGCCTGGAACGCGGTGGGATACGGAGTTACCGTGGGTGTTATCTTGCCCGCGGAAGTTCCAACGCTTGATCGTAC
Source organism: Pseudomonas sp. NFACC51 (assembly GCF_900103575.1). Lineage (NCBI taxonomy): Bacteria > Pseudomonadati > Pseudomonadota > Gammaproteobacteria > Pseudomonadales > Pseudomonadaceae > Pseudomonas > Pseudomonas sp. NFACC51. The sequence continues at coordinate 1,556 of NZ_FMXH01000023.1, read as the reverse complement.
CCTGGAAGCCTTTACCCTTGGACTGACCGGTTACATCAACCAGTTGACCAGCGGCGAAGATTTCAGCATTGATCAGATCGCCGGCCTGGTACTCGCCTTCTTCAAGGCGGAATTCCATTACGGTACGACCAGCGGCAACGTTCGCCTTGGCGAAGTGGCCAGCCTGAGCTGCTGTTACACGCGAAGCACGACGCTCGCCGACAGTGACTTGCACTGCACGATAGCCATCGGTCTCTTCAGTTTTGAACTGGGTGACGCGATTCGGCTCGATCTCAATGACCGTGACCGGAATGGAGACACCTTCTTCGGTGAAAATACGGGTCATACCGCATTTACGACCGACTACACCAATAGTCATGTTGTAAACCTCATGAGTGTACGGGGCTTTCACCCGCTATGGCCGCCCATTTCAGAGCGTTACACGACTAAGACCGAGTCTTAGCCGAGGCTGATCTGCACTTCCACACCGGCCGCAAGATCGAGCTTCATAAGAGCATCAACGGTTTTATCCGTTGGCTGGACGATGTCCAGAACGCGCTTATGAGTACGGATCTCGTACTGGTCACGCGCGTCTTTGTTGACGTGCGGGGAGACCAGAACGGTGAACCGCTCTTTACGGGTAGGCAGTGGAATTGGACCACGCACTTGAGCACCAGTACGTTTCGCGGTTTCCACGATTTCCTGGGTGGATTGGTCGATCAGGCGATGGTCAAAAGCCTTCAACCTGATACGGATTTGCTGATTTTGCATTGGATTTCAGACTCCGGCTGCTATTCCCACCGGGCGCAATACGCCCGTTAAAAGGAGGCGCAATTCTATAGACGCCCCTGATAGGTGTCAACCCAATAAAAAAGCCCCCGCTAAGCGGGGGCTTTTCAACTCATCAAGCTGACTCTGAAAGAGACTTACTCGATGACTTTGGCTACGACGCCAGCGCCGACGGTACGACCGCCTTCACGGATAGCGAAACGCAGACCGTCTTCCATCGCGATGGTCTTGATCAGGGTAACAGTCATCTGAATGTTGTCACCTGGCATTACCATTTCAACGCCTTCTGGCAGCTCGCAGTTACCAGTCACGTCAGTTGTACGGAAGTAGAACTGTGGACGGTAGCCTTTGAAGAACGGAGTGTGACGACCGCCTTCTTCCTTGCTCAGAACGTAAACTTCTGCGGTGAACTTGGTGTGCGGCTTGACGGTGCCTGGCTTGACCAGAACCTGGCCACGCTCAACGTCGTCACGCTTGGTGCCGCGCAGCAGCACGCCGCAGTTCTCGCCAGCACGACCTTCGTCGAGCAGCTTGCGGAACATTTCAACGCCGGTGCAGGTAGTTTTCTGAGTGTCGCGCAGACCGACGATCTCAACTTCTTCCTGGATACGGACGATGCCACGCTCAACACGACCAGTCACAACAGTACCGCGACCGGAGATCGAGAATACGTCTTCGATTGGCATCAGGAACGGCTTGTCGATAGCACGCTCTGGCTCTGGGATGTAGCTGTCCAGAGTTTCCACCAGCTTCTTGACAGCAGTGGTGCCCATTTCGTTGTCGTCTTG
>NZ_FMXH01000026.1:0-16377 GCF_900103575.1 Pseudomonas sp. NFACC51 | reverse complement strand
CAGCAGGATGTGCTCACGGGTTTGTGGCATCGGACCATCAGCGGCCGAGCAAACCAGGATCGCGCCGTCCATCTGGGCAGCACCGGTGATCATGTTTTTTACGTAGTCGGCGTGACCTGGGCAGTCAACGTGTGCGTAGTGACGCACGGCCGAATCGTATTCAACGTGAGCGGTGTTGATGGTGATACCGCGAGCTTTCTCTTCCGGGGCGCTGTCGATCTTGTCGAAGTCAACCTTGGCCGAACCGAAAACTTCGGAGCAGACACGGGTCAGAGCAGCGGTCAGCGTGGTTTTACCGTGGTCAACGTGACCGATGGTGCCAACGTTGACGTGCGGTTTGTTCCGTTCAAATTTTTCTTTAGCCACGACAATTAACTCCTAGCTTAAAGGGGCTGAATCAGCCTTGCTTTTTGGTAACAGTCTCGACGATATGCGACGGAGCTGTATTGTATTTTTTGAATTCCATAGAGTAGCTTGCGCGACCCTGAGACATGGAACGAACGTCGGTCGCGTAACCGAACATCTCACCCAACGGGACCTCAGCACGAATCACTTTGCCGGAAACCGTATCTTCCATACCCAGAATCATGCCACGACGACGGTTAAGGTCGCCCATGACATCACCCATGTAGTCTTCAGGCGTAACGACTTCCACCGCCATGATCGGCTCAAGCAACTCACCACCACCCTTCTGGGCCAGCTGCTTGGTTGCCATGGAGGCAGCCACCTTAAACGCCATCTCGTTGGAGTCGACGTCATGGTAAGAACCATCGAACACAGTCGCCTTCAGGCCGATCAGCGGATAGCCGGCGACAACGCCGTTCTTCATCTGCTCTTCGATACCCTTCTGGATCGCCGGGATGTATTCCTTAGGAACCACACCACCTACGACTTCGTTCAGGAATTGCAGACCTTCCTGACCTTCGTCAGCCGGTGCAAAACGAATCCAGCAGTGACCGAACTGGCCACGACCGCCGGACTGGCGAACGAACTTGCCTTCGATTTCACAGCTCTTCGTGATGCGCTCACGATAGGAAACCTGAGGCTTACCGATGTTGGCTTCGACGTTGAACTCACGGCGCATCCGATCAACCAGGATGTCCAGGTGCAACTCGCCCATGCCGGAGATGATCGTTTGACCAGTCTCTTCATCAGTCTTGACGCGGAAAGACGGGTCTTCCTGAGCAAGCTTGCCCAGAGCGATACCCATTTTTTCCTGGTCGTCCTTGGTCTTAGGCTCAACGGCAACCGAAATAACCGGCTCCGGGAAGTCCATGCGAACCAGGATGATTGGCTTGTCAGCGTTGCACAAAGTTTCACCGGTGGTGACGTCCTTCATGCCGATCAAGGCCGCGATGTCGCCAGCGCGCACTTCCTTGATTTCTTCGCGGGCGTTTGCGTGCATCTGCACCATACGACCCACACGCTCTTTCTTGCCTTTTACCGAGTTGATCACGCCGTCGCCGGAGGCCAACACGCCCGAGTAAACTCGAACAAAGGTCAAGGTACCCACGAATGGGTCGGTAGCGATCTTGAACGCCAAAGCCGCGAACGGCTCGTCATCACTTGCGTGACGCTCCATTTCCTCTTCCTCGTTATCCGGGTTGGAACCCTTGATAGCAGGAATGTCGGTTGGAGCAGGCAGGAAGTCGATAACGGCGTCGAGAACCAGGGGAACACCCTTGTTCTTGAAGGAAGAACCGCAAACAGCCAGAACGATCTCACCAGCGATAGTACGCTGACGCAGAGCGGCCTTGATTTCCTCGTTGGTGAGCTCTTCACCTTCGAGGTACTTGTTCATCAGCTCTTCGCTGGCTTCGGCCGCAGCCTCGACCATGTTGCTGCGCCATTGCTCGGCTTCTTCCAACAGCTCGGCAGGAATTTCCTTGCGAACAGGGACCATGCCCTTGTCGGAGTCATTCCAGTAAACCGCTTGCATGTTGATCAGGTCGATCTGGCCCTGGAAGTTGTCTTCCGAACCAATAGCCAACTGGATAGGCACCGGAGTGTGACCCAGACGCTGCTTGATCTGAGCGATCACGCGCAGGAAGTTGGCACCAGCACGGTCCATCTTGTTTACGTAAACAAGACGTGGAACGCCGTATTTGTTGGCTTGACGCCATACGGTTTCCGACTGAGGCTCAACACCCGAAGTACCACAGAACACAACGACAGCGCCGTCGAGTACACGCAGGGAACGTTCAACTTCGATGGTGAAGTCTACGTGGCCCGGGGTATCGATAACGTTGAAACGGTGCTCGTGCGCGTACTGCTTCTCGGAACCTTTCCAGAAGGCGGTGATAGCAGCAGAAGTAATGGTAATACCACGCTCCTGCTCCTGCACCATCCAGTCTGTGGTCGCGGCGCCGTCATGCACCTCGCCCATTTTGTGACTCTTGCCGGTGTAAAAAAGGACGCGCTCGGTGGTGGTGGTTTTACCAGCATCCACGTGAGCAACGATACCGATGTTACGGTAGCGGTTAATCGGTGTAGTACGAGCCATAAAGCCCTCGCAAATTGAGTGACGCTAAAATTAGAAGCGGTAGTGCGAGAAAGCCTTGTTGGCTTCAGCCATGCGGTGCACGTCTTCACGCTTCTTAACTGCAGCACCTTTACCTTCAGCAGCGTCCAACAGTTCACCAGCCAAACGCAGAGCCATGGACTTCTCGCCGCGCTTGCGGGCGAAGTCTACCAGCCAGCGCATTGCCAGGGCGTTACGACGGGACGGACGAACTTCGACCGGAACCTGGTAAGTAGCACCGCCTACACGGCGCGACTTCACTTCGACCAGCGGAGCGATGGCGTCGAGAGCTTTCTCGAAGATTTCCAGGGGATCGCTGTTCTTGCGTTCCTTAACTTTGTCCAGTGCGCCATAAACGATACGCTCGGCAACGGCTTTCTTGCCGCTTTCCATTACGTGGTTCATGAACTTGGCGAGAATCTGGCTTCCGTATTTCGGATCGTCCAGAATCTCACGTTTGGCTGCTACGCGACGTCTTGGCATTGATAAGCCCTCAAACGGTCTTCAGGTTAGCCCGGGACAGCGGATGCGTGCCCGACCTTACTCTTATCGACTCAATAAAATTAAAAACTGCTAAACGGCCGATTATTTCGGACGCTTGGTACCGTACTTCGAACGACCTTGGTTACGACCTTTAACGCCGGAAGTATCCAAAGAGCCGCGAACGGTGTGGTAACGAACACCTGGCAAGTCTTTTACACGACCGCCGCGGATCAGGACCACGCTGTGTTCTTGCAGGTTGTGGCCTTCACCGCCGATGTACGAGGAAACCTCGAAACCGTTGGTCAGACGCACACGGCATACTTTACGCAGTGCCGAGTTAGGTTTTTTCGGCGTGGTGGTATACACACGGGTGCATACGCCACGACGTTGCGGGCAGTTCTGCAGCGCAGGCACGTCGGATTTCTCGACGATACGCTTACGCGGCTGACGTACCAGCTGGTTGATAGTTGCCATCTACTAGCTCCACTGTTGTCTTGCGACGCTATTGTCTTACAAGAAAAGCAAAATGGCAGGAACGAATTCCCGCCAAATTTAGGGGATCAAGAGTCTAAAGAGGATCTTGTCCCCAGTCAAGGCAAGGCCCCGACCTCCCCGCCCGCCGGATCTCGACAATTTGTCTCGATCCGCCGAACGGGGCGACCAGGGCCAGGCACTCAATTACCGCAGAACTCAGTTACCACTCGAGTTCAGTGCTTCGGTCAGTGCAGCTTCCACTTCACTGGCGCTTACGCGCAGCGGCTTGTCAGCATCACGGCGACGCTTGCGTTCGCTGTGATAGGCCAAACCGGTACCGGCCGGGATCAGACGACCCACGACCACGTTTTCTTTCAGGCCGCGCAGGTAATCGCGCTTGCCGGTTACCGCCGCTTCGGTCAGTACGCGGGTGGTTTCCTGGAAGGAAGCCGCCGAGATGAACGATTCGGTGGACAACGACGCCTTGGTGATACCCAGCAGCACGCGAGTGAACTTGGAGACAAACTTGTCTTCGGTCGCCAGGCGCTCGTTTTCCACCAGTACGTGAGTCAGTTCCATCTGGTCGCCCTTGATGAAACTCGAGTCGCCGGATTCAGCGATCTCGACCTTACGCAGCATCTGACGCAGGATGGTCTCGATGTGCTTGTCGTTGATCTTCACGCCTTGCAGACGGTAAACGTCCTGGATCTCGTTCACGATGTACTTGGCGAGCGCACTCACACCCAGCAGACGCAGGATGTCGTGTGGATCGCTCGGACCGTCCGAGATAACTTCGCCGCGGTTTACCTGTTCGCCCTCGAAGACGTTCAGGTGACGCCACTTCGGAATCAGCTCTTCGTACGGATCGCTACCGTCGTTCGGTGTAATGACCAGGCGACGCTTGCCCTTGGTCTCTTTACCGAACGCGATGGTGCCGCTGACTTCAGCCAGAATCGAGGCTTCTTTCGGACGACGAGCTTCGAACAAGTCGGCAACACGCGGCAGACCACCGGTGATGTCGCGGGTCTTCGAAGTTTCCTGCGGAATACGAGCGATAACATCACCGATCGCGATCCGCGCACCGTCCGCAACACCGACCAGGGCGTTGGCTGGCAGGAAGTACTGAGCGATTACGTCAGTGCCTGGCAGCAACAGATCCTTGCCGTTGTCGTCGACCATCTTCACAGCAGGACGGATGTCCTTGCCGGCAGCTGGACGATCTTTCGCATCGAGTACTTCAATGTTGGTCATACCGGTCAATTCGTCGGTCTGACGCTTGATCGTGATGCCTTCTTCCATGCCCACGTAGGTCACGGTACCTTTCATTTCGGTAACGATCGGGTGAGTGTGCGGGTCCCACTTGGCCACGATGGCACCAGCGTCGACCTTGTCGCCTTCCTTCACCGAAATCACAGCACCGTACGGCAGCTTGTAGCGCTCGCGCTCGCGACCGAAGTCGTCGGCGATGGCCAGCTCACCGGAACGGGACACAGCAACCAGGTGACCATCCACTCGCTCGACGTGCTTCAGGTTGTGCAGACGGACGGTACCGCCATTCTTCACCTGAACGCTGTCGGCCGCGGAGGTCCGGCTTGCCGCACCACCGATGTGGAACGTACGCATCGTCAGCTGGGTACCCGGCTCACCGATGGACTGGGCAGCGATAACGCCGACCGCTTCACCGATGTTCACCTGGTGACCACGTGCCAGGTCGCGACCGTAGCACTTGGCGCAGATGCCGTAGCGCGTTTCGCAACTGATCGGCGAACGTACGATCACTTCGTCGATGCTATTGAGCTCGATGAACTCGACCCACTTCTCGTCAACCAGGGTGCCCGCAGGAACGATCACGTCCTCGGTGCCCGGCTTGAATACGTCACGGGCGATGACACGACCCAATACGCGCTCACCCAACGGCTCTACAACGTCACCGCCTTCAATGTGCGGAGTCATTACCAGGCCATGTTCGGTGCCGCAATCGATCTCGGTCACGACCAGATCCTGGGCAACGTCTACCAGACGACGAGTCAGGTAACCGGAGTTCGCCGTTTTCAAGGCGGTATCCGCAAGACCCTTACGAGCACCGTGAGTGGAGATGAAGTACTGGAGTACGCTCAAGCCTTCACGGAAGTTCGCGGTAATCGGGGTCTCGATGATGGAGCCGTCCGGCTTGGCCATCAGGCCACGCATACCGGCGAGCTGACGGATCTGCGCAGCAGAACCCCGTGCGCCCGAGTCGGCCATCATGTACATCGAGTTGAAGGATTCCTGGTCGACTTCGTTGCCATGACGGTCGATGACTTTCTCTTTCGAGAGGTTGGCCATCATCGCCTTGGAGACTTCGTCGTTCGCCTTGGACCAGAGGTCGATCACCTTGTTGTACTTCTCGCCCTGGGTTACCAGGCCGGAGGCGTACTGGCTTTCGATCTCTTTCACTTCTTCGGTAGCGGCGCCGATGATGCGGGCTTTTTCATCCGGGATAACGAAGTCGTTAACACCGATGGAAACGCCGGAAATGGTCGAATAGGCAAAACCGGTGTACATCAACTGGTCAGCGAAGATCACGGTCTCTTTCAGACCAACCACGCGATAGCACTGGTTGATCAGCTTGGAGATCGCCTTTTTCTTCATCGGCAGGTTGACGACGTCGAAGGACAGACCTTTTGGCACAACCTGGAACAACAGCGCACGGCCGACGGTGGTGTCGACGATACGGGTGTTGGTCACGCTGCCGCCATCACGATCGTTCACGGTTTCGTTGATCCGCACTTTGACCTTGGCATGCAGTGCGGCTTCGCCGGCACGGAACACACGGTCAACTTCCTGCAGATCGGCGAACACACGACCTTCGCCCTTGGCGTTGATCGCTTCACGCGTCATGTAGTACAGACCCAATACAACGTCCTGCGACGGAACGATGATTGGCTCACCGTTGGCTGGCGACAGGATGTTGTTGGTCGACATCATCAACGCACGCGCTTCCAGCTGGGCTTCCAGTGTCAGCGGTACGTGCACGGCCATCTGGTCGCCGTCGAAGTCGGCGTTGTACGCAGCACAGACCAGCGGGTGCAGCTGGATAGCCTTGCCTTCGATCAGTACCGGTTCAAACGCCTGGATACCCAGACGGTGAAGGGTCGGTGCACGGTTGAGCAGAACCGGGTGTTCGCGAATCACTTCAGCGAGAACGTCCCAGACCTCTGGCAGCTCGCGCTCGACCATCTTCTTGGCCGCTTTGATGGTGGTCGCAAGACCACGCATTTCCAGCTTGCCGAAAATGAACGGTTTGAACAGCTCCAAGGCCATTTTCTTAGGCAGACCGCACTGGTGCAGACGCAGGGTCGGGCCAACGGTAATTACCGAACGACCGGAGTAGTCAACACGCTTACCGAGCAAGTTCTGACGGAAACGACCCTGCTTACCCTTGATCATGTCAGCCAGGGATTTCAGAGGACGCTTGTTGGAACCGGTGATAGCGCGGCCACGACGACCGTTGTCGAGCAGTGCGTCGACCGCTTCCTGCAACATACGCTTTTCGTTGCGCACGATGATGTCCGGAGCGGACAGATCGAGCAGGCGCTTCAAGCGGTTGTTACGGTTGATCACTCGACGATACAGGTCGTTGAGGTCGGAAGTCGCGAAACGACCGCCATCGAGCGGAACCAGTGGACGCAGGTCTGGCGGCAGAACCGGCAGAACGGTCAGCACCATCCACTCTGGCAGGTTGCCGGAACCCTGGAAGGCTTCCATCAACTTCAGACGCTTGGACAGCTTCTTGATCTTGGTTTCGGAGTTGGTTTGCGGAATTTCTTCGCGCAGACGGCCAATCTCGTGCTCCAGGTCGATAGCGTGCAGCAGTTCGCGGACAGCTTCGGCACCCATGCGGGCATCGAAATCGTCGCCGAACTCTTCCAGTGCTTCGAAGTACTGTTCGTCGTTGAGCAACTGACCTTTTTCAAGGGTGGTCATGCCTGGATCGATAACGACATAGCTCTCGAAGTAGAGAACGCGTTCGATATCACGCAGGGTCATGTCCATCAGCAGGCCGATACGGGACGGCAGCGATTTCAGGAACCAGATGTGGGCAACCGGCGAGGCCAGTTCGATGTGCGCCATGCGCTCACGACGAACTTTTGCCAGCGCGACTTCAACGCCGCACTTCTCGCAGATCACACCACGGTGCTTCAAGCGCTTGTACTTACCGCACAGGCACTCGTAATCCTTGACCGGGCCAAAGATCTTGGCGCAGAACAGGCCGTCACGTTCGGGTTTGAACGTACGGTAGTTGATGGTTTCCGGCTTTTTAACTTCACCGAACGACCACGAACGGATCATCTCAGGCGATGCCAATCCAATACGGATGGCGTCGAACTCTTCGACTTGACCCTGGTTTTTCAGCAAATTCAGTAGGTCTTTCAAGGCCTTTCCTCCTGGCGGAGCAGAGAGCGGGCAAGACAGCCCCGCTCTCGATTCGCGTCACGTGTTATTCGGTTTCCAGATCGATATCGATGCCGAGGGAACGAATTTCCTTGATCAACACGTTGAAAGACTCGGGCATGCCCGGCTCCATACGGTGATCGCCGTCCACGATGTTTTTGTACATCTTGGTCCGGCCGTTCACATCGTCCGACTTCACTGTGAGCATTTCTTGCAGAGTGTATGCAGCACCGTACGCTTCCAGTGCCCAGACCTCCATCTCCCCGAAACGCTGACCACCGAACTGCGCCTTACCACCCAGCGGCTGCTGGGTGACCAGGCTGTAAGAACCGGTAGAACGAGCGTGCATCTTGTCGTCTACCAAGTGGTTCAGCTTCAGCATGTACATGTAGCCAACGGTAACCGGGCGCTCGAACTTGTTGCCGGTACGGCCGTCGAACAGCTGCATCTGGCCGCTTTCTGGCAGGTCAGCCAGTTTCAGCATGGCCTTGATTTCGCTTTCCTTGGCACCGTCGAACACCGGAGTAGCCATTGGAACGCCGCCGCGCAGGTTCTTCGCCAGATCCAGGATTTCCTGGTCGGAGAAGGTGTCCAGCTCTTCGTTGCGACCGCCGATCTCGTTGTAGATCTCGTGCAGGAACTTACGCAGGTCAGCGACCTTGCGCTGCTCTTCGATCATACGGTTGATCTTCTCGCCCAAGCCCTTGGCCGCGAGGCCCAGGTGGGTCTCAAGGATCTGACCAACGTTCATACGCGAAGGTACGCCCAACGGGTTGAGGACCACATCGACCGGGGTGCCATTGGCATCGTGCGGCATGTCTTCAACCGGCATGATCACGGAGACCACACCTTTGTTACCGTGACGACCGGCCATCTTGTCGCCCGGCTGGATGCGACGACGGATTGCCAGGTAAACCTTGACGATTTTCAGCACGCCTGGAGCCAGGTCATCGCCCTGCTGCAGTTTGCGCTTCTTGTCTTCGAACTTGTCGTCCAGCAGACGGCGGCGATCAACGATATAGGCCTGGGCCTTCTCGAGCTGCTCATTCAGAGCATCTTCAGCCATGCGCAGTTTGAACCACTGGCCATGCTCAAGACCGTCGAGAACTTCGTCGGTGATTTCCTGACCTTTCTTCAGGCCGGCGCCGCCTTCGGCTTTGTGGCCGACCAGAGCGGAGCGCAGACGCTCGAAAGTTGCCCCTTCGACGATACGGAACTCTTCGTTCAGGTCCTTGCGGATCTCGTCGAGCTGAGTCTTCTCGATCGACAGTGCACGAGCATCACGCTCAACGCCGTCGCGAGTGAAGACTTGTACGTCGATGACCGTACCCTTGGTGCCAGTAGGCACACGCAGGGAGGTGTCTTTAACGTCGCTGGCTTTTTCACCGAAGATGGCACGCAGCAGTTTTTCTTCCGGAGTCAGCTGGGTCTCGCCTTTCGGAGTGACCTTGCCCACCAGGATGTCGCCTGCGCCTACTTCAGCACCCACATAAACGATACCGGCTTCGTCCAGCTTGTTCAGTGCAGCTTCACCCACGTTCGGGATGTCCGCAGTGATTTCCTCTGGGCCAAGCTTGGTGTCACGGGCCACACAGGTCAGTTCCTGGATGTGGATCGTGGTGAAGCGGTCTTCCTGAACCACACGCTCGGACAGGCAGATGGAGTCTTCGAAGTTGAAGCCGTTCCATGCCATGAACGCGATGCGCATGTTCTGACCCAACGCCAGTTCACCCATATCGGTGGACGGACCGTCGGCCATGATGTCGCTGCGCTGAACCCGATCACCCTTGCTCACCAGCGGACGCTGGTTGATGCAGGTGTTCTGGTTGGAGCGGGTGTATTTGGTCAGGTTGTAGATGTCGACACCGGCTTCGCCAGTTTCAACTTCGTCATCGGCAACACGAACCACGATACGGCTGGCGTCGACGGAGTCGATTACGCCACCACGACGAGCCACGACGCAAACGCCGGAGTCACGGGCAACGTTACGCTCCATACCGGTACCTACCAGCGGCTTGTCGGCACGCAGGGTTGGTACAGCTTGACGCTGCATGTTCGAACCCATCAACGCACGGTTGGCGTCGTCGTGCTCGAGGAACGGGATCAACGACGCTGCAACCGAAACTACTTGCTTCGGCGATACGTCCATCAAGGTGACGTCTTCCGGCGCCTTGACGGTGAACTCGTTCAAGTGACGAACAGCTACCAGCTCGTCGACCAAGACCTTCTTGTCGTTCATCGTGGCCGAAGCCTGAGCGATCACGTGATCAGCTTCTTCGATGGCGGACAGGAACACGATCTCGTCCGTAACCAGGGCGTCTTTCACCACACGGTACGGGCTCTCGAGGAAGCCATACTGGTTGGTGCGCGCATAGGCAGCCAGGGAGTTGATCAGACCGATGTTCGGACCTTCCGGCGTTTCGATCGGGCATACACGACCGTAGTGCGTCGGGTGTACGTCACGAACTTCGAAGCCGGCACGCTCACGGGTCAGACCGCCCGGGCCGAGTGCGGAGACACGACGCTTGTGGGTGATCTCGGACAGCGGGTTGTTCTGGTCCATGAACTGGGACAGCTGGCTCGAACCGAAGAACTCCTTCACCGCCGCAGCCACAGGCTTGGCGTTGATCAGGTCTTGCGGCATCAGGCCTTCGCTTTCAGCCATCGACAGACGTTCCTTGACCGCACGCTCTACGCGCACCAGGCCAACACGGAACTGGTTCTCGGCCATTTCGCCTACGCAGCGAACACGACGGTTACCCAGGTGGTCGATGTCATCGACGATGCCCTTGCCGTTACGGATATCGACCAGGGTCTTGAGGACAGCAACGATGTCGTCCTTGTTCAGTACACCCGAACCTTCGATTTCGGTACGACCGATACGACGGTTGAACTTCATCCGGCCGACCGCAGACAGGTCATAGCGCTCAGGGCTGAAGAACAGATTGTTGAACAGGGTCTCGGCGGCATCCTTGGTTGGCGGCTCGCCAGGACGCATCATGCGATAGATTTCGACCAGGGCTTCCAGCTGGTTGCCGGTGGAGTCGATCTTCAGCGTGTCGGAGATGAACGGACCGCAGTCGATGTCGTTGGTGTACAGCGTCTCGATGCGAACGACCTGGGCCTTGGCGATTTTTGCCAGGATCTCGGTGTTCAGCTCGGTGTTGCACTCTGCCAGGATTTCGCCGGTGGCCGGATGCACGATGACCTTGGCCGTGGTGCGCCCCAGGACGTAGTCCAGAGGTACCTGCAGCTCTTTGATCCCGGCTTTTTCCAACTGGTTGATGTGGCGAGCGGTGATACGACGACCCTGCTCGACAATAACCTTGCCTTTGTCATCCTGGATATCGAGGACAGCGATTTCACCGCGCAGGCGCTGAGGCACCAGTTCCAGGCTGAGGTTTTCACCTTGCACATGGAAAACGTTGGTGGTGTAGAACGCGTCCAGCACTTCTTCGGTGGTATAGCCGAGCGCGCGCAGCAGTACCGATGCAGGCAGCTTGCGACGACGGTCGATACGCACGAATACGCAGTCTTTCGGGTCGAACTCGAAGTCCAACCACGAACCGCGGTAAGGAATGATGCGCGCGGAGTAAAGCAGTTTGCCGGAGCTGTGCGTCTTGCCACGGTCGTGGTCGAAGAACACGCCCGGAGAACGGTGCAGCTGGGAAACGATTACACGCTCGGTACCGTTGATTACGAAGGTACCGTTCTCAGTCATCAGGGGGATTTCACCCATGTAGACTTCTTGCTCTTTGATGTCCTTGATCGCTTTGTTCGACGATTCTTTGTCGAAAATGATCAGGCGCACTTTTACCCGCAAAGGTACGGCGTAAGTAACACCGCGCAATACGCATTCTTTGACATCAAATGCCGGTTCGCCCAGGCGATAACCGACGTACTCCAGCGCAGCATTGCCGGAGTAGCTGATGATCGGGAAAACGGATTTGAAGGCCGCATGCAGGCCCACGTCGCGGAACTGATCTTTAGTCGCTCCCGCTTGCAAGAATTCACGATACGAATCCAGCTGGATGGCCAGGAGGTACGGCACATCCATGACGTCCGGCAACTTGCTAAAGTCCTTGCGGATACGTTTTTTCTCAGTATATGAGTAAGCCATCAGCGTTCCCCAGCTTGGTCACCTGCTTGTTTGGCCCCTCCCGACGGGAGCAGCCAGAAAATCGTGCAAACCCCATGGTTTGCGCCACCACATAGGGTGGTTACAGCTCGCTATCGGCACCGACCCAGTCGGCTGCCAATAACGGAAAAAGGCCGGTGGCAAGAGCCACCAGCCATCAGCCTGTCGCTTAACGCTCGGGCTGGAGACGCAAAGTCGATGCTTACTTCAGCTCGACTTTAGCGCCTGCTTCTTCCAGAGCGGCCTTGGCTTTGTCAGCTGCGTCTTTGGCAACAGCTTCCAGAACCATGGCAGGAGCGCCGTCAACTACAGCCTTGGCTTCTTTCAGGCCCAGACCGGTCAGTTCACGTACTGCCTTGATCACGTTTACTTTCTTCTCGCCAGCTTCGGTCAGCATGACGTTGAATTCGGTTTGCTCTTCAGCAACGGCAGCAGCAACAGCTGGACCAGCGGAAGCAGCAGCAGCGGTAACACCGAATTTTTCTTCGAAAGCTTTGATCAGCTCAACAACTTCCATTACGGACATGTTGCCAACGGCTTCGAGGATATCGTTTTGAGAGATAGACATGACTCTAAATTCCTGGATTGGGGGACGGCCTACGCGACCATCGAAATAAACAAAAAACGCGAAAAGGAGTGTCGAGCCTTAGGCTGCGGCAGCTTCTTTCTGGTCGCGCAGTGCCGCCAGAGTACGAGCCAACTTGCTGGTTGCGCCTTGAATCACGCTCATCAGCTGAGAAATTGCTTCGTCACGGGTCGGCAGAGTTGCCAGTACGTCGATCTGGTTAGCTGCGAGGAACTTGCCCTCGAACGCAGCTGCCTTAATCTCGAACTTGTCCTGACCTTTGGCGAATTCCTTGAACAAACGGGCAGCAGCGCCAGGATGTTGGGTGGAGAACGCGATCAAGGTCGGGCCGGTGAACACGTCGTTGAGGACACTGTATTCAGTGTCAGCAACAGCGCGCTTGAGCAGGGTGTTACGTACAACACGTACATAAACGCCAGCTTCACGAGCCTCTTTACGGAGTCCGGTCATAGCGCCTACTGTTACGCCACGGGCATCAGCCACGACAGCGGACAGAGCAGCTTTGGCAGCCTCGTTGACTTCAGCGACGATGGCCTTCTTGTCTTCGAGTTTAATTGCCACGGGTTTAACTCCTGCTTGTTACCGTTTCATCCGGTCGAAACCGAATGTCGTTTTGGTGTCTGATTCGGTAAGGAACCGGGAGCACCATCTGCGTAGGCTTGTGGTTTAAGACTTGCGTCGCCTACGGTCTTGGACAGCCCCCGCCAGGCAGGGACCCCAATTTTTTTGATTGGCGCAATTACTTGCGCCAATCCGAGTCTTACGCGTCGAGCGAGCTCTGATCGATAACCAGACCTGGGCCCATAGTGGTGCTCAGGGTAACGCGCTTGACGTAGATACCTTTCGAAGAAGCTGGCTTGATACGCTTCAGATCAGCGATCAGGGCTTCAACGTTTTCCTTCAGCTTGACGGCATCGAAGCCGATCTTGCCAACGGAAGTGTGGATGATGCCGTTTTTGTCGGTGCGATAACGAACCTGACCAGCCTTGGCGTTTTTAACCGCAGTGGCTACGTCTGGCGTTACGGTGCCGACTTTAGGGTTAGGCATCAGACCACGTGGACCGAGGATCTGACCCAACTGACCTACAACGCGCATGGCATCCGGGGATGCGATCACTACGTCATAGTTCAGGTCGCCGCCCTTCATTTCAGCAGCCAGATCGTCCATGCCTACGCGATCAGCACCAGCAGCCAGAGCAGCTTCAGCTGCTGGGCCCTGGGTGAAGACAGCTACACGAACGGTCTTGCCAGTGCCGTGTGGCAGCACGGTAGCGCTACGAACGACCTGGTCGGATTTACGTGGGTCAACGCCCAGGTTCACAGCAACGTCGAACGACTCGCTGAACTTGACAGTCGACAGCTCAGCCAGCAGAGCGGCGGCGTCTACAAAGTTGTAGGCCTTGCCTGCTTCGATTTTGCCGGCGATAGCCTTTTGACGCTTGGTCAGCTTAGCCATTACACACCCTCCACGTTAAGGCCCATGCTACGAGCAGAACCGGCGATAGTACGCACGGCTGCATCCATATCAGCTGCAGTCAGATCCGCGTTTTTGGTTTTCGCGATTTCTTCCAGCTGAGCACGGGTAACGGTGCCAACCTTAACGGTGTTTGGACGAGCGGAACCGCTGGTCAAACCTGCAGCCTTCTTCAGCAGAACCGAAGCTGGGGTGCTTTTTGTTTCGAAAGTGAAGCTACGGTCGCTGTAGACAGTGATGATCACTGGAGTCGGCAGACCTGGCTCAAGACCCTGAGTACGGGCGTTGAAGGCCTTGCAGAATTCCATGATGTTCACGCCGTGCTGACCCAGGGCAGGACCAACAGGTGGGCTTGGGTTAGCCTGAGCGGCCTTCACTTGCAGCTTGATGTAAGCGGTAATTTTCTTGGCCATGAGGCACTCCAATTACGGGTTCGAACGCCTCGAAAGGCTCCCCGGTTACTTGCGCGTTTATCCCAGTGACGACAAAACCCCACAGCCTTGGGCTGCGGGGTTGGGATGCCTGTTCAATCAGACCTTTTCGACCTGACTGAACTCTAGCTCTACCGGAGTAGAGCGACCGAAAATGAGCACTGCCACTTGGATCCGGCTCTTTTCGTAGTTAACTTCTTCAACCGTGCCGTTAAAATCAGCGAATGGACCGTCGGTGACGCGTACAACCTCACCCGGCTCAAACAGTGTCTTCGGCTTCGGCTTGTCGCTACCATCAGCGACGCGACGCAGAATCGCTTCTGCCTCTTTATCCGTGATCGGCGCAGGCTTGTCGGCGGTACCGCCAATAAAGCCCATCACCCGAGGGGTATCCTTGACCAAGTGCCAAGTCCCTTCGTTCATATCCATCTGCACCAGCACGTAGCCCGGAAAGAACTTACGTTCACTTTTGCGCTTCTGGCCATTACGCATCTCAACCACTTCTTCAGTGGGGACCAGAATCTCGCCGAAGCCATCTTCCATGCCAGCCAGCTTTACGCGCTCTACCAGCGAGCGCATGACATGCTTCTCGTAACCCGAGTAAGCATGCACAACGTACCAACGCTTAGCCACGGGACACCCTTAGCCAACAATCAAGGAAACAAGCCAGCCGAGCAGGGAATCGAGCCCCCACAACAGCAACGCCATTACCAGAACAACAGCCACAACGATCAACGTGGTCTGCGTGGTTTCTTGGCGAGTCGGCCATACGACTTTACGAATCTCGGTGCGAGCTTCCTTAGCGAGTACAAAGAAAGACTTGCCCTTGGCTGTCTGCAGGCCTACAAAGGCAGCAACAGCAGCAATGGCGAGCAATGCAAGTACGCGGTACAGGATCGGCGAAGCAGAATAATACTGATTGCCAACAACGCCAATAACCACCAAAGCGACTACCACTAGCCACTTGAGCAGATCGAAGCGAGAGCCTTGAGCTTCAGCTTTAGGAGTCATCTATGAAGATCCTGTGAAAAGAAAGCCAGACACACCGAGTGAATCTGGCAGGTCAGGAGGGAATCGAACCCCCAACCTACGGTTTTGGAGACCGTCGCTCTGCCAATTGAGCTACTGACCTAAAACAAAATCAGGCCGACCATTATGCCGGCCCGAAAAAGACATTACAACTGTTTACTCGATGACTTTGGCTACGACGCCAGCGCCGACGGTACGACCGCCTTCACGGATAGCGAAACGCAGACCGTCTTCCATCGCGATGGTCTTGATCAGGGTAACAGTCATCTGAATGTTGTCACCTGGCATTACCATTTCAACGCCTTCTGGCAGCTCGCAGTTACCAGTCACGTCAGTTGTACGGAAGTAGAACTGTGGACGGTAGCCTTTGAAGAACGGAGTGTGACGACCGCCTTCTTCCTTGCTCAGAACGTAAACTTCTGCGGTGAACTTGGTGTGCGGCTTGACGGTGCCTGGCTTGACCAGAACCTGGCCACGCTCAACGTCGTCACGCTTGGTGCCGCGCAGCAGCACGCCGCAGTTCTCGCCAGCACGACCTTCGTCGAGCAGCTTGCGGAACATTTCAACGCCGGTGCAGGTAGTTTTCTGAGTGTCGCGCAGACCGACGATCTCAACTTCTTCCTGGATACGGACGATGCCACGCTCAACACGACCAGTCACAACAGTACCGCGACCGGAGATCGAGAATACGTCTTCGATTGGCATCAGGAACGGCTTGTCGATAGCACGCTCTGGCTCTGGGATGTAGCTGTCCAGAGTTTCCACCAGCTTCTTGACAGCAGTGGTGCCCATTTCGTTGTCGTCTTG
>NZ_FMXH01000029.1:0-7825 GCF_900103575.1 Pseudomonas sp. NFACC51 | reverse complement strand
GATTGCGGTCAATCGGGTTGGGGCTGCTTCGCAGCCCAGCGGGAGCAAGCTCCCTCGCCACGGGGGTTGTGGTGGCTGGGGCGTCTGCGGGCATCAGCAGCGGATAGCGCGCCTAGACCACCGATGACAGCACGAACGAAGTGACTGTGTTTTCCACGCCGGGCAACGCCGAGATCTCTTTCCACACTTTATGCACCCGTTCCGGGTTCGCCGCGCCCACCCGCAGCATCAAATCGAACTCGCCACTCATCACATCGCACTGCAGCACTTCCGGCATGGCCTGCAACGCTTGCAACACCTCGGCACCGCGCATGCGGTCGTAGCGGTAGACGAAGATCACCGCGTTGATGTTCGACGACGCGTGCGCGCCCTCCCCGGTGCGCACGGTGTAGCCCTGGATCGCGCCGTCGCGTTCGAGGCGTTCGATGCGTTGGCGCACGGCGTTGCGCGAGAGGTTGACCTTGGCTGCCAGTTCGGCGTGGGCGGCGCGGGCGTTGAGCCGCAGTTCGGCGATGATG
This sequence comes from Pseudomonas sp. NFACC51, assembly GCF_900103575.1. Classification (NCBI taxonomy): domain Bacteria; kingdom Pseudomonadati; phylum Pseudomonadota; class Gammaproteobacteria; order Pseudomonadales; family Pseudomonadaceae; genus Pseudomonas; species Pseudomonas sp. NFACC51. The sequence continues at coordinate 7,307 of NZ_FMXH01000029.1, read as the reverse complement.
CGTTCGTCGAGGGGATCGAGAATTCGCTTCATGGGGCCTCCGGTTACAGGGCGCCGAGCAGTTGATGGAGGGCACCGAGGTCGTCCGGCTGGAGGCGATGAATCTGCGCCGGGCCATGCTCGGAAACCGGGCGTTGTCGCGCCGCGATGTGGATCCCCAACTCGCCGAGCAACACCGCCGATTTGGCCGGGGAGATCTCGCCCAAGGTCACCATCGGCGCCACCAGGCTGCGCCGGTACAAGCGCGCCGCGAGCACGCCGGTGGCGGTGTGGGGGTCGATGACGTAGCCGGTGTCGCGATGCAGCGAGGTGATTTCCTCCAGCGTCTGCTCATCGCTGACCGCGTACGAGTCGATGATCATCCGCGCCTGTAGCCAGAACTCGTTGGCGATGGTCATTTCGCCGTGGGTTTCGAAGGTGTGCATCAGTGCGCTCACGGCCTGGTCGTCGTGCCCATAGAGCTCCCAGAGAAACCGCTCCAGGTTGGAAAAAATCGACAAGTCCATGGCCGGCGACAGGGTCTTGCTGGCGCGCAATCGCGAGTAATGGTTTTTCAAAAAGAACTGATGCAGCGCGTCATTCTGATTGGTCGCAACAATCATCTGCGTGATGGGCAAGCCCATCTTCTGCGCGATGTAGCCGGCATAGACTTCGGCAAAGCTTGCCGCGGGCACGCTGAAACCGATGGGCCGCTGACCGCCGCCCAGTTGCAACACGGCATGGAAATAAAACACCAACTGCGCCATGACGCTGACCCAGTTACTGGAATTGAAACTGATCGCCTCGTGCTGTCGGAACAGTTGGGTGACCAAGGTCTGGCACTCATCAAAACTGCCATCGACAGCCACTTGATGAACCCGCGGATGCGCCGTCGCTTGCAGGTCTTGAAGCTGGTCTTGCGGCACGCCGGCTTCGGGATAAATCACCACCACATCGGTCTCGTCGCAGTGCTTGAAGGCTTCGATGGCGGCCAGCCCGGTATCGCCGTTGGTGACGCCGATCACCACCGCGCGACGCCCGCGCTTGCGCAAAAAGTACTGCACCAGCCGCGCCTGCAATTGCGCGGCAAAGTCCTTCGAGGAGCGGGTCGGCCCATGGAACAATTCCAGGACCCATTCATTGCGATCCACCTGATGCAACGGCGCCAGGGAGCGATGGCTGAACTGGCTGCCGGCCTCCTTGAGCACCCGCTTGAAATCGGCCTCGGGGATCGCCTCGCCCACGAACGGACGCATCACCCGATAGGCCAGTTCGTCATAGGACAATGTCGACCAGTTGGCGATGTCCTGGGGTTCGAACTGCGGCAGTTCGACGGGGACGAACAGCCCGCCGTCCTCGGCGATGGCCGACAGCACAACCTTTTCGAAATCGACCTGCACGGCTGAATTTCGGGTACTCACATAGCGCATGGTCAACTCCGGATATTCACTTGAAACGGCTCACTTGAAACGATGCGCCTGCTCCACCAGCCAGGTGGAAAACCGCACCGCGTCCGGGTGTTGCTCGGCCCCGGAACTGCGCACCAGGTAAAACGATTCGCTGGCCTCGATGCGCTGGGCGAAGGGTTCGACCAAGCGCCCGTCGCCGAGCATGTCACTGACCATCGACGACCGCGCCAGGGCGATGCCCTGCCCCAGTTCAGCCATGCGCAAGGTGCAGACCAACGTGTCGAACTGCATGCCGGTCGAGGAATCCACCGAGTCGGCACCGACCATTTTCAGCCAGTAACCCCAGCCCTCTTCGTAGCCCAGCACGTGCAGCAATGGATGCTTGGCCACGTCCGCCGGCACCTTCAGCGTCGTCATCAAGGCTGGCGAACACACCGGAAACAAGGTGTCCCAGGTCAGGCGTTGCGACACCAGGCCGGGCCATTGACCGTGGCCCCAGCGAATTTCCATGTCGTCCTCGCCGTCCAGTTCCTTGACCCAGATGTTGCTGATGTAGCGGATGTCGACGTGCGGATGCACCTGGCGAAAATCCACCAGTTTCGGCGCCAGCCAGTGCACGAAAAACGCCAGGCTGCCGCGCACCTTGATTGGCCGGCGCTTGTGCTGGCCAAAGATTTCGTTGGTGCCCACCGCCAATCGCGTGATCGCGTCCTGCACCACCGGCAGGTAGGCCTGGCCCTCTTCGGTCAGGCCCAAGCCACGGGGCAGGCGCTTGAACAGCGCCACCCCCAGGTGACTTTCCAATTGGCGGATCTGCTGGCTGACCGCGCCCTGGGTCAAAAACAGTTCGTCGGCGGCGTGGGTGAAGTTCAGGCAGCGGGCCGACACTTCGAATGCCCGCAGCCAGTTCAACGGGGGCAACGTTTTTTGCTTCATGATCTGGACCTCGTTGACCCCCACGCACCGGGCACGTTTGCCCGCCCCGTCGACGCGCCTTAGAACGCGTCGGACGGTTGTGCCACGAGGGCAACCGACAAGCGTCGCTCGCGGCTTTTGCGGGTAATGTAATACACGAAGTAACACCAGGCGATGAACGGCAAGCCGAAGTACAGCGCCACCCGTTGTTCAGGGTCGAAGGCGATCCCGATGCACGCCAGGCTGCAGCACACCAGCGCCCCCAGCGGCACCCACGGATAGCCGCGAACCCGGAACTTGAGTTTGCGAATGTCGCCGCCGTTGGCCACATAGTGACGCCGGAAAGCGATCTGGCTCGCGGCGATGCTCATCCACACCACCACCACGGCCAGGCCGGAAATCGACACCAGCGCCAGGTAGATGGTGTCGGCGGCAAACACGCTGCTGAGCAACGAAGCGGCGCCGCCGGCCATGCTGACGATGATCGCGTTGAGCGGCGTGCCCATGCGGGTCAGGGCCGAGAACTGCTTGGGCAGGTGGCCTTGGTCGCTGAGGGTCCAGAGCATCCGCGAGGCGGCGTACAACCCGGAGTTGGCCGCCGACAACAGGGCGCTGATGATCACGAAGTTCATGATGTCGGCGGAGTATGGAATGCCGATGTAGGTGAACACTGTGACGAAGGGGCTTTCGACCAGACCGGCCTGCTCGCGGGGCAACAAGGTCGCCAGGACAAAAATGGTCCCGACGAAAAACACCGCCAGGCGCAGCACCGTGGTGCGGATGGCGCGTGGCACATTGCGTTGCGGGTCCTTGGTTTCACCGGCGGCGATGCCAATCAGCTCAGTGCCGGAGAACGCGAAGGACACCGCCAGCAGCGTCATCGCAATCGGCATGAAACCGGTAGGAAAAAGTCCTTCGCGGGTGAAGTTGCTCAAGCCGATGCTGTGGGCCTGGTCGATGTTCAACAGGCCAAGAATCGCGCCACCGCCAATCAGCAGGAACACCACCACGGTCAACACTTTGATCAACGACAACCAGAACTCGGTCTCGGCGAACAAACGCACCGAGATCACGTTGGAGAGGAACACCACGCCGGCGAACAGCGCGCTCCAGATCCACACCGGTGTGTCGGGAAACCAGCGCGACATGAGAATGCCGGCCGCGGTGAATTCGGAACCGATGGCCACCGTCCACGTCAGCCAATACAACCAGGCCACGGTGTAACCGGTGCCCGGGCCTAGAAACCGTGTGGCGTAGGTGCTGAACGAACCGGTTTCCGGCATCTGCACCGCCAGTTCACCCAGGCACATCATCACCATGTAGACCATCAGCGCGCCAATGATGTAGGCGATCACCGCGCCCATGGGGCCGGCCTGGTTGACGGTATACCCGGACGTGAGAAACAGCCCGGTACCAATGACGCCGCCTAATGCCAACATGACAATATGGCGCGTCTGCATTTCCTGTTTAAAACCGGCACGCGTATTAAGTTGTTGTTCTTTTATGGACATGATTGTTCTCATGAAAGTTGTTAGGGCGCGCATTAACGTCCGCGACAAGTTATTGGGCAGAGTAAAAGTGCATCGCCACTAAGCTTTATTATTATTCCTATTCATGAACGCCCCACTCACAGCCTTGTGGCGGGGTACCAACTTTCAAACTTCAGCTTGCGGTCTCGATAGGGGCTTCATTGAGTTGCGGGGTGAGGGTCTTTTTGACGAAGGCGAAGGCCTGTTTCAGATCGTCCAATAGATCGTCCGTGTCTTCGATGCCGACCGAAACCCGCACCAAGCCTTCGGAGATGCCCAGGGCCAGGCGTTCTTCCAAGGTGTTCTCGACATGGCTGGTGGTACGGGCCGGGCCGTAGATGGTTTCCACCGCGCCCAGGTTGCCCGCGCAATGGGCGAAGCGCAGGCGTGGCAGCAGCAATTTGACCGTGTCCATGCCACCGACCAGGACAAAACTGACGATGGCGCCGAAACCGGACATTTGCGCGCAAGCCACGGCGTGGTTCGGGTGGCTGGGCAAGCCGGGATAATTCACCGCCTCCACCAACGGTTCGGTGCAGAGAAACTCGGCCAGGGCCCGGGCGCTGTGTTGCTGCTGACGCATGCGCAGTGCCAGGGTCTTCATGCCACGGATGATCAGGTAGGCCGAGAACGGGTCAAGGCTCGCGCCGTTGATTTCCCGATAATGCCGCACCTGGGCCATCAAGGCTTCGCTGCCACACACCAGGCCACCGAGCACGTCGCCATGGCCGCTGAGAAACTTGGTCGCGCTATGAATCACCACGTCCACCCCCAAGGCCAGTGGGCTCTGGTTCAGCGGCGTGGCGAAGGTGTTATCGGCCACGACCACGGCACCGACACGCTTGGCCGCTGCCACCAGGCGCGGGATGTCGAGGATTTTCAGGGTGGGGTTGGTGGGGGTTTCCAGGTAGAGCACCTGGCAACCCTTGGCGATTTCACGCTCCAGATCGTCGTGATCGAAGGTCTCGCACAAGGTCACCGTCACGCCGGTGCGCGGCAGGAACTCTTCGAAGATCTTGTTGGTGCCGCCGTAACTGTCCTTGGTCGACACCACGCGATCGCCATGGGCCAGGAAGGTGTAGAGCACGCTGCTGATCGCCGCCATGCCGCTGCTGAAGGCCACGGCGGACTCGGCCATTTCCAGCTCGCGAATCTTGGCTTCGAGGGTCTCGACGGTCGGGTTGCTCATGCGGCTGTAGATAAAACCGGGGGCCTTGCCCAAGGCGACGTCGTACCAGACGTCGATGTCGTCGTAACCGTACGCGGCGCTGGCCACGATGGGGGTTTGCGTGGCGTTGTAGGGGTGCCTGACCTGCTCCCCACCCCAAACCGCCCGGGTTCCTGCTCCCGCATTATCAAGCCCTGTGCTGTCAGGTTTATTGTTCATTGAGGCTACTCACACTGAGGGGGTGGACGTTGAGCCATCCACCGGATCTGAGGGCCAATATAGGGAAAAGCCGCGCGACCGAGAAACGATGTTATCGGTGCCAAAGGGGTGGTTTTTTTAATGGCTGGGGGGGTGAGGTAAGGGTAGGTTGATCAGTGATGAACCTACCTGTTCGAAAATTGCCATTTCATGCTCATAGCTATATCAAACGAGACTCAACCCATTCCTTAAAGAAAGCTTCTTGTTCATCCGGATCGTTTGCCAAGTTACTATCATCATATTCAAATATATAAACGATATCATCGAGTGATGGAGTGACACCCATACTCAACTCATACGCTTTTAGCCCAAGCGACATCTGTGCCGACATGCCGGACGGATAAACATTTCTCTTGGCACCTTTACAGAAAAAGGTGACATCTGGATTGTCTCGCCTAAGATTCGCAAAGCACTTATAAAAATTTCCACCTACATAAGTTTTGTCGACACCATCTGTCGCGCAGAAAGTAATCGCAATTTTGTTAGAGTCACATACAAGACAGGTTCGTTCTTTTTTTCCTTCTCTAGATACCTGCACCTCCACTGTAGAAATCATTTTTTTATCTTCCTATTAGGGTTAGGGATGGAGTAACCAAACTCCTTTCCATTATCAAGTATTAAGGTTGCACCAAGCACATCCTCGTTACTTATACGACCTGGAATTGCAATCTCTTTTTCAGCCCCGAACAAATATGCAGCTCCCAGCTCCTTTTGTAGATCATGCCCTGGGATTTTTTGCAATGTATACAAGTACCCTATCCTCGTGTACTCACCAGTGGCAAACTTCTTCCCCACATTTCGTGAGTAGGAGGTACTAATATAATAACTAGGAGGCCAATCACTATCCAAAGAGTGTAAAAATAGATCCTTGCTTTTACCTTTGCTTTTAAAGCCATTTTCAAAAACATCTTCTGGTTCTCGCTCATCACCGCGATACAGAAAATCCTCTTCTTTCTTAGGAGTAGGCAGCTTGGGTTCTGTTCGACTAACAGCTACCTTCGCCGCCGGATCCTGCTCCCCAACCGCCGGCCGACACCCACCCTTCCCCGGACAATCCACCAACCCCAACGGATCCACCCACCCCGTCGGGTTCACCGTGTAGCGATACCCATTGAGCCCACCCGCCAATTTGCTCGGGTCAGGCGTCAGATAGCGGCCAGTGCCGGGATTGTAGTAGCGGTGGCGGTTGTAGTGCAGGCCGCTTTCCGGGTCGAAGTATTGGCCCTGGAAGCGCAGCGGTTGTTCCAGTTGTTCGCCGCCGCCGTGCTGGAGTTCGGTGAGTTGGCCGTAGCCGTTGTAGCGCGCCGACCAGACGATCTGGCCGGCGGGGTTGGTCAGTTCCTGGGGGGTGCCCAGGTGGTCGAGGTGGTAGTAGAACGGGCGGGCGTCGGGGCCTTCGCCGTCGAGCATCGCCAGCGGGCGGAAGGTGCCGGGTTCGTAGACGTAGCTGCGGTGGTGGCGCGGGCTGTTTTCGGCGACGACCTGGTCGCCCTGCCAGAAAAATTCCGTGGTCAGGCCATCCACGGTCTTGCTGATGCGTCGGCCAAAGGCGTCGTAGCGGTAGGAGGTTTCACGCCCATCGGCCGTGGTGACGCCGATCAGGCGGTGCTGGCTGTCGTAGCGGTAGGCGCTGACCAGAGCCTGGCCGCGGCGTTCGCGGATCAGGTTGCCGAAGGCGTCGTAGTCATAGTGGCGGTCGCCCTCTTTCAGCAGGCGGTTGCCCTTGAGGGTGGTCGGGCCGGGGCGGTCCTGCATCATCAGGTTGCCGGCCGGATCGTGGCAGAAGTGTTCCGGCGGGTCGCTGTGGGAAAAGTCGATGCGGGTCAGGCGATCCAGCGGGTCGTACTGGTAGCTGCGGCGGCTTCGGTTGTCGGAAAGGGTTTGCAGGTTGCCCTTGGCGCTGTAGGCATAATCGCGCCAGAACAGTTGCTGCTGTTGGCTCTGCCACACGGTCTGGGCCTTGAGGCGGCCCTGTTCGTCGTAGTCGTAGTCACTGAGCAGCCGGCCTTGCTGGCGTTGCCGTTCGCGACCGCCGACAAAGCGGTGTTCG
>NZ_FMXH01000030.1:0-2987 GCF_900103575.1 Pseudomonas sp. NFACC51 | reverse complement strand
TCGAAGTCAACCTTGGCCGAACCGAAAACTTCGGAGCAGACACGGGTCAGAGCAGCGGTCAGCGTGGTTTTACCGTGGTCAACGTGACCGATGGTACCGACGTTGACGTGCGGCTTATTACGTTCGAACTTTTCCTTAGCCATCGAAATCACCCCTAGGAGAAGAATTTAGCGAGTCACACAAGCCATTAAAACAAAGGCAGATATTTTCATATCTGCCTTGTTATATGGAGCTCTTGAGCGGATTTGAACCGCTGACCTCACCCTTACCAAGGGTGTGCTCTACCAACTGAGCTACAAGAGCGAAACACTTTGCACAACCTGCAAACTTGGAGCGGGTAGCGGGAATCGAACCCGCATCATCAGCTTGGAAGGCTGAGGTTCTACCACTAAACTATACCCGCGGAGCTTGCAGCTCACGCTAAAATGGTGGAGGGGGAAGGATTCGAACCTTCGAAGTCGTAGACGTCAGATTTACAGTCTGATCCCTTTGGCCGCTCGGGAACCCCTCCTAAGCGAGCCGGCATTCTATATCATGCCAGCCTTCTGTCAAGCATTTTCTCATTAAAAACCTGAGGTTAGCTGCGTTGACGTCGCTTCGTACCGCTAACCTTTAAAGGTCTTCGCTGCGAAGCGGGCGCCATTCTATGCAAACTACCCAGCGGGTGCAACCCCCTCGCACGGCATTATTTTATGTTTTAACTCATTGAATTCTTTAGAAAGGTTTTGAAGCAACGCTTCATTCACCTTTCCCACGCTTTCCTGGGAAACCTGAACCCAGAATCCCCCACCCTCAGGGGCATTTGGCGAGTTCGGCGCAGCAGAACGACTTACGACGCCCGAGGCAGCCAATCGCTGCTCCAACTGCCTGGCCAGCTCCGGACGAACAAAACCACCCAAGTAAACACAAGTCTTTTGCGCCTCACCGGATTTACCCAGGTCGCGCCTGACAAGCGCATCCGCCGTTTCGCTCAACAGGTGAATATCCTGCTGCGAACCGCGGTACAAACTGAGCGGAGTCACATCCTTGGCGCGAAGCGGGGCCTCCTGCTGATGCCAGATGTAGTAGAAGACATTCAAAACCAGCAACAACAGAAACAACCACCGCATAGAAAACCTCAAGACAAGGGACAGGCCATCGCCAAACCGACAAAAACCAGGTCGGGCACCACCTTGGCATCAGGAACAACCCCGGAAACCAGATTGGCGTCCCCACCCGTGAGAAACACCACGAAATCCTCCCCCCAATATTGCTGCGCCAATTCAAGCTGAGTCAGGACAAACCCCCTGAGCATCAGCATGCAACCGCGCTCGACCGCTTCGACAGTTGTCCGACCTGGAGCGAGACTCTCATGGGCGCGCTCGGCAGCCATATCGTCATAGCGAATTCTTCGCGTATGAGTACGCAGTTGGTTACGCATCAAAGGCATGCCCGGACAAATGAATCCGCCGAGATGCTCACCATCCGCCGCCACAAAATCAGCCGTAATGGCAGTACCGAAATCAAGGACCAGGCACGCGCCTGAAGCAAGATGGTACCCACCCAGCAAGGCCAACCATCGATCAAGCCCCAACCGCTCGTAATCCTGGTAGCCGTTTTTCACCCCCGCCATTTCTCGGGCAGGCACAGCGCGGGTCACCGACACCCCAAATACATCAACGAGAGAGGCGACCAATGAATCCGTCTCCTCCGGAGTCCTTACACTAACAAGACGACATTTCTTGAGTTGGAACTTCTCGGCATGGCTCAGGCTCACCAGCAAATCGCTGTCAGAGCTGACCACGCCACCTTCGACCGGCGTCACCCCATCGGCACGAAGAACACGCCATTTGATAAAGCTATTGCCGCAGTCAAGCTCAAGAATCATCACGCAACCTCAGGCTGAGCTCACCACCGCTAAAGTTTTTTTCCACACCGTCTACCTTCAAACGCAGCGCACCCTGGTGATCAATGCCCAGCACAATACCGTCAATTTTATTAACACCGGCAATCAGGGAGACAGCCCTGCCCTGCCAAAGATGGTATTGCTCCCACTCCGACTGTATTGCAGCAAACCCCGATGCGTGATGAAGCCTCAGATAGCGCTGAAGCTTCGCACCCAATCGTGCGACCAGCTCATTTCGATCAAAATCCCTTCCTGCCTCAAGACACATGGATGTCCATTGCTGGTCGACCTCATCAGTCGATTGCATATTCACATTAATCCCCACCCCAAGGACAACGTGACAAACGTCCGCAGGATCCCCCACCAACTCAAGCAAGATGCCGGCGATCTTTTTCTCTCCCACCAGGACATCATTAGGCCATTTCAGCCCCGCCTCAGCGATCCCCATATCACGCAGGGCATGCATGACAGCAAGCCCGACGACCAGGCTCAGCCCTTCGATCTGTCGCATACCGCCGTCAATGCGTAGCACTAGGCTGTGGTAGAGGTTTTCGGCGAACGGACTGACCCACTTACGACCACGACGACCACGACCAGCGATCTGTCGCTCAGCCAAAACCATGAACGGCGCCGCCGCCCCACGCTCGATCAAACGCAGCGCCTCGGCGTTGGTCGAGTCAATAGCGTCAAAGATATGGACAGGCCACTCGCGAAGGCCTTTTGCGCAAATCTCTGCAGCATCCAAAAGCACCAGAGGCTTAGCCAACTGATACCCCCTACCTCGAACCTTATGAACAGACAGCCCTATTTCTGCTTCCAAGTGCTGTAATTGCTTCCATACAGCACTACGACTGATACCCAGCGCAGCACCCAGCGCCTGCCCTGAATGAAAGCGACCATCCTTCAGAAGTTTTAGCAACGTGAGCATGCGGACTGCGCCCTGATAATGAGGCCCGCATGATAGCCATGCGCAAGACAGTTGCATAGAAACACAAAATGACTTTCCCGCGGGCAAAACAAAACCCCTACCTGCATCAGCAGATAGGGGTTTCGGAATTTAATCTTGACGATGACCTACTCTCACATGGGGAAACCCCACACT
>NZ_FMXH01000031.1:0-1590 GCF_900103575.1 Pseudomonas sp. NFACC51 | reverse complement strand
CAGCCTACCACCTTAAACTTGGACAACCAACGCCAAGCTGGCCTAGCCTTCTCCGTCCCTCCATCGCAATAACCAGAAGTACAGGAATATTAACCTGTTTTCCATCGACTACGCTTTTCAGCCTCGCCTTAGGGACCGACTAACCCTGCGTCGATTAACGTTGCGCAGGAAACCTTGGTCTTTCGGCGTGGGTGTTTTTCACACCCATTGTCGTTACTCATGTCAGCATTCGCACTTCTGATACCTCCAGCAAGCTTCTCAACTCACCTTCACAGGCTTACAGAACGCTCCTCTACCGCATCACTTACGTGATACCCGTAGCTTCGGTGTATGGTTTGAGCCCCGTTACATCTTCCGCGCAGGCCGACTCGACTAGTGAGCTATTACGCTTTCTTTAAAGGGTGGCTGCTTCTAAGCCAACCTCCTAGCTGTCTAAGCCTTCCCACATCGTTTCCCACTTAACCATAACTTTGGGACCTTAGCTGACGGTCTGGGTTGTTTCCCTTTTCACGACGGACGTTAGCACCCGCCGTGTGTCTCCCATGCTCGGCACTTGTAGGTATTCGGAGTTTGCATCGGTTTGGTAAGTCGGGATGACCCCCTAGCCGAAACAGTGCTCTACCCCCTACAGTGATACATGAGGCGCTACCTAAATAGCTTTCGAGGAGAACCAGCTATCTCCGAGCTTGATTAGCCTTTCACTCCGATCCACAGGTCATCCGCTAACTTTTCAACGGTAGTCGGTTCGGTCCTCCAGTCAGTGTTACCTAACCTTCAACCTGCCCATGGATAGATCGCCCGGTTTCGGGTCTATTCCCAGCGACTAGACGCCCTATTAAGACTCGCTTTCGCTACGCCTCCCCTATTCGGTTAAGCTCGCCACTGAAAATAAGTCGCTGACCCATTATACAAAAGGTACGCAGTCACCCAACAAAGTGGGCTCCCACTGCTTGTACGCATACGGTTTCAGGATCTATTTCACTCCCCTCTCCGGGGTTCTTTTCGCCTTTCCCTCACGGTACTAGTTCACTATCGGTCAGTCAGTAGTATTTAGCCTTGGAGGATGGTCCCCCCATATTCAGACAAAGTTTCTCGTGCTCCGTCCTACTCGATTTCACTTCTAAGATCCTTTCGCGTACAGGGCTATCACCCACTATGGCCGCACTTTCCAGAGCGTTCCGCTAAAATCAAAGAAGCTTAAGGGCTAGTCCCCGTTCGCTCGCCACTACTAAGGGAATCTCGGTTGATTTCTTTTCCTCAGGGTACTTAGATGTTTCAGTTCCCCTGGTTCGCCTCTTGCACCTATGTATTCAGTACAAGATAACCATCTTATGATGGCTGGGTTCCCCCATTCAGACATCTCCGGATCACAGTCTGTTTGCCGACTCCCCGAAGCTTTTCGCAGGCTACCACGTCTTTCATCGCCTCTGACTGCCAAGGCATCCACCGTATGCGCTTCTTCACTTGACCATATAACCCCAAGCAATCTGGTTATACTGTGAAGACGACATTCGCCGAAAATTCGATCTTGCTCAAAGAGCAACTCACAAATTTTACCTTAGCCTGATCCGTTACCAGTGAAAGTAACGT
>NZ_FMXH01000032.1:0-1430 GCF_900103575.1 Pseudomonas sp. NFACC51 | reverse complement strand
TAAGGCCGAGAGCTGATGACGAGTTACCCTTTGGGTGACGAAGTGGTTGATGCCATGCTTCCAAGAAAAGCTTCTAAGCTTCAGGTAACCAGGAACCGTACCCCAAACCGACACAGGTGGTTGGGTAGAGAATACCAAGGCGCTTGAGAGAACTCGGGTGAAGGAACTAGGCAAAATGGCACCGTAACTTCGGGAGAAGGTGCGCCGGTGAGGGTGAAGCACTTGCTGCGTAAGCCCACGCCGGTCGAAGATACCAGGCCGCTGCGACTGTTTATTAAAAACACAGCACTCTGCAAACACGAAAGTGGACGTATAGGGTGTGACGCCTGCCCGGTGCCGGAAGGTTAATTGATGGGGTTAGCTAACGCGAAGCTCTTGATCGAAGCCCCGGTAAACGGCGGCCGTAACTATAACGGTCCTAAGGTAGCGAAATTCCTTGTCGGGTAAGTTCCGACCTGCACGAATGGCGTAACGATGGCGGCGCTGTCTCCACCCGAGACTCAGTGAAATTGAAATCGCTGTGAAGATGCAGTGTATCCGCGGCTAGACGGAAAGACCCCGTGAACCTTTACTATAGCTTTGCACTGGACTTTGAATTTGCTTGTGTAGGATAGGTGGGAGGCTTTGAAGCGTGGACGCCAGTTCGCGTGGAGCCATCCTTGAAATACCACCCTGGCAACTTTGAGGTTCTAACTCAGGTCCGTTATCCGGATCGAGGACAGTGTATGGTGGGTAGTTTGACTGGGGCGGTCTCCTCCTAAAGAGTAACGGAGGAGTACGAAGGTGCGCTCAGACCGGTCGGAAATCGGTCGTAGAGTATAAAGGCAAAAGCGCGCTTGACTGCGAGACAGACACGTCGAGCAGGTACGAAAGTAGGTCTTAGTGATCCGGTGGTTCTGTATGGAAGGGCCATCGCTCAACGGATAAAAGGTACTCCGGGGATAACAGGCTGATACCGCCCAAGAGTTCATATCGACGGCGGTGTTTGGCACCTCGATGTCGGCTCATCACATCCTGGGGCTGAAGCCGGTCCCAAGGGTATGGCTGTTCGCCATTTAAAGTGGTACGCGAGCTGGGTTTAGAACGTCGTGAGACAGTTCGGTCCCTATCTGCCGTGGACGTTTGAGATTTGAGAGGGGCTGCTCCTAGTACGAGAGGACCGGAGTGGACGAACCTCTGGTGTTCCGGTTGTCACGCCAGTGGCATTGCCGGGTAGCTATGTTCGGAAAAGATAACCGCTGAAAGCATCTAAGCGGGAAACTTGCCTCAAGATGAGATCTCACTGGGACCTTGAGTCCCCTGAAGGGCCGTCGAAGACTACGACGTTGATAGGCAGGGTGTGTAAGCGCTGTGAGGCGTTGAGCTAACCTGTACTAATTGCCCGTGAGGCTTGACCATATAACACCCAAGCAATTTGTATGCTCCAAGCC
>NZ_FMXH01000033.1:0-1332 GCF_900103575.1 Pseudomonas sp. NFACC51 | reverse complement strand
CGAAATGCAGAAATTTCTCCCAGAGAAGACTGTGACTCCGAGTCCTGGACAGAATCCGAGGATGACGGCTGACAGCGCACAGGTATCGACGGCGTTTGTGACGTGGACGAACGCGGAGCCGGACACGCTGATGGAGCGAGTGCTTGCACCCGCCAACCTCAGACGTGCGTATCAACGTGTGGTCAGCAACAAGGGCGCACCGGGTGCCGATGGCATGACGGTGGAGCAACTGGCGCACTACACGAAACAGTATTGGCCGATCCTCAAGGCCCGGTTGCTGGCCGGCGAGTACCACCCGCAAGGTGTGCGCGCCGTCGAAATCCCTAAACCCAAAGGTGGAACACGACAGTTGGGTATCCCCTGTGTCGTGGACCGTCTGATCCAACAGGCCCTGCTGCAACAGCTCACGCCGATCTTCGACCCCCTGTTCTCGGACTACAGCTACGGCTTTCGCCCGGGCAGAAGCGCTCATCAAGCCATCGAAACAGCCCGCGCCCACGTGGCGGCGGGTCACCGCTGGTGTGTGGAACTCGACTTGGAGAAGTTCTTCGATCGGGTCAGCCACGATGTATTGATGGCCTACGTCGAGCGTCAAGTCGAAGACAAGCGAGTGCTCAGGCTGATCCGTCGCTATCTCGAGGCTGGGGTCATGTCGGGTGGGATCGTCAGCCGACGACAGGAGGGGACGCCGCAAGGCGGCCCGCTCTCGCCGTTGCTGTCGAACATCCTGCTCAACGAACTCGACCGAGAGTTGGAACGACGGGGCCATCGCTTCGTGCGTTACGCCGATGATGCGAACATTTATGTGCGCAGTCGCCGTGCTGGCGAACGAGTGCTGGCCGGGGTTGAGCGCTTCCTGAGCCTGCGTCTGAAACTAACGCTGAATCGGGAAAAGAGCCGAGTGGCACGGCCGTGGGTCTGTGACTATCTGGGCTATGGGATGAGCCGGCATCGACAACCGAGGTTGAAAGTGGCAACGCTGAGTCTGGATCGCTTACGCGACCGGCTCAGGGAATTATTGCGCGGGGCACGGGGCCAAGAGATGGCGAAGGTCATTGAGCGGATAAGACCGATGCTGCGTGGCTGGGCGGGCTACTTCAAGCTCAGTCAGAGCAAGAAGCCACTTGAGGAGTTGGACGGATGGGTGCGACGTAAGCTTCGGTGTGCCATCTGGCGCCAATGGAAGCAGCCCTCGACGAGGGCGCGCAACTTAATGCGCTTGGGGCTTGGCGAAGCTCGTGCCTGCAAGTCAACGTCGAATGGCCGCGGCCCATGGTGGAACTCGGGGGCGTCGCATATGAATCAGGCGCTGCCGAAGAAACTGTGGAACCA